>CAZUCC010000009.1:0-93619 GCA_964619065.1 uncultured Acidobacteriaceae bacterium | reverse complement strand
TCTTACCGCGGGGGTTCCACCCGTTCCCATCCCGAACACGGAAGTTAAGCCCCGCAGGGCCGATTGTACTGCACGCGAAAGTGTGTGGGAGAGTAGGTCGTTGCCGGCTTAAATAAAGGCTCCATTCTGAAAAGAATGGGGCCTTTTCCTTTTGCCCCTCCGGAACTTCTTGACCACAAAGAACGCGCGACCGCACCGGCCCTGCTCCTGCTGAGATGAAATATACTTCTTGGCTGCGTCTTTTATTGATCTCATCCTATTCCCGCTGAAATCTTCGAGGATTTTTCCATGCAGACGATTATTGAGCCGTTTCGTATCAAGATGACCGAGGCTTTGCCGATCACCACGCGCAAGCTGCGCGAGGCGCGGCTGGCTTCCGCCCATTACAACGTCTTTTTGCTCAATGCGGAGGACATCACCATTGACCTGCTGACCGATAGCGGGACGGGGGCGATGTCGACGCGACAGTGGGCAGCTTTGATGACGGGAGATGAGAGTTATGCGGGGAGCATCTCCTGGCAGCATTTTGAGCGGACGGTGCGCGAGATTACCGGACTCAAGCATATTTTTCCCACGCATCAGGGCCGGGCGGCGGAACGGATTCTGGCAGCGACGCGGTTGAAGGCGGGGGATGTGGTCCCGAACAACAGCCACTTTGATACGACGCGCGCCAACATTGAATTTGTCGGGGCGCTGGCGGAGGACTTGCTGACACCGGAGGGGAAGGATCTGTATCTGGACAAGCCGTTCAAGGGCAACATGGATACAGCGAAACTGGAATGGCTCATCAAGACTCATGGTGCGAAGCAGATTCCCTTCTGCATGATCACCGTGACCAACAATACGGGCGGCGGACAGCCGGTTTCGATGGCGAACATTGTGGCGGTGAAAAGGATTTTGAAGAAGCACGGAATTCCGCTGGTGATCGATTGCTGCCGTTTTGCCGAGAACGCGTACTTCATCAAGAAATACGAGCCGGGCTATCGTGGCAAGTCGCTGACGAAAATTGCTCAAGAGATGTTCGCGCTGGCGGATGCTGCTGTGATGAGCGCAAAGAAGGATGGGCTGGCCAATATTGGCGGCTTCTTTGCCTGCAACAACGACGCGTGGGCGGAGGATTTTCGCAACTTGCTGATTCTGACGGAAGGGTTCCCTACGTATGGCGGGCTGGCGGGGCGCGATCTGGAAGTGATTGCCGTGGGGTTGCGGGAGGCGTTGGAATACGAGTATCAACATTATCGTCACGCGACAGTGGAATACATGTCGTCGCGACTGATCGAGCGGAAGATTCCGATTGTGCGCCCGGCGGGAGGTCATGCGGTATTTCTGGATGCAGCGGGATTTTGCTCACATCTGAAGGTGTCGGATTATCCGGGGATTGGGCTGGTGAATGCGCTGTATTTAGAAGGAGGTATTCGCGCCGTCGAGCTGGGGAGCGTGATGTTTGGGCGTGTGGATGCGGTAACCGGAAAGGAAACTCCAGCGCCGCGGGAGCTGGTGCGCCTCGCCTTTCCGCGCCGCGTCTACACACAAAGCCATTTTGAGTATGTGATCGAAGTATTGGATGGAATTTGGAAGCATCGGGAGGCGATACCTCCGTACCGAATGACCAAGCAAGCGCCCTTCCTGCGGCATTTTACGGCGCATTTCGCTCAGAACGGGAGCAAAGCCGCTAAGGGCAGCCGGAAACGGTAAAAATTTGAACGCAAGAATCGGAGTGTGAGCGACGAGAGCGGTTGCTAGATTGTGTTCATGACCATGAACTCTTTCGAAAGAGAGGCGCACGCTTGAACGCTGCACACATACAAACCGTTGCGGCCCTTATTTCTGCAAAAGCCGCCGCCGAGCGCGTGACCGAATTTGATTGGAGCCGCGTATCCCAAGACCTTGATGCACAGGGAAACGCCCTGCTTGAACATCTGATTCCTCCGGACGAATGCCAAGCCCTCGCTGCGATGTATGCGGACGAGGAAATGTTTCGCAGTCGTGTGGTGATGGCGCGACACGGTTTTGGGCGGGGAGAATACAAATATTTCCGCTATCCCCTACCCGATCTTATTGCGGAGCTAAGGACGGCGGTCTATCCGCATCTTGTCCCCATCGCCAATCGCTGGAACGGCGCGATGGGGGTGCCTGTTCGTTATCCGGAGAAACATGCGGATTTTATTGTGCGCTGCCATGAGGCTGGCCAGGTCCGGCCGACGCCACTACTGCTGCAGTATGGGGCAGGGGACTACAATTGTCTGCATCAGGATCTGTATGGAGAGCACGTTTTCCCGCTCCAACTTGCGATTCTGCTGTCGGATCCCGACAGAGATTTCACAGGTGGCGAATTTGTGATGACGGAGCAACGGCCGCGTATGCAATCGCGACCGATGGTTGTACCGCTTCGCCAAGGGTACGGCGTTGTGTTTGCTGTACATCATCGCCCCGTGCAGGGAGCGCGCGGCGTGTATCGCGTGAATCTACGACATGGAGTGAGTCGCGTGCGATCGGGACACCGTCATACGCTGGGGATTATTTTTCATGACGCGCAGTGAGTAAGCGGAATGACCTTAAATCTGTTCGATGACTTGGCGGATGTTGAAACGCGGCAGGAGCTGCTCGGACCGGGCGCAACGCTGCTGCGCGCATTTGCCCTACCGGAAGAGGCGGCGCTCTTGTCCGCCATACGGGACGTTACGGCCAGAGCGCCGTTCCGCAACATGATCACGCCGGGCGGCTTTCGCATGTCGGTTGCGATGACGAACTGCGGTGCGCTGGGGTGGGTGACGGATCGAACCGGGTATCGCTACGACACTGGCGATCCGGTAAGTGGTTTGCCGTGGCCCCAGATGCCGGATGCCTTCTTGCGACTGGCTACGAGTGCGGCGGCACGGGCCGGATTCCGTGAATACCTGCCGGATGCCTGCCTGATCAATCGCTATGAACCGGGCGCAAGATTATCGCTGCATCAGGATAAGAACGAACAGGACTATGACCAGCCCATCGTTTCCGTATCACTGGGGATCCCGGCGGTTTTTTTGTTTGGCGGATTGCATCGAGCCGACAAAGCGCTCCGCGTGAAGTTGGCACACGGCGACGTGGTTGTTTGGGGTGGTCCTGCCAGATTGCGCTATCATGGCGTGCTGCCGCTCAAGGAAGGCTCCCACCAGTTGGTGGGCGACTATCGTATGAATCTAACGTTCCGAAAAGCGGGTTAGGGAATTTTTCTGGTGGTGCGAGAACGGCGCCAGCCCTACCGAGCTTATTTTCCGCAGTCTGAGGAGTTCTTTGTCGCAAAAATTAGCTGGCATTTTCGACTCTAACTGTTCCATAATTCCCCGCTGGAGGCATTACCCCTATGAAACTCACGCGTTATTTGCTGTTGGTTGCTGTGTTCGGCCTGGTGGGAAACCTGGGAGCAAAGAACAGCGATACTTCTTCCAAGAATATTGATCTGAAACCGGGGACGTCGGTTTGCATCCCCTGTACGCCATGGTGCAAGGCTCATCCGAATAGCCCTCGCTGTAACTAGGATTTTTTTGTAAGTCTTTCCAGAGCCTTGGAGCGATTTCGCGGGTTGAAGGAGGTGTGTGTCCCGCCTGTGCCTCCTACTTAATTTAGGTATGACTTCCCCGCCCTTTCGCAGAGAACGCGACAAGGACGGGGCACCCGGACGCGATCATTTCGCGTGATTGGATTGCCTACATGGGTCTGATGTCAAGAGCCGTAGACAAGATCGTCGACCCACTCCCTAAGTGGGCAAAGTGGATTTTAGGTTTGCTTGTAACGATTGGGTTTATCTTCGGCATCGTCCGCGGCATCGTCCACGAGGGTTTTTGGTTCATAATGAAAGTGATTTTTAGCCCCGAAATTTGATCCCTGCCTGTTTTGCCAAGTATATTATTGCCGGAATTGAAATAAGAAATTAAGACTCGGGAGCAAGCTATCGGCGGAGCGCCTGTTCGCCAGCTCCCGGGCAGGACTTAGTGCTTTATCGCATTTGCCGCGTCCTTCATCTGCTGCCACGTGCTAATGGCTTTAGTCTTTTTGTCATGGATCTTTTGGCTCGCGTTGGTTACGGTGCCAGCTGCCTGATCGACTGTGCCCGTGGGGTCTGTGCCAGCAGCCGGGGCCTGGGCCGTTGGGGCCTGGGTCGCCGGGGCGGCGCCACGCGCCTGGATAGCTCCGGCAGGGAGGTCGGGATCGGCCGGAGTGATGGGAACACCCTGGATGCGATCGGCTCCGTGCACCAGAGCCACACTGTTGAAGTTTGGCGCCACGTCGTCATACTCCATCAGCAGGCGAAGTGGGTTGCTGACGTCTGCATAGGCAACCGTGAGCTGGCTGCCATCCGTAGCCTGGAAAAACGCGTTGTGGGGCGAGGTGATCTTGCCGCCGTCATCCACTAAATGTACCCACGGCATGAAAGCGCCAGCGCCGATTTGCGTGTTGTGCGGGGGTAAAACGTCGAAATCACACAGTACACGAGTGTTGGAGCGGAAGCAGCCGTACGCGGTCACGGTCCACCCCCCACCTAAGAAGGTGCCCAAGCCCTGGGTCGCCACGGCCGAGCGTGGGTCTCCGGCCACGGCGCCGGGTGAACTTTGGCCGTAGGCGGTGCTTGCGGGCATCGCTCTTGGCGTTGTTGCCCCAGGAGTTACCGGCCGGGCAGGAAGAGACGCCTGCGACGAGACTGGCGCAACAGCTCCAACGGGGGTTTGAGTCTTCGCGCCTCTTGTGGGAAGAGTTGCAGGCTGGGCTGGGCTTGTGGGGGACTTTGCAACCACAGGAACGGTGGCAACCGGCCTTACAGGTGTAGCCGTTGGTTTCACTTGCCCAACTGGAGCGGGCGCTGGTTTCGGCGGCGCTGCAGGCTGGGCGGGTTTCACTGGCGCTGCCTGTCGGACTGGTCTCGCTGGAACTGGAGCAGCCGGAGCTTTTTTTGCCGGTGGAGCCGGGCGCACTTGTGCCGCGGCCAGAAAACTGTTGGTAAGCGTAAATATGCTCATGCAAAGAGCCAACGTGAAAAGTATGCGATTGGTGTAAAAGCGGGTCATGGCTTACTCCTCAAAATTAGATTAGGAGAGGTCAAGGGGGTATTTTCGGGCGCTCCGAAGGCATCCAACATACTCGACGGCTCTCAACTATGTAAAGCGTCAAATCCGGGCGCTTTTGCGCAAATTTCCCAAACTGAATGTGAGCCTTGCAGGAGCACTGCTATCTTGCGAAAAAGCAGGACTGACCAGGGACAAGCATGCCAGTACTGCAATCGCCAGAAAGGAACCGGGGGTGACAGGCTATTTTTCACAGACTTTCTCCTTAGCGGGTGCAGCGTCGGGGCATAATAGCGGCATGGAGCTTGCTCTCGAAGAACGTTGGTTTCCGAAGTCCATTCTTAGTCTGCGGGGTTACACTCCTCAAAAATTCTTGCGTGATGTAGTCGCGGGCGTAACCGTGGGCTTGGTTGCTTTGCCGCTGGCGATGGCGTTTGCCATTGCCTCGGGGTTGACTCCGCAGGCGGGGATTTACTGCGCCGTGGTTACGGGATTTCTGATCTCGTTGCTGGGGGGATCGCGCACGCAGATTGGTGGGCCGACCGGGGCCTTTGTCGTTGTGGTGTCGGGGATCGTTACACAGCACGGGGTAGAGGGTCTGTTTCTGTGCACGATGATGGCGGGTGTGTTGCTGGTGATCCTGGGCGCTACGGGGATGGGGACAGCGGTAAAGTTTATCCCCCGGCCCATCGTGATTGGGTTTACGAATGGAATCGCGGTCTTGATTGCGAGCACGCAGTTGAAAGACTTCTTCGGATTGCAGATCGACAAAGTGCCGGGCGTCTTCCTGGCACGCCTGGAATCGATTTTGGCGCACTTCAAAACGTTGAATTATGAAGCGACGACGCTCGCGGTGCTGACCTTGGTGATACTCATCTTGTGCCGGGTGGTTTCGAACCGCATTCCGGGGCCAATCGTGGTGCTCGTAGTTGCCACGCTTGCGGTGTATTTCCTGAAGCTGCCCGTGGAGACGATAGGCACACGATTCGTTGGAGGAATTCCGAGTGGGCTGCCGCACTTGGAGATACCGCGGTTCCGGCCGGAATTGATTCACGGGCTGTTGAGCCCAGCGCTGACAGTGGCGATGCTGGGAGCCATCGAGTCGCTGATGTCGGCGGTGGTGGCGGATCGCATGAGTAATGACCGGCATAATCCGAACGTGGAGTTGATTGCGCAAGGCGTGGCCAACATTGCGTCCCCGATGTTCGGCGGATTGCCAGCCACGGGCGCGATTGCACGTACTGCGACCAATATTCGCGCTGGGGCGCAAACACCTGTCGCGGGCATGATGCATTCGCTCACATTGTTGTGCGTGCTGCTGTTCGCGGCTCCACTGGCCAGCTACATTCCGATGGCTGTGCTGGCGGGAATCTTGCTCATGGTGGCCTACAACATGGGCGAGTGGCGGGAAATTCCGCAGCTTCTACGGCTGACGAAGACGGATATCAGCGTGTGGCTGGTGACGTTTGCGTTGACTGTTTTTGCGGATCTTACTGTAGCCGTGGAAGCGGGGATGATCCTGGCGGCATTGTTATTTATCGCGCGCGTGGCAAATACCACCACGGTGGCGCAGGTGACCGATGACTATGTGGAAGACGGCCGCATGCATATTCTGCAGGACAAAGACATTCCGTACTATGCCACGATCTTCCGGATTCACGGACCGTTTCTATTCGGCGCAACCGATAAGATTGCGGCGGTAACGGAGAACCTGCCCAAGTTGCCGCCAGTAATAATTTTACGTTTACGGAACATGACCGCGATTGACGCGACCGGGCTGTTCGCGCTGGAGGAGCTGGCAAAGCAGCTCCATGACACGAAGCGGACGTTGATCCTGTGCGGGGCGCGGGAGCAGCCGCGGCAGTTAATTCATCAGGCGGAATTCGAAGACGTAGTAGGAAACGAGAATATTTGCGACAACGTACAGGAAGCGCTGCAGCGGGCGCAGGAAGTGTTTGAATCGCTCCAGCCGGCGGTGCGGTAGCTTGCAGGTTTATTATGGAAAGCGCTGCTGCGGCAGCCGGAGGTATCCGATGCGAATGATCCTGAACTGGGTGTTGAGTGCGCTCGCAGTGTGGCTGGTGTCTTATATCGTTCCCGGTGTTCATGTGAGCGGCATTACGGCCGCTCTGCTGGCGGCGCTTGCGATTGGTTTTGTGAACGCGACCCTCGGACTGCTGTTGAAGGTTATGACCTTTCCGCTTACGGTTGTCACACTGGGTCTGTTCTGGTTGGTAATCAACGCATTGATGTTGGAGCTGGCGGCGGTGTTAGTGCCGGGTTTCGAGGTCCGTGGATTTTTGGCGGCGTTTCTGGGCGCGATTGTGTTGAGCCTCGTAAATATGGTATTGCGCTGGCTGGTGAAGCCGGCAGTGGAAGGGGATTAGGGCAGAGTTTGGTGTGCGAAAACAGAGCGGAGCTTTGCTCCGCTGGGCAGGCGGGGGCGCCTGCCCCTACATGGGCTCGCGTAATTGGCGGACTACTTTTTCTACATTGTCGTTCTGGAACATGCGGATGGCCGCGATCCCTGCGGCCCCGGCATGGAGGCAGGCGCGGGCATTCTCTACAGTGACTCCGCCTAGGGCAAAAATTGGCAATTGTCCCTGACAAGCATTTTTGAGGGCAGTGAGCCCCAGGGCTGGTGCCTGCGGTGCTGTCGTTTTTTCGAAGATCGGAGCGAGCACTGCAAAACTCGCTCCTTCGCGCTCGGCCCGGCGGACGTCCTCGACGGAGTGGCACGAGACGGCGGTCAGGAAGTTTCGAGTTTCGAGCCTCAAGTGTTCCCTTGTGATGGATTGAATGGCAAGTGCTTCTCGGGGAGGAATGTCGTCCCCACGGAGGTGAACACCGTCCGCTTCGACGGCGAGAGCTATGTCGGTGCGGGAGTTTATCAGGAGCTTTGTTTCGGGTCTCGAGTTTGGGGTTTCTCGTTGAATCTCGTGCAGGATGTAAACTGCTTCACGGGCGAGAGTTTCTAAGTCTCTCGTGGGGAGATCTTTCTCGCGGAGCTGAATGTAGTTGACGCCAGCGCGGGCGGCCTCAGCGATCTTGTTGAGAAGATGTTGCCGGCGAGAGGTTTCGTTACCCGGGAATGCGGTGCGGTCCGTTATGTAGTAGAGCTGGATGGGATGTGGCATCTATCCAAATCTTGCCTCAGGGGCTGAAGCCCCGTGCTATTAGGAGGTGTTGTGGCACGGCAGAAGCAGTGCCCCTTCAAAGCTCACGAGGCCTATTCTGCACATGCGGGTCCACAATAGCAGCGCCGCTACAGGCGCGTCTTGGCAATCTCCGGCAGTTGGTCGGATTTCGGTTTGGGGACGAGATGGTACTTCGTCAGGCCATCCCGCAGGAACTCGAAGGCTTCTTCCGGAGAATCCACAACCTGAAAAAGATTCAGGTCCTGGGCGCTGATGGTTCCGCTGTCCACCATGGCCTGCAAGTTGAGCACGCGGCTCCAGTACTCCTTGCCGTAGATGACGACAACCATCTTCTTGGCCAGTTTTTCGGTTTGCGCCAGCGTGAGGATTTCGAAAAGCTCGTCAAGCGTGCCGAATCCCCCCGGAAAAACCACCAGCGCCTTGGATAGATAGGCGAACCAGAACTTGCGCATGAAAAAATAGTGAAACTCGAAATTCAGCGTGGGTGTGATGTAGGGATTGGGGAACTGCTCCATGGGCAGGCGTATGTTGAGGCCGATGGTTTTGCCGTTGGCGTCGCGCGCGCCGCGGTTGGCGGCCTCCATGATGCCGGGACCACCACCGGTGGTGACTACAAAACGGTGCCGTCGCGCGGGAATCTGGGCAGACCACTCGGTGAGCATGCGAGCGAGCTGGCGGGCGTCGCCATAATAGCGCGACATGTCGACGGCGGCGCGCGCCTGCTTCTCGCGCGCTTCATGATCCGGCTTGGCGCCCGGGAGCTCGGTGTGGATGGCATGCAAGCTGGCGCTGGCATTCTCCGGACTTTCGAGGCGGGCCGAGCCGAAGAACACAACCGTATCCTGGATCTGTTCGCGGCGGAAACGGGTCAGGGGTTCCTGATACTCAGAAAGGATGCGCAGAATCCGTCCATCGGCGCCATTGATGAAGGCTTCGTTCAGGTAAGCGAGGGGCGCTGGCTTGAGTGGTTGATCGCTCATTACTTTCTTCCTGGAAATTCAGTTCTTGCAGCAGTCAGGGTACCGAAAGCCGTGCTCTTCCCAAAATATTTGTGAATCGTGTTCTACAGATCTTCTTTCCTAATTCCTACACATCTTCGTGGTAGTGCGCGGTTTCGGAGATGGCGATCCAGAGATCAAGCAAACCGAAACCGGAACAGACGCCGCGGAAGAACGGGTGAGCGAGAACGGACTTGAGCACGGGATATCCGGAAAACAGCGGATTGTCCGTCCACTCCGGTCTCCACGGCAGAACAATCAGAAAGACACCAAGCAAGGTGCACAGCAGGACAAAGGTCACGAGAAAGATGCGGCGCGCCCAGAGTTCGGACTGCGAAACCCGCCTGGGGGCCGCGGCAGATGCTGGCTCCGGCTGTTTCTGATCCTCGGAAAGGAGACCGCTGGGCGCCGGAGAATACGAGCGTGAAGTAGGAGTCTCGGGGTTCGGGCTCACGCGGGGCTCCTCTTGGCCAATGGCCGTGCCGGATCCTGTGCTTCATGCAGGGCGATCCGCAGATTCGGAATAGACAACACAGATCGTTGTAAATCAGCTCCCTGCGAGCCTGAGCGAGGTAAATCAGATATTGGCGAAAAAGCCATGTAGGGATTCTACGACTTCAGGGCTTGAATCCGCTCGCCAACGTCGCGGTAATCGATGTTGGCACCGTAGACTTCCATATAGTGCGCCAGGGCAGCGCGTTTGTTGTGCGCGGCCTCGTAAGCGCTCGCGAGTTCATAATGGAGCGCAGTGCGGGCTTCTTCATCGATGTCTTTGATCTTGAGAGCCTTTTCATACCAGCGGACTGACGCTTCCGGGACACCCTTGTCGAGGAAGCACTGCGCCAGCCAAGTGTAAGCCTGCATGGTGTACTTGAAGGGCGCGCCGCGATCGACGGCCTGGCAGACCTTTTGCAGTTCGCCGATGGCTTCATCGATGAGGCCCATCTCGCGGAAGGCGACGCCGAGATTGTAGTGATCCTCGGGATCTTCCTGTGCAGGCGCGGCCTGATCCTCGAGACTGGATCTGAGCTCGTCGAACATGTCATTGAGGTCAGCGCCTGCCTGGCGTGCAGCAGCGAGTGGAGCTGCGGTGCTCTTGGCCGCCGGCACGGCGACGCTGGTAATAGGAGACGCAACCGTTTTCAGCTCAGATTCACGCGCAGGCTGGGCTGCCGCCCCACCGTGCGTCGACTGCGCGTCGGAAAGGAATGCGGTGTGGGGCTGAGGCGTAGCGAGCGGCGCCACCACATGGGCCGGGGGGATGGAAGGCGCGGCGGGGGCCATAAAATCCTCGGGCAGCGAAGCTTCGAGGTCAGCGACAAACTCATCCAGCGTGGCCGGCGCATGGGCCGGGGCTGGGCTCAAGTGGGCCGGTTGAGATTCTGGCGCAACTTCCGGCTCGGAGACTTCCATCGTCGTGGGCTCTTCTTCCACCGGAGCCAGCTCTTGATCAGCCGGAGAGGGCTGAGGTTCGACTGCCTCCGTGGGCAGGGGGGCCTTCGCCGCAACTTCCGCACGAAGCGCGTCCAGCGTGGCACGATCATCTGTCAGACCCGCAAGTTTGGCCAGGCCAGCATGAGCCTGCTGGACCATGCCGTATTCCAGATAGAAATGAATTTCGGCGATCGTAGCGGCCACGGAATCTTCGCTCGCCGGAACGGGTTCGTGACTGGCACCGCCGTCAAGGGATCCGGCGTGGGCGGGTACTTCGGCCGATCCCTCCCACTCTTCGGAGAGATCGATTTCCTCTTCGTTCTGGTCCGCACTCTCATTTGCGGCGAACTGAGCGGGAACGTGGGTGGGAGCGGTCGGGGCTGCAGGAGACGGATGTGCTGCGGCCCCCTCCTCGTTTTGGTCTTCGCTGCTGTGATCTTCGGC
Organism: uncultured Acidobacteriaceae bacterium; assembly: GCA_964619065.1. Lineage (GTDB taxonomy): Bacteria > Acidobacteriota > Terriglobia > Terriglobales > Acidobacteriaceae > JANXUC01. The sequence goes on along the minus strand of CAZUCC010000009.1, from coordinate 82,546 downwards.
ACCAGCCGCGGCGATCGAGAATTCGGCTACTGGATTGGCTGGGGAAGGCGCTTTTGCGGGTGTGGGTGCTGCTACGGGTGCGGCGACCACCGCAGCAGGCCACGGATTCGCAGCGACAGGAGCGCCTGGCATGGTGAATGAGGGCGCTTCGGTTGCGGCAGCCTGAGCGGCGAGCGCTCCGCGATCTTCGTATTTGGCGGCAAGATCGCCATAGCGAGAGGCTTCTTCGGCAAAATTAGCCTCGTTGTAGACACCTTGCAGCGTGCGGCAGCACAACGCAGCGTCGGAAAAGCGTCCCGTGCGCGTGTAAAGCGCAGCCAGGCGCTGGTTGAGCTTTACGTGGTGCGGCGCGGAGGGCAGTGCTGCCATGAGCGGGCCCAAGGCCTTCTCCGGCATATTGTAGGAGACGAACAATTCCGCGTCGGTGAGTGCGGCACGAACTGCGGATGTTATCTCATCGGAATAGTGCTGGTCGATGAACGGGGCGATAGCCTCCAGTTCGTCGACCATGAGAGCGCCTTCTTCGGAAGTGATCTGACTCGGACCACCGATAGCGCCGATCTTGGCCACCATTTGTTGGTAGTTGCGGGCATGCAGCGCATTCTGCGGCTCCATCGTGGCGAGCTGCAGGTAGAGGTCGCGAGCCTTAGGCAAGTCGTCTTGCTGCACGCTGGCGTGAGCCAGGAGTTCCAAAATTTCACTGACGTGGGAGGTGTCGCCCGCTTTTTGCAGGAGAGTGAGTATGGTTTCCAGAGCTTCGCGATTCTCCCGTGTGTGGCCGATGATAGCGTGGAGATTCTCGATCACCTTGGCGGAGTCCGAGGAGAGTAGAGAATCCGCGTGCTGCTGGTAAACCTGAAGAGCTTCTGCAAAAAATCCGCCTGCCATCAGAGCGTCGGCATACTCGGCGACCGCCTGGTTGTCCTGGTGCACGGTGAAGAGCTTGCTGGCGAGCATACCCGCTTGCTTCAGCTGTTTGGCCTGAAGGTAGGCTTTCATCAGGTCACGAAGCCCATCGGGGTGCTGGTCGAGATCCGCAACCTTTTCCAGTAATTGAATCGCGTCTTTGAACTCGCCGGATTCGACAGCATTGCGGCCACGGAGCAGCAGAATGCCGCTGTTGGAAGGATCGATTGCCTGCATCTTTTGCAGGACTTCGTCGGCTGCGTCGAGCTGGCCATTTTCACGAAGGGTCTGGGAGGCTTCGGCGTAAACCTTGGAAGCGTCGTTTTTCTTGCCGAGGCGAAGATAAACTTCCGCCAGACGCAGCTTCATGGCTACGTTCTCGGGATCCATTTCCAGAGTTTTCTGGAATATGCGAATGGCTTTTTCGAGATCTCCGGAGCGTAGAAACTCCTCAGCTACCTGCAAATACTGGGCGCGCGCATCATTGAAAAGACCTTGCTGGGTGAAAAGCTCGGCGAGCTTCAGCGTGCCATCGAGCGAGGGCTGGAGTTTCGAAATCTTTTTGTAAACGGCGATCGCTTTCACGGTGAAGCCGTCATGGGCGTAGGCATCGCCAACTTGCTTGAAATATTCGATAGCGCGGCCGTTGTCGCCGATGCGCGCGTAGAGGTCGCCAATCGTATTCAGGACAGTCAAGTCCCGCGGATCGGCCTTGAGAATCTTTTCGTATTCCGCAATGGCATTCTGCAGTTTGCCTTGCTGGACGTACTTCTCGGCTGCAGAAAGAGCCTTCTGTTTACTAAAACCAAACCCGAAAACCATAGGATGCGGACTCCAGTCTCGCGTGTTTCCGTCGGAGCGTTCCCGTCCTCATAGGAACAGTCCACCGTCGGTTGCCTCCCTTTTGCCGGTCGCGCCGTGACCCGTACGCACCGGACCGGCAGGTTGGTCCGCGACAGGATCATTGTAAGGGGGTTGCGGCAGAACCCAAGGTTACCGAAGGTTACCGGAAGGCGATGTACGTTCGGTTACGTTGGGAACTCAAGTCCGGAACTGCCGGTTGGGGGTTCGACGGACATCCCTAAAAACCCTGGGTTTTGCGGCCAAACCCACGAAAAACCATGGAAACGGCCTCGAAATCCTCAATGGATCGAACGCTCCAGGCGGCGCCGAGTTGATCCCGTAAGAGCCCCGAAATCGCAGGTAACGAAAGATTTTTGGTCTGCTGGCAGAAGTCGAGCCATTCGCGGGCAACGCGCTGGCGTTCCTCGGTATCGGCATCCTCGCAGAATTGCTGGGCGGCTTCGGCGGGTGACTCGTACTCCTGCTTCCAATCCTGGTGCAAATAGCCGCGCAGGAACTGGCGCAGCGCGGGAAAGGTGGATGCGGAAATTTGCGGCGACGCGGGAGCAGACTTTGCCGGATCCGTTTTTTTGGCGGTCATTTGTTAAGCACTCCGATCAGCACTCCGGATAGGAAGTGAGCACGTAATACTCACTGGAGCTTAACCATCGCAGAACAACCTTGGCATCGGAACAAGGCCGCGCCGAGGAATCCCCGCGGCGAAGAGTACGTCCGATAGGCTGATCGCCGTGGTAGTCCAGCACAAGATTGGGATGATTGGATCGAGCCATCCATTGTTCAATGCGCGGCTGCTCTTGTTGCAAAGCGTTTCCGACAGCGAACTCCGCGAAGGTGCGGTCTGTGAACGTGGATGCTGCCGAAATGCTTTCATGCGCGAGCCGCGCGCGGAGCTGCTCGTTGGTGCGGCCGACGTGTTCCCGTAGGGTGTGGCCGCCTGCGCGTTCATCCGTGGAGAGATCATGTGAGGTTCCACGGAAGGCGGGGTGGGCGACACTATCCACTCCCGGATCCGCTGCTTGACTCATTCCCGGATTTGCCGGCTTCGAATTGGATTGATTGCATCCCAGCCACAACAAGAAGGACGTGGCGAGGACGCAGCCGAGAGCCCGCGGAAATGCCGTTCTGAGAGATGCCATCATGAAGTTCGGCGCGATCATTGTAACGGAACGGCGGGATATCGACGCAATTGAATGTCAGTCGCTCTGCCAGCGGCGTTGGAAGACACTCTGGCGCCAGATTATTTCGGGAGACGCGGCTCTCGCCGAGCTTGAATGCGCGCACCGAGCCAGGGCGCTATAATCTCAGGATTATGAAAACGACACAGATTCCCACACTCAAGATTGGCACACTAATTCTGTTCGCGGCAGCCAGCGCAGGCTCGTTGTGGGCGAGCCCGAAGTACAAGGTCGAACTGAAAAACGCCAAGGGCGAAAGCGTGGGGACAGCGACTCTGCAGTCCGCCGGTAAGGGTGTAAAGATTCAATTGAACCTGGAGAATCTTCCGCCGGGCGAACATGCTCTCCACTTCCACCAGAACGCGAAATGCGAAGCGCCGGATTTCAAGTCCGCGGGTCCACATTTCAATCCGGACGGCAAGAAGCATGGCCTGCAGAATCCGGAAGGCGCGCACGCGGGCGATATGAATAACTTCACGGTTAACCCCAAGGGTATGGCCAAGTTGACGGTCACGAACGAGAACGTGAACCTGGGCTCGGATAGCCACTCGGTTTTCAGCAATGGCGGCACAGCGTTGATGATTCACGCCAAGGCGGACGACCTGAAAACCGACCCAGCGGGCAACGCCGGCGATCGCATCGCCTGCGGCGTGATCACGAAATAGGCCTAAATCCCGGCGGGGATTAAGCCGGTAGTTTTCGAGCTCTTCCATCCCCGCTTCGTTCGATGCTACTTCCATAAATTTGCCGCTCTCCATAAATTTCATGAATGTGGCTGATAAGTGCTTTCGATTGGCGGTGGCGTGGGCCGTCACGTATCCTAACCGGGTTGATGGAATAGTCGTCCAAGTCTGCCCCAGGCTGATGTACACCCCACAAATTTTCGAGGAGATCCATGTCGACCGATTTGCGTGATTTTTTGATGCTCCCGTATGGCGAGCTGGAACAGTTGAACCTGGAAGCCAAGGAGGAGCGCAAACAGCGCGTTGCCGCCCATAAGATCCAGGAAAAACGGATTAAGTATCTCACCGATGAAAAGCGCATAAAAGCCGTAACGGTGCTGTTCAGCGACCTGGAAGGCCGCCTGCACATGCTCGACTACGACAAGAAGTTCCTGGTCAAGAGCTGGGACAACCTGACGTTTGATGGCTCCTCGATCCGTGGCTTTACGGCGCAGCGCGAGAGTGATCTGCGGCTGGGCATCGACTGGAGCGCCTTTTACTGGGGCCCGGCCGATTATTTTGGGTCGGGGAAAGTGCTGGTTTTTGGCGAAGTTATTGACAAAAATGGCTCCCCCTACAGCGCAGACATCCGTGGCGTACTCAAGGGCTATGCGCAAGAGCTCCACAAGAAGGAAGGCTACACCCTGAATGCGGCGAATGAGATTGAGGGTTTCCTGTTCCTTGGGCCGGATGCGGAGCGCCACTACCATGAGACCTACAAATTTGAATACGTAAATACTGGCGGTTATTACCACTCGCTGCCGGGCGATGCGTTGCGCACCTTCATTGATAAGACGGCGGAAGTACAACGCTGCATGGGTTTCGAGAATGAAAAGGACCACCCGGAAGTTGCACCCTCCCAATTTGAAATCAACTACGGCTACGGCGAAGTGGTGGCGGCCGCGGACCAGATCCAGTTGTATAAGTTGATCTGCCGCCAGGTGGCGACGAGCATGGGACTCACGGCCTCGTTTTTGCCGAAGCCGGTGGTGGGCGTCAACGGCAACGGCATGCACACCAACGTCTCTATCAGCAAAGGCGGCAAGAACCTGTTCTGGGATCCGAAGGGCGAAGAAATGCTCAGCAAGTTCGGATGGTCTTTCCTGGACCGTATTCTGACCCACGGGAATGACATCTGTCTGCTGCTGAACGCCAGCGTGAATGCCTATCGCCGTCTGGATCCGCACTTTGAAGCGCCGAACCAACTGAAGGCTTCGGCGGTGGACCGCGGTTCGATGATCCGCATCCCGATCGGCAACGAGAGGAGCATGCGAGTGGAAGTCCGCTCCGTGGCCCCGGACGCGAATCCGTATATGGTTATGTATTCGATTTTCAAGTCAGGACTGGCTGGCGAAACGGCCAAGATCAAGAATTTGCGCCAGGCCGCCCGTTATTTGCCCGACAACATCTATGACGCGCTGGACAACTTCCGCAAATCGGCGTGGACTACGAAGTTGTTCGGCGAAGACGTGAAAGCCCGCTACGCAGACCTGAAGCAGGCTTCGGCCGATCGCTGTCCGCGTCTGCTCGGGACGTTCGTCAAGGCTCCCGAGGTTCAGTACCATCACGAGGTCTACAATCAGTTCCTCTGGAACATGTTCTAGGAAAGTTTTAAGAGAAGCTGGCAGAATTTGGGGCGGGAACTTTCCCGCCCCTTATTTTTTCTCTACCCCAGTCTGTTTTCGCGGGCGAGGCGCCCGCGCCACACTAGCTACAGCAGGGCGGATGGCCGCCGCGCCCACTCTTTCTTTTTGTCTTTGGCGATGCCCTCCATGTCTTTTACGTAGGCGCCTGCCTGCGTCAGGACGTGATGGAGATCGTTACCAACACTGATAAAAGTGAAGCCCTTGTCCAGGAACTCGCCCACACGCGATGTGCCGAACAAAAACAGTCCGAGGATGACTTTGTTCTTGCGTGCCTCGTCGATCAGTTTCTGTGTGGCCGCGCCGAGTTCGGGAGAAGTGTACATGTGGGGGAATTCATACTTCACATAAAGCCCCATCGACATGCAAAGATCGTTCTGTCCAAGGAACAATATATCCACGCCCGGGACGGCCGCAATCTCCGTCATATTTTCGATGCAGGAGGCGGTTTCCACCTGCAGCGCGACAATCACGTTGTCATTGGCTTTGCCGGCGTAGCCCAGCAAGCCGCCCTTGTTCATGCTGCGTTGCGGGAAGTAGACGGAACGCGTGCCCGCCATGGGATATCGCGTGCAACTGACGGCTTGCCGGGCCTCTTCGGCGGTATTGATATAAGGGACGAGCACACCGTCCGCTCCGAGATCGAGAGCCTGTTGAATGCCGGCGCGGTCACTGTAGCTGGTCACGCGCACCATGGACTTGGCGCCTCCGTTCGCGATGCCGCAGAGCATGGCCGAGAGTTTTTCATATCCCATGGGGCCATGCTGCGTATCGACCAGCAACCAGTCGTAGCCGCTGTGCGCCAGTTGTTCGGCCACGGTGGGACTGTGGGCATTGAGGAACAAGCCCATCTTGGGTTTGCCATCCTTTAATTGCTTCTTGAATTCGGCGCCACTGAGGGCAGTTTCCGACATAAAGAATTCCTCCTGATGAAAATAAACGGCTGGTGTGAAATCAACGACTGGTTTCGCGAATGGGCTCAGCGACGACTGGCCGAGCGCCCTGGCGAGCTGGCTCGCGCGCCAGACTCGACTCCCAAAACTAGTGGAGGAGGGATTTTAACGCTTGGGATTCTGAAAAGCCAATCCGGTCCTCCTGTGGGTCGATGAGCGGAGGATGCAATCAATCGCAAGCAAGCGGTTGATATAAAAAAATGCGGATGGGGCTAACTCGCAAGACTCAGGGCCGGATGCACATACGGGAACATGGCGGAGAGGGAGGGATTCGAACCCCCGATACCCTTTCGGGTATGCCGGTTTTCAAGACCGGTGCCATCAACCACTCGGCCACCTCTCCGACTACTACTGTTTTACTACACCCTCCAATTTTTCCGTAAGCGTCGGTAGACATGTTCTTGGCTTGCGGTAAATCCAAGTGGAGCCTCCCAAGATGCGGCGCTGAACCCTCTGGGGCTTCTGAGCGTGGTGCTGGCGTGTCTTTCCTACTACCTCATCGAGCGGCCTGTCTGGTTCTGCGAGAGAGGAGGAACGCAGGACCTGAAGGTCGGTCCTTGCGCGTTTCGTGACGCCAACCGGAAGGCCGGCTTTTTCTCGGGATTCCGAGGGTAGAGCAGATTCCTCGCGTCGCTCGGAATGACAACCTCGGGAAGGGGAAGATGAAGATAAGGAACAAGAGCGGCGGGCAAGAGTGTCCGCCCTACATGTCCCGCTCCTGCCACCTTTGCCGCTTTAGACCCAGCGCCGGATTCTTGACCGTTCGGGAGGGTCCGGTCTGGCTGCTTCAGCAACAGCCGTTGGCATATTCTCCGTAATGGAACGCTGTGCGGCCGCGCTACCTTGCGGCGGGTCCTCTTCTTCCGATAAGAGATGGGCGATCGGACGGAGCGCCGTTGCCGCTGCCTCAAGACCGTCGATTTCCAGAGCGAGCTCCGCAAACTGGACCCGCTTGTTTCGTAAAACCAAATTGATGTTCTTCACAAACTTCCTCCAAAGAGAAGTGACACGAGGCAGGTAGCAACTGGCGTGCCAGAAATCTGAGCCAGGTGTGGAAGTTCCCCGGCGATCCTGGTGGCTGCTGGAAATGATTGGAAGCATTCGCGCAGGCATGATTGACGCGGCTCTTGAGAAGTCAGAATCTGCAAATTCGGCTGGTGTCTTTCGTTGGGTGGCGTCAGCTCGCAGTTCCGTTGTAGCACTGCAGTTCCAAGAGCGACGTCGATTTGGGAAAGATGTGGCGCTTTGCTTGCTTCCCCTGCCCAGTCCATAATGATAGGACGAAATGAACACGCTGTTGAATGGCAATGCTCCCAGCGGCCCCCGTCTCGGGTTCCGGCACTGGATGGAGCGGGCTCTCGAGGAAGCCAAACAGGTGGAGCAGGGATTCGCCCCCGACCCTGTTCACGACCTGCGGGTAGCGCTGCGCCGATGCCGCTCCATGGCGGATGGCTTTCGCGCGATTGATCCCGATCCCGCCTGGCGGGCGATGAGGCGGGCGGGCGGACGTGTCTTTCGCAGTCTGGGCGATCTCCGTGATGTGCAGGTGATGCGGGAATGGGTGAAGCGGCTGGCTCCGCCGGAAGATCCCTTGCAGCAGGTGCTGGATCAGGCGCTGGCCGACCGGGAAGAGGCGTTGAAGCGCGATGCCCAGACGAGTCTTGGGCGCCTGGATCACGACCAGTGGCGCAAATGGGCGGATCATCTGGGGACGCGCGCAGCGCGAGTGCGCATCGAGAACCCAGTGTTCCAGTATCTGGCTCTGGAGCGTTGGCACGAGGCGTATGAGCTTCATCGGCGGGCACTGCGCAATCGGAGCAGAGTGTCCTGGCACGCCTTGCGGGTGGGGATCAAGCGCTTCCGGTACACGGCGGAGAACTTTTTGCCGGAGCGCCACGAACGCTGGGGGAAAGATCTCAAAGATCTGCAAGACGCGCTGGGCGAGGTGCATGATCTCGACGTGCTGTGGGAGCAGATCCGTGCTTACGGTTTTGGAGACAGCGAGATTATTTCGCGCTGGCGGACGCGCATTGGGGAAGAGCGCGGGCTCCGTCTAGAGGATTACCGGAGGAAGATGGTGGGCCCGGGCTCGCTTTGGTGCAACTGGCGAGCGGAGCTTCCACAAGGAGCGGAACAACACCAAGCACTGCTGGCGCGGGCGCAAATGCTGGTCGCCTTTAGCAGTGCCAGCGTCCTGCATGCGCGGCATGTGATGCGGTTGGCGCTGCAACTGTATGAGGGACTTTTGCAGGCAGGCGTTTTGGGCGCTGGCGGAACCGGCTTGAGAAGCGCTTTGCAGCTTGCTGCAATTTTGCAGGATGTCGGACGTTTCCAGGCCAAGCGGGGGCACCACAAGCGGTCCTACAAAATGCTGGGGAGAATGGCAGCTCCGCTCGATTGGTCGGCGGAAAACTGGGAGATGGTGGCGGCCCTTGCACGCTACCATCGCGGAGCGTTGCCGGAGGCGAGTCACGCCGGATACGGCAAGATCCCGGCGAGCCAGCGGCGCAGGTTTCTCCAGCTCGCCGCGGTGCTTCGATTGGCTAATGCACTGGATGCTGGACACACGCGAACTGTGCGGTCGCTCAGGGTGCTGCGCACAGCGGAGACGATTACTTTGCTCGCCAGCGGATACGAGGAGGATCCAGCGACCACGCCCGGGATCGCCATCGCGAAGCACTTGCTGGAGACAGCCTGTGGCTTGCCCGTGGTCCTTCGCGCCGTGGGAGCGGAGAAAGTGACCGTTTACGCGAAACGAAAATCGGAAGCAGCGAGCCTGCAGAAGCACGGCGCTGTCAGCATTCGCCGCCTCGCGCTATCATAAGTTAGGGAACTTTTGAATAAGTCTCGGGCCTTCGCCCGATGCCCAGGCGAGCGCCCTTCGGCAAGCTCAGGGCAGCCTCTGAGCTGACGTGATTTAGAGGAATTTGATGCTCAACGGGAAACGCATTGCGGTTGTTCTTCCGGCTTACAACGCGGAAAAGACGTTGGAAGCTACCATCCGGGAATTACCGGACATGGTGGACATTCGCATTCTGGTCGACGACCACAGTAAGGATGGCACGGTTGCCCTGGCGGAGCGGCTGGGGTTGCAGGTGTATGTACACAACGAGAATTATGGTTACGGCCGCAACCAGCAGACGTGCTATCGCGAGGCGCTCGCCAACGACGCAGATATCGTTATCATGGTGCACCCGGACTATCAGTACACGCCGCTACTGGTGACCGCGATGGCCAGCATGATTGCCTACGACGTGTACGATGTGGTGTTGGGATCGCGAATCCTCGGAGGCCAGGCGCGCCAGGGTGGAATGCCCGTGTGGAAGTACATTGCCAACCGGCTTCTGACGCTTTTCGAGAACACTTGTTTGGGCGCGAAGTTGTCGGAATATCACACGGGCTACCGGGCCTTCAGCGGGAAGGTGCTGAAGGATCTTCCGCTATTGGAGAACTCGGACGATTTTGTGTTCGATAATCAGATGCTGGCACAGTGCGTGATGTTCGGGTTCCGAATGGGAGAGGTTTCCTGCCCGACGAAATATTTTCCGGAAGCTTCTTCGATTAATTTCCGGCGCAGCGTGAAATATGGGCTGGGAGTGCTGCTGACATCGGTGCAGTTCCGATTGCAGAAACTTGGTATTGGACAATTCAGGATTTTCAACCGCAAGGGCCGTTGCCTGGAGCCTGGTCTCGCGACTTATTATGTGCGCGGCACAACTGTTGTAGAGCCACCCGCTTAGTCCAGTCGGGATACCAGCTATTTCTTTCTGGAGAGCAAGCCGAGGATTTTGCTCGCAAAATCGTCGGAAAACCCGAATCGTGCCTTGGCTCTGGAGTAGAGATCCACGGCTTTCTTGTCCAGCCAAATCAAGGCTTTCTTGCCGGCGCCGTCGTTCGGACGCCCCCGATAATCGGTGGAATGCGGCGTGAATTTCCTTTCGAGTTCCGCTGTGTAGTAGTAAAAGGCAAGGCTCTTGCGGGAGTTGCCTTCGGGGCAAGTAAGCGGTTCCGGGAACCCGTGGAACGACTTGTCGTTCGTGTTGAAGATCAGAGCGTGGTTCAGCAAGGGCGGATATTTCGCCACGCAATGATGCATCGTGGGTTCCCAGAGTTCAATGGATCCGCCCCACTCCTCGCGCCAGCCGGGGTTCAAGTACAGAATCAAGTTGATGCGCCGCCGCCAGTTTTTGTGATAGTGGTGGTGGGAAAAATCGGTGTGAACATTCAAGAAGCCGCCCGGGCCTGATTGATGCAGTCCGCCGCCTTCCAGGTTGGGATCGGCCTGTAGACCAGGAATTCCGGTTAACACCGAAAGCCAAGCCACAAATTCCGGGGAATTCAGTTCGTCCGCGACTTCGCCCAAATCCCGGGGAAAGAGTTCGCGTTTGGTCATGCCTTGCTTGTTCTCGTTTTGATGCTTGTACTGAATCCAAGCGGTGGTGTTAGACGCCGGAAACTCTTCCGCAACGGCCTGGGCCACATGGGGATTCAAGAAGTTCGTGAGCAGAAGATGGGGCACCGGATCATTGTTCTGGTACTGCCGTGACAGAACCGGCAATTCCGGATTCCACTTGGAATAGGGAAAGAGCTCGATCTTTTTTTCGACAAATGCCAATTGAGGCATGAATTCTTCCTTCGTTTTCGGAATCAATCCACGCGGCACACCAACACGGCCTGATTACTGTACGGACAATGGAGGCCGGGAATGCCGGGCTGTTGCTGAACTATCCAGTTTACTCCGTAAACCGCATGCAATCGATGAAAGTCTTGCAATTGGAGGTTTTTCCAGTCTTGTTGCGCCCGCACCTGCTCAAGCCACCGCTCCGCCAAGGGTGGGAACATGGAGACGGCACCGCTGTCCTTGACTGCGTCCGCCAATCTGCTGCGTTCCGCCAGGGCGCGAAACCCGTGCTCGTCTTCCCCTGCCAGATTCATGTAGAGAGGGTCTGTGGCGAACAGCGCATCGACTGGAGTCTGTTGGCGTATCCAGAGAAAGGCCTGTACCCACTCATTGCGTGGTGTAACCTCGGGCAATTCAAGATGGGCGCTCGCCGGGAAAAGCTGGCGTTGCGCGAAGAACATGCCGCCACACAGAGGCCCGAACAATACCACCCATCTCCACGCGCGATTCTTCAACCAGTATTCCCCAAGGAACCCTCCTGCGAATAGGAACAAGAGGATGTACAGTAAATGCAGGCTTCGCAAGGGTTGAAAGCGCGCGAGATATTCGAACCGCGCCGGGAGTTGGATGGCTAGGGCAGCAGCAAAATAGGCTAAATCGTAGACGATCAAAGCGTGGCAGAGGAGATTCAGGTTCGGCAAGTCTTTCCCTCTTGCCAGTCGGGCAAACCACCACAGGATCGCGACCGGAGCTACGATCCCCAGCCATTCGTACCATGCCCAATGCGTCAGGAAATGGAACGAGTGGTAGCGCATGGCTTCTTGATAAGCGGCGGAGGGCCGGTCAAACGAGATACCAAACGGAAGGACGAGCGCAAGAGTGGCTGTACGTAAATTGAGCCGGCTCAAACCAATGCGGACCCAGGCAAGATGGTCCAACACCACTACGAGAAAGGCCAACGAACCAGCGAATACGGACATCAAGGGATGAACGGCGGCCGCAAAAATAAGCCAAAGTGCCGCCCGCCAGTACCGCTTTTCGATGACCCTCGCCATCGCGAATATTGCCGCAAAGGCCGCTAAGTTTCTGGGATTCAGATACTGATCCAGGATGTAGAGTGAAGTTCCGGCGACAGGCAACGTGAGCAATGCCGCAACTAAAGCCACCCCCGCCCAGCGCGCTTGCGGGGCGTTGAAACAACGGACGCTCAATTCATAGCAACCCATCAAAAGAAGGAAGATCGAGGCCACATGCCAGAACAAGAGAGCGACGTCAAAAGGCAAATGCGTCCATCGTAGGGAGAAAGCGATGAGGTTAGGGAACAATGTGAGATGCGCATGAGACTGGAAAAATTCCGCATTGTGTGGAAATAGCTCCGGGTGCAGGATTCTTTCGATGCCGGGCAGATAAATCTCCGCGTCTTCAGCGTAGGGATGGTATCCGTGGACGAGCAGGGCGCCGGCGCTGATGAGCAAAACGGTCGGAATTTTCCCAATCTTCAATCCATTCACCCAGACCACCGATAATAAACGAAAGCGGTTACCATAGATGGGTCTGGCCCTTGTGGGCAAGCTGGCATCTAAAGAACTTATGCAGGTACCACAACAATTGAAGCCCCGGCTGGCCATGGGCGAAATTCTGGCGTTTTCCTACGATACGTTTCTCAGCAACAAAGTGCGTTTTGCCCTGACGGCGCTCGGAATGGTGATTGGTACGGCGGCGCTGATTTTGGTGGTGACGATCGGCATGTCTGGCCGCCAGTATGTTCTAAATCAGATTCAGGCAATCGGGGCCAATTTGATTTACGCCGAATATTCCAGCTCTGGAGTTCGTGCCGGCACGCCGGATCCGTTAACTGTGGACGACGTGCGCGCCGTGCAAGAGCAAGTCCGCAGCGTTGTGGCCGCTTCGCCATTTCTCGCACTGAATGACCGGATTGGTATCGGAGATGGCAAGCAGCAGGACATCCTCGTGTTGGGCGTCTTTCCCGAGTACAAAACCGTTCGCAACCTCACGGTACTATCGGGCCGGTTTTTCGACGGGCAGGACCAGCAGGCGCGCAACAAAGTCGGCGTGATCACGGAAAAACTGGCCCAGAAACTCTATGGATCGCCGGAAGCGGCCGTGGGGAAGGAGGCCAAGATTATCGGGCTGCCTTTTACCATTATCGGAACGTTCAAGGAAGGTGCGGAAACTTTTGGCCAGTCCGAAGTGGAGGACAATACCGTTGTGATCCCGTACACGGTATCACGTTTTTTTACTTCCACTCCGGCCGTGAAACAGATCTATTTTTCAGTGGCAGATTCTTCTCTGGTTCCTGCTGCAACAGATGAAATCCGGAGTGTTCTCCATGCCCGCCATCGCCCGGAATCGGTCTACAACGTGCAGAACCTTACCGAACTGCTGGCTGTGGCCAACCGCTCGGCCACCGCTCTGACGCTGGTGCTGATGCTGGTAGCGGCTGTAGTTCTGCTGGTCAGCGGTATTGGAATTATGAACATCATGCTCTCTACGGTCAGCTCTCGCATTCGGGAAATTGGCATACGCAAGGCACTGGGCGCGACCAACCGGGAAATCCGGTATCAATTCCTCGCGGAGGCTATGTTGATCTCTCTGGTCGGGGGGATCATCGGTATTGTGATTGGACTGGCGATTCCCTTCTCCGTACGGTTCTTTACGGATTTTCACGTGCCGATTTCCGGTTTGTCGGCCATCGTGGCCATTGTGGTTTCGACGTTGGTGGGGATTATCTTTGGTACGGTGCCCGCCACCCGCGCAGCACAACTGGACCCGGTGGAAAGCCTACGCTACGAATAGAGATTCCCGGAAGCGCTTAATCAGAAATCTGCGATCGGAAACGCTCGGATACACTGAAACTATGTCTCCAGGTGATCCTCTGCCTTTTACATCCTCAAAGGGAGAAGCAGAAAAAAGCGAGGGAGAACCCGTGCGCTCAAAATCGTGGCTCTCGCCGCTACTCGTTGCAGTCCTGGTTGCGTTCGTCTTGCGCTTGGTGGCCATCGCGTTTTTGTATCCGGAACAACTGGATCCGGCTCGAGATCACTGGAAGTTCGGGTACGAGACCGGAAGGATCGCACGCTCGATTGTGCTCGGAAAAGGTTTTAGCAGTCCCTTGTTTGAGGACACGGGGTCAACCGCTTGGATGACACCTGCTTACCCGTATTTGGTGGCAGGAGTCTTCAAGATATTCGGCATTTATACCAAAGCCTCGGCGCTGGTTCTGTTGTCGCTGAATGCACTCATATCGGCTCTCACTTGTATTCCGGTGTTTTTGATCGCACGCAAGAATTTCGGCGAGCGAGCAGCACGCTGGTCCGCTTGGGCTTGGGCTGTATTCCCCTATGGGATCTACTTCCCAGCGGAAAGAATCTGGGAGACTTGGCTGGCAACCTTCCTGCTGTCTGTACTATTTCTTTGGGGACTGTACCTCGAAGACTCGGTAAGTCTGCGGCACTGGGCGGGCTGGGGACTTCTTTGGGGAGTCACGGCACTGGTCAGTCCCGCAGTGCTGGGGGTGCTTCCGTTTTGGGGCCTTTGGATTCTCTATCGCAGGCATGGAAAGAAACTTTCGTCCCTTCCCCAAGTCGCAGTGGCCTCTCTTCTTTTTATCGCTGTGGTGGGTCCATGGTTTCTCCGCAACTACAACGTGTTCCACCGTTTCGTTCCGTTCCGGGACAATATGGGAATTGTGCTGCTTATGGGAACGCGGGGAAGTACTGACTATTGGGGACCGTACGAACTCGGTCCCTGGCACAACGACGTCGAGTGGCAGGAATATAAGCGCCTGGGTGAGCTGGAATATATGGACCAGAAAAAGCGTTATTCCGTCGATTTCATCCGAGCCAACCCGGGATGGTTTGCATGGACATCTATCAGGCGCGCGATGTTTTTGTGGACAGGATTCTGGAGTCTGGACAGCGCTTACTTGCGCGAGGAGCCGCTTGATCCACCCAATATCTTGTTTTCAACCGCCTTTACCATACTGACGTTGTTGGGTCTGCGAAGAGCATTTCGCTCGGGGGCAGCCACGGCGATGCCATACCTCCTCGTGCTGTTTTTCTTCCCCCTGATTTACTACATAACCAGCCCGGAGGTGTATTACCGCCGCCCTATTGATCCCATTATGGTGGTGTTGGCTGTATACGCGGGAATGGGATGGAGGGCGGAGAAATCTTCCCGTGAAGCTTTATAGTGGGAACGCCTACGAGCAGTACTCCGTCGTCAGCTAGCTCGGGGTCCTTCGCTTCGCTCAGGATGAAAGCATTAGGAACTAAAAGCCGAAAGCCGGGCAAGTTCGCCCGGCTTGCAGAAACCCCCGAATCGTAAGTCTCAGTTGTGGCTTGCGTTCAGTTTGTGCCACCTCAGTTTCAAACCCGGCGTAAGGGTGACAAACCTGCGCCGTGAGCTTTTCGAACTTGCGCGTTTACATCACCAGTGCAAGACGCTCGAGTTCCTTGCGAATAACATCCATGGAGCAGCCGGAACCTTCCACACGGCAGGCTGAGTCGAACGCCGCCGATGGAGAAACGCCGTAGCCGCGGCCCATGAGAAATACCTGGAGCACTTCCGCAGCATCGCGCGAGTCCATCCCGCCCTGCAGGAGATCGTTTCTGAGCGACGCAACTTCC
Organism: uncultured Acidobacteriaceae bacterium; assembly: GCA_964619065.1. Lineage (GTDB taxonomy): Bacteria > Acidobacteriota > Terriglobia > Terriglobales > Acidobacteriaceae > JANXUC01. The sequence goes on along the minus strand of CAZUCC010000009.1, from coordinate 67,013 downwards.
ATCACGGAGAACCTGTCTGCCATCATCTTTGGGTCACCTCCGACCCTTGGTTAACTATTGGACTACGCAACCTGCTGTTTGGTTGCATGCAATCCACGTGCCGTACTGCCTGTTACTTCTACGTACGTTGGAAAAACCTTCTTGGTTTCATAAACCCTATCGGCACGATAAGTTGCGGAGGTCGGAATGGCGCTGGCACGAAGGTGCCATGCACCTTTCCTGTCATCACTTTGACACCTTGTGTCGTTTTGCGATGAGAAGAAGCGGCAGATTGCGACCAGTCGGTTGGCGAAGGGCTAGGGCTATTGGGGCGGTGTCTCTGTTGTCGGATTGGTCGCTTCGCTCACTAAAAGGATAGGAATGCCATCCCGAACGGGATAGATTCTCGAGCAGCCGACGCACTGAAGTTCAGCGCCGTTGTCCTTAACTACAAACGACTCCCGGCAAGCCGGGCACGCCAAAATCTGGAGCAGGTCAGCGGGAATCATATTAAAAATTGTACTCTCTCCATCTGCCTGTCACTCGCGATGGAATCTCGTAGAATAGAATTCGTGCCGATATTCCGCCGATTCATCATGTAGGGAGCCTGAACTCATGCCTGCCACGATTCTTGACGGGAACCAGATTGCAAGGGATATCCGCGCGGAACTGAGCGCGGAAGTAAAGTCCATGACAGCGGCCGGATTGCGGCCAGGACTGGCAGTCGTTTTGGTGGGAAACAATCCCGCGTCGGAAGTCTATGTTCGAGGCAAGGTGAAGAGCTGCGAGGAACTCGGCTTCTATAGCGAAAAGATTACGCCGCCCGTAGCCAGTACCACGGAGCAGCTTTGCCAGATCGTCGAAAGCCTGAACCGTCGCGACGAGATTGACGGCATCCTTGTGCAATTGCCGCTGCCCGATCACGTGGATGCGAAACGGGTCTTGCTGACCGTGGATCCAGCGAAAGATGTGGATGGTTTTCATCCCGCGAACGTGGGGTATCTTTCGACGCAGCGTCCGGGACTGGTGCCCTGTACTCCGGCGGGCGTGATGGAAATCCTGAAGCGCAGCGGAATCACCATTGCCGGGCGCGACGCGGTGGTCGTCGGTCGCAGCGATATTGTGGGTAAGCCGGCGGCAATGCTGTTGCTGAATGCCAACGCCACGGTCACAGTGTGCCATTCGAAAACGCACGATCTTCCAGGAGTTTGCCGGCGAGCGGATATTCTGGTGGCTGCCATCGGCCGGGCCGGGATGATTACGCGCGACTTTGTGAAACCCGGTGCCGCTGTGCTCGACGTGGGCATCAACCGGGTGAGCGAACGAGCCGAATTTGAGAAATTCTTCGCGGACAACAAAAAGCGGGAAGAAACGTTCGCAGCCAAGGGCTCTACGCTGGTGGGAGATGTGCATCCCGAAGTTGCGGAAATCGCGGGAGCGCTGACGCCTGTGCCCGGGGGCGTAGGCCCACTGACCATTGCCATGCTGATGAGCAATACGGTGAAGGCTGCTCGTATGCGTCGCGGTGTGAAGCAGGAAAATCCGGTGGCGGTCTGAGGCGGCCTTGCTCAAGGTAGGTCTTACCGGCGCGATCGGCAGCGGGAAATCCTCCGTGGGCAAGATGTTTGCCGGACTGGGGGCGCACGTCGCCGAGGCGGACGGCATTGCGCGCCGGTTTCTGCAGCCCGGTCAGGCTGTGTATGACGAAGTAGTCCGGCGGTTCGGCCACAACATTCTCAATTCCGACGGAACCATCGACAGAAAAAAGCTGGCCAATGCAGCCTTCGGCACGCCGGGCCATCCGGGCAATGTGCAGGAACTTAACAGCATCGTTCACCCGGCTGTGGGACGATACCAGGAAGAGTGGATGACGGACATGGGAAACGCAGACCCTGAGGCAGTTGTCGTCGTTGAAGCCGCTTTGATCTTCGAGGCGAGTCTGCAAAGGCAATTCGACCGCATTGTCGTGGTCATATGTCCATTCGAAACGCGTTTGCGTCGCTGGATGTCGCGCCATCAGGTGGACGAAGCTGCCGCGCGACGCGAGCTGGAGCGGCGCATGGCGGCTCAGTGGCCGGAGGAAAAGAAGGTAGCAGCGGCGAATTACGTCATCGACAATTCCGGCAGCGAGGCGGAAACTGAGGCTCAGGTGCGCGCGGTGTTTGCCCGGCTGAAGCAAGAAGCGGTGGTGCGGGAGTAGGGTTGCACCCGATGTCCTATCGAATCGCTTCGTTCTAGAATATTAAAGATCATCTGGGGACAGCGAATTGCGTCTAACAGTAAGTGTGGGATTGTCCAGCTAAGTTGCTTGGCAGCAAGGAGTTTTTCATGAAAATACTTCGGCCTTTTTTGTTGGGTGTTCTGATCGCGGGCGGTTTCTTTTACTTCACCACGTGGCGCCATAACAGTCCGGATCTGGTGAGTGTGGTGAGCCAGCCCTCGCGTCTCGAGATTACGGAGGCTGCGGCGCCGGAGACTCCAGACGAAGAAGAGCAGAACAACATCGGGGTTTACAAGAGGTCTTTGCCGAGCGTGGTGAATATCACCTCGCGCGCAATGGCGTTCGATTTCTTCTATGGGGCCGTGCCGCAGGAAGGGCAGGGGTCCGGTTTTGTGATCGACAAGGAAGGCCGCATTCTGACGAATTTCCATGTCATCGCGGAGGCGCAGGAAGTGTGGGCCACACTCTCTAATAAGAAGAAGTATCGCGCCACCGTCATTGGTACCGATCGCGCGCACGATTTGGCGATTATTCAGATCAAGGCGCCGGAGCTACAGCCCGCGATCCTCGGCGATTCACGGCGCTTGCAGGTCGGACAGACGGTATACGCCATCGGCAATCCGTTTGGCTTGAGCGGAACGCTGACCAAGGGGCTGGTGAGTTCGATTCGCCAGATCCGCGAGCCGGATGGCTCGGCTATCGACGATGCCATTCAGACCGATGCGGCGATCAATCCCGGTAACTCGGGCGGGCCGCTGCTCAATCGCGGTGGTGAGGTCATCGGCATCAATACGATGATCGCTTCCAGCGTGGGGCAGAGCGCGGGCATCGGTTTTGCCATTCCCATCAATACCGCGAAAGCCGTGCTGGATGACCTGGTCACGCTGGGCCGCGTTCGCCGGCCTGCGCTCGGCGTACGCACGCTGCCGATTGGTCCGGAGCTGGCGGATGCGCTGGGGCTGGCCACCGACTACGGACTTCTCATTGTGCAGGTTGTTCCCGGCGGTGCAGCGGCGCAGGCTGGCTTGCAGGGAGGAAACGAGCGCCGCTACATCAGCAACTACCCGGTGATGATCGGAGGCGATCTGCTGATTGCCGTGGACGGCGAACGCGTAGAGACTCAGCAGGATCTGGCGCAGATCATGAACAAACACCGCGCCGGCGACACGGTGCACATGACCGTGTATCGTGGCAAACGGAAGATGGAAGTCAGTGTCACGTTTGGAGAAGCGCGCGAGCAGGCGTAAAGTACAAGCCATTTTCAGTTCCGTGCTCATCCCAGCGGCAGCAACGAGAATTGCCGGTGGGATGTCAGTTGAGGCTTCGTCTTTCCGTCGGATGAGATATTTCGGATTTTCCACAGGTGGCGTCGGTTTAAGAACTTTGGGTTGATCTTTTCCCGTTCCAATTTGTACGTCCGTGGTTCCCACCCTTGCAAAGAGCGCAAGGGTGGGTCACCCTGAGTCAGGGTAACGGAAGGAGAACCAGAGTGTGGGCCACCCGCTCTTTTGGAAGCCGACAGGAGGTGTGGGGGTGTACATGAACTTCATGAGCCTGACCGCCTGCATGGACAAAGCCCACTAGATTGGAAGGAGGAGAGGGTTGGGCGTATCGATTTGGCTGGATGTTGTTGGTCTCGTGACCGCCGTGACATTCTTGGAAGCGGCCTTTACTGGAAGAGGAAGGACTATCTCACGCGGTCACGCAAGTTTTTGGCAGGTAGCTCCGTGGCTTCGTCCCGTTCTCGGTACGGTCGGCCTTGGCTTACTTGGCCTTGTCCTTGTGAACTTCCTGAGGAGGTTCTAAGTTGTCCTCGACTCCGGGGCGGGTGGCCCAGGCTTTGTTCTTGATCTTCGTTGGCACGACCAACACAAAGGGTGCCCCATCCTTCGCGCCCGTTGCGAAGGGTGGGAGTTGAAGGATTCATAAACTAGAATTCGGCGTCAGTCCCGTCTGTCCCTGAATTTCGGGAAATGAGACTAGCTCTTAAACGGAAATGGAATAACTGACAATGAATCCACACGACAAACCAAAGCCGGGTGACACAGTGGTTTTCGCAGAAGTGCCATCTGGTTTCCTAGACGATTTGCCGTTAGAGGATCAGCGGGCCATATCAGAGGTGGTTGGCAAGCACGTTCTATTAAGAGAATATGACAATGAAGGAAGAGCCGAGCTTGAATTCGTTGATCGTCGCGGCGTGATTCACTTTATTTATGTTAGCCCGAATTCCCTTAGAAAGCTGCCAAGCAGCTAGTAGCACAGCGCGGAAAGGGTGGGCCACCCGCGTGCGTCATTCCGAGTTCGCCGTTACCCGCCCCTAAGGAAGCAATCGCGATAAGACCCCTCCAGGTCAGTTATCAATTCCCATCTGCGTGAGGATGAAAGCGTAATCAAACGCCGCGTCCTTGAGCCGGTCATAGCGTCCCGAAGCGCCGCCGTGCCCGGCAGGTCCCATGTTGGTTTTCATGATCAGGAGATTGTGGTCCGTTCGGGTGGCGCGCATCTTGGCTACATACTTCGCCGGCTCCCAGTACATCACCTGGCTGTCATTGAAGGAGGTTCTAACCAGCATGTTGGGGTACGTCTTTGCCTCGATGTTGTCATACGGCGAATACGAGATCATGTAATCGAATGCGGCCTTCTCTTTTGGATTTCCCCACTCTTCGAACTCGCCCACGGTGAGCGGCAGCGAGTCGTCAAGCTCGGTGTTGATGACGTCGACGAAGGGAACGCCAACGAGCGCTGCATGGAACAAGTCCGGCCGCATATTGAGCACGGCGCCCATCAGGAGGCCACCGGCACTTCTGCCTTCGATGACTAAGCGGTCCTTGGAGCCGTATCCGTGGGCCACTAAGTACTCAGCGCTGGCGATGAAGTCGGTGAAAGTATTCTTCTTGTGCATCATGCGCCCGTCGTCGTGCCAAGCCTTGCCAAGCTCGCCGCCACCACGAATGTGAGCGACGGCGGCCACTACACCGCGATCGACCATGCTGAACAAGTTGGAGTTGAAGGAGATATCATTCGAGACTCCGTAGGAACCATAGCCGTACAGATACAGCGCGCCGCTGCCGTCCAGCTTGGCGTTCTTAAGATGAACCACGGAGATCGGAACCTTTACGCCATCGGAAGCGGTGGCATAGATCCGCTCGACTTGATATCGCGTCCGGTCGTATCCGCCGGGGACCTCTTTCTGCTTGAGTAAGGTTGACTGCGCGCTTTCCACGTCATACTCGAAGACTGACGCTGGTGTAATGGAGGACTGGTATCCATAACGAAACTTGGCGACGTCGTATTCGCGGTTGATGTAGGAGTAGGCGACGTAGGCGGGCTCGGGAAAATCGATGCGCCGCGACTGTCCGTTGCGCAGGTCTGTGACACGAATTTGAGGCAAGCCATTCTCGCGCTCATAAGAGATATAGAAGGTCTTGAAAAAATCGATGTCATCGAGCATGACCGCGGCTCGCTGTGGAACCACCTCCTGCCAGTTCGGGGCGCGTGGATCGGACAAGGGGGCTTTCACTAATCGAAAATTGCGTCCGGTATCGTTGACCCGGATGTAGAAGAAGTCACCATTGTGATCCGGGTAGTACTCGACGTCCTGCTTGCGAGGCTCCATCAGCTTCCATTCGGCCATGGGTTGACCAGCGGGAATGTATCGGACCTCACTCGTGGTGTGGCTCCCTGAAACCAAAAAGATATACGCCTTACTGCGCGCCCGGACTACGCCGACGTCGAATCTTTCGTCTTTCTCTTCATAAATCAGATCATCGGAACCCTTGGTTCCAGCGGTGTGCCGGTACATGCGGTATTGGCGCTTGGTTACCGCATCTTCGACCGTATAGAAGATGGTTTTGTTGTCATTCGCCCAAACCACGGAGCCGACGCGCTCCGCGTGGTCCGAAAGAAGTTTCCCGGTCCGAAGATCTTTTACTGCCAGTGCGTACTGACGAAAGCCGGTGTTATCGACGGTGTAGGCGAGCAGATTTCCGTCGTTGCTGACCTCATAGGCACCGACTGACATAAACGCCTGCCCTTTCGCCAAGTCGTTGATGTCGAGCACAACCTCTTCGGGAGCATCCATACTGTCTTTTTTTCGACAGCGAATCTGATACTGCTTGCCGGCTTCGGTGCGCGTGTAATAAAAATATGCACCCTCCTTGTAGGGGACTTCCACGTCAGTTTCCTTGACTCGGCCGAGCATCTCCTCATAAAGCTTCTTCTGAAACGGCTCGGTCGGCTTCATCAGCACGCCGGTGTAGGTGTTCTCGGCTTCCAGATACGCCTTTACCTCGGGGTTCGGTTTGTCACGCAGCCAGAAATAGTCGTCGACCAGTTTGCGGCCGTTGATCTCGGTAACTTTAGGAGTTTTCTTTGCGATTGGCGGCGCGGGTTGCGAAGAGGTATCCGCCGCCATCAGGGCGAAAACGGAAGTGAACAACAGAATGGAGAACAAGACCCGGTGGATAGGAAGGCGGTTCATGCGAGCTCCTTGATGCGAGTAGGACCAAGCGGAAGTATATCCAAGGTATCCGCGGAGCGGAAGTCGCAGGAACGACTTTGAGAAATGTCACTCCTCACTACGATCCTCGCCGCATTTGACTCTCTCGAACTGCTACGCTAGCCTCAAAGGTCTGCCCTACGGTCTGCTACTGTCTCATGCAGGCCCTCCGCTTGGGTCTGCGGAAGGCAGTCTAAGCCGCATGAAAATCAACTCTAAGTTTTTCATTTATTTAGTACTTATATCGCTAGGGGCGCGCGTGTCCGCCGCGCCGGGAGACGCGTCGGCTGGTCCCGTCCGTGCTCCGCATGCCATGGTGGTCAGCATCCATGAACTGGCCTCGCAGGCGGGACTGGAAGTGTTGAAGGCAGGGGGCAACGCTGTAGATGCGGCCGTGGCGACTGGATTTGCGTTGGCCGTGGTGCATCCGCAGGCCGGCAATCTGGGTGGTGGCGGGTTCATGCTGCTGCGTTTGGCCGACGGCACGTCGCATTTTCTCGATTACCGCGAAAAGGCTCCTGCCGTCGCCAGGAAAGGCATGTATCTCGATAGCAAAGGAAATGTGATCGAGAACGCCAGCCTGGTGGGATACAAAGCGGCGGCGGTTCCGGGCTCCGTGGCGGGCATGGCTTATGCCCAGAAGAAATGGGGCAAGTTGCCGCTGGCGCGGGTGATGGCTCCTGCAATTCATTTGGCGAAGGACGGCTTCGCACTGACACAAAAAGAGAGCGACGATTGGCGCAACGATGGCCTCGCCAAGTTCCCAGCGTCACGGCGGATTTTTCAGCGCGACGGAAAGTACTACGAGGCTGGAGAGATCTTCAAGCAGCCCGAACTGGCGCGCACGTTGGAACGCATTGCGGCGAATCCAGATGATTTCTACCACGGCAGCCTGGCGCGGGAACTTGCTGCAGCCATCCGGAAAGGTGGCGGCCTGATTACAGCGCAAGACTTGGCCCACTACGAAGTGAAGGAGCGAGAACCTCTCAAGGGCAGCTATCGCCAATACGATGTGTTGACCGCGCCTCTTCCTTCTTCGGGCGGCATCGTTTTGCTGGAGGCGCTCAATATTCTGGAGGGTTATTTTGTCGGAGGAATGGGAAGCCGTTCGCCGCAATTCATGCACATGGCTTCTGAGGCGTTTCGCCGCGCCTTCTATGACCGTGCGGAGTTTCTAGGCGATCCCGACTTCACGAAGATTCCCACGGCGGACCTGGTGAGCCGAGTTTACGCGGCGAAGTGGCGTGAGTTCTCGATGAATGCCGAACACGCCAGCTCGAGCGCGAGTTTGAAGCGTCCGGACAAGTTCGGGCAGGCAGTTCCCGATCGGCCGAAGAAAATGGTGACGCCCGAGTCGACCGACACTACCCACTACTCGATTGTGGATGAGGCGGGCAACGCGGTGGCAGTGACGACCACGCTGAACGACTGGTTCGGATCGCGTGTGACTGTCGAAGGCTTGGGCTTCCTGCTGAATGACGAAATGGACGACTTCTCCGCGAAGCCGGGAGTACCCAACACTTACGGTCTTCTGCAGGGGGCTGCAAACGCGATTGCGCCTGGCAAACGCCCGCTGTCGTCGATGACTCCAACGATTCTGCTCAAGGACGGCAAGCCTTACCTCGTGCTAGGCTCCCCAGGGGGACCCAGGATTATCACAACCGTAGCCAACATTATTATGGGAGTGGTGGACTTCCGCATGAATATTCAGGAGGCGGTGAACGCGCCGCGCTTCCATCATCAGTGGATGCCGGACAAGATCACGGTCGAGAAAGGCTTCCCCTCCGAGACTTTGGCAGAATTGAGAAAGCGCGGGCACGAAGTGGACGAAGCCGGGCACTGGAGCGACGGCGAGTGCATTGCGATCGATCCGCGAACGGGGGACCGTTTGGGCGCGAGCGATTTTCGGAACAACGGGAAGGCGGTCGGTTACTGATGCTACGTGGCGTTTCGACATATCCTTTCGCGAAGGAGCGGCTGCATCCGGGTCTTCTCGATCAAATGGTGCGAGGTGGTGCGCAGACAATTGAGATTCATGCCTCACGCCAGCATTTTGATTATGCCAACCGCAAGCAACACGTGCGCGAAATCGGGGACTGGTTTCGCGGCAACGCTGTGGAGTTGCTTTCCGTCCACGCCCCTCAGTATGCGGACTATGAGTCGGGCCGCGCGGGCGCGCCTCCGGTGAACATCGCGTCCAGCGACAGGGCGCAGCGCATCGAAGCGATGGATGAAGTGAAGCGCGCGATTGAGATTGCAGAGCAGATTCCGTTTCGCTTCCTGATTCAGCATATTGGAACCACAGGCGAGTATTTCGACGAAAAAAAGAACGAAGCCGCGATGACCTCGATTGAGCACTTGCGGGCTTTCGCGAAACCGCTGGGCGTCCGCATTTTGCTGGAGAATATTCCGAACGAATTCTCCACGCCGGAAAAACTGGTGGAGTTTATCCGGGCCGCGCATTTTGAAGACACGGGCATTTGTTTCGATATCGGCCATGCGCACTTGATGAGCGATGTGGCGCAGGCGTTCGAGACCGTAAAAGAGTACATTTGCTCCTCGCACGCGCACGACAACATGAAAGACCGCGATGCACATTTGTGGCCGGGAAAAGGAAATATCGACTGGGAGGAGGCTGTGCGCCTGCTGCGTTCCGCACCGAACACGCCACCGCTGGTTCTGGAGATCGAAGCGGAGCCCAACAAGAAAGATATTTCCAGTGATATGACAGCCGCTTACAAAAAGCTGGAAGAGCTGTAGCGTTCGCCAGAAACTCCGACCTCAAAAACGAATCTTTTATGCAAGCACCGATAACAGCAATCTCAGAAATCGGCAAGTACGACGGCCAGAGTGTGACCGTGCGTGGCTGGCTTTATAACTTGCGAGAGAGCGGCAAGCTTTTATTCCCCATTTTCCGCGACGGCTCGGGCGTGATTCAGGGAGTGCTGGCGAAGAGCGCTGTTCCCGCGGAAGTTTTCGACGCGGTGAAGGGGCTGACGCAGGAATCCAGCGTGATCGTGGAAGGTAAGGTGCGTGCCGACAAGCGCGCTCCAGGCGGCTTTGAACTCGATGTGACGCAGGTGCAGGTTGTGCAGAGGGTTTCCGAATCGGATTCGTATCCGATCACTCCGAAGGAGCACGGCGTCGACTTCCTAATGGAGCATCGGCATCTGTGGGTGCGCTCACCGAGGCAGGCGGCGATTTTGAAGGTGCGCGCCGAGATTGTGAAAGCTGTCCGCGATTTCTTCGACGAGCGTGGATTCACTCTTACTGACCCGCCTATTCTTACGCCTGCTGCGTGCGAAGGCACGAGCACACTTTTTCCCGTCGATTACTTTGATGAGCAGGCCTACCTTACGCAATCGGGGCAGCTTTACATTGAAGCCACGGCGATGGCTTTGGGCAAAGTGTATTCGTTCGGACCGACGTTCCGGGCGGAGAAATCGAAAACGCGGCGTCATCTCACCGAATTCTGGATGGTGGAGCCAGAAGTTGCCTACGCTACGCTGGATGACCTGATGGAACTGGCGGAGGGTCTGGTCAGCTTTGTGGTGAAGCGCTGCCTGGATCGCCGCCGTCCCGAGCTAGCCACAATCGGCCGCGATGTTACCAAGCTGGAGAAGGTGGAAGCGCCGTTTCCGCGGATCAGTTACGACGAAGCGGTTCGAATGTTGCAGGAAGGCCACACGCAAGGCGCTCTCGAGCACAAATTCGAATGGGGCGGCGATCTTGGCTCGCCGGACGAAACCTATCTCGCGCAGAAGTTCGACCGGCCGGTGATGGTGCATCGCTATCCCGCGAAGGTCAAGGCGTTCTACATGGAGCCTGATCCGGACAATCCAAAAGCAGCCCTGTGCGTGGATGTGCTGGCGCCAGAGGGTTACGGAGAGATTATTGGCGGGTCGCAGCGTATGTCGTCGTACGAGCTAATGGTGCAGCGCATTCATGAGCACGGCTTACCCGAGGAAGCTTTCAAGTGGTATCTCGATTTACGGAAATATGGCAGCGTACCACATGGCGGATTCGGCATGGGGATTGAGCGTGTGGTTGCGTGGGTTTGTGGTTTGGAACACGTTCGCGAGACGATTCCGTTCCCGCGCATGTTGCACCGTTTGTATCCGTAAGAGGTGGGGGACATGGCAGACGAGACAACTTTGGCAACAAGCAGAGAGCTTCCCGCGTCGTTTGGGCCCAAGAAAATTCATGTGATCGGTGTACCGCTCGACCTCGGGCAATCCCGCCGCGGCGTCGATATGGGGCCTTCGGCCGTTCGCGTCGCGGGTCTGGAAGCGCGCCTGGAAGCTCTGGGCCACACGGTGGAAGATGGCGGAAATGTCGCCGTCGCCATGCCGGAGCTCAAGAAAGAAGGCGATCCCGCCGCGAAATATCTGAAAGAGATTGCGGCTACCTGCGGCAAGAGCGCGGAACTTGTCGTCAAAGCCTTGGAAGCCGGCAAGATTCCGCTTGTCCTCGGCGGCGACCACTCGGTCGCGGCAGGGACGGTCTCTGGCGTGGCGGAATTTTATCGCCGCCAGAGTGAGAAGGTCGGTCTGATTTGGCTGGACGCGCACAGCGACATCAACACTCCGGGCACATCGCCAAGCGGCAATGTCCACGGTATGCCTTTGGCAGCGCTGGTGGGCTTGGGTCCCGTCGACCTGGGAAATATTTATGATTTTTCGCCCAAGGTGAAACCGGGGAACTGCGTGCTCTTCGGCGTGCGCGACATTGACGCCGCCGAAAGCGAGAATATTCGCCGCTCAGGTATTCATGTTTTCACGATGCGGGATATCGACGAACGCGGGATCCGTCCTCTCATGGAAGAGGCTTTATGGATTGTAAGCAAGGGCACGGCGGGTTTTCACGTGTCGCTGGATATGGACTGGGTTGATCCGGAAGATGCGCCGGGTGTGGGCACACCAGTACGCGGCGGCGCTACCTACCGTGAGGCGCATCTGGCCATGGAAATTCTCGCGGACCACGGCGGCATGTTGAGTTTTGAGATCGTGGAAATTAATCCGGTATTGGATGAGAAGAACCGCACGGCGGACCTGGCGGTGGAGCTGACGCTTTCCGCATTTGGAAAGAAGATTCTATAGAGGCTGATGGCAGGAACATCGCGAAGATTTATGGGGTGCTGAACCCAGGGAAATAGCAGATTCCTCAGGGCTAAAACCCTCGGAATGACAAGTGAGAAGGTTTTAAGAATTCATTTTTATAAAACTTCCTGGAGCGGGATTTTTGGGGAAAAATAAGAAACTCCGCGTCGGCGTTTTGTTTGGCGGCCGATCTGGCGAGCATGAAATCTCGCTGCTTTCTGCCGCCTCCGTCCTCAACGCCATCGATAAAGACAAGTACGAGGTCGTTCCCATTGGCATCACCAAGGACGGCCTCTGGGTCACAGCCGGGCACGCGGAGGCGCTGTTGCAAGGAAAGCATGAAGAGCGCTCGTTGCGCGCGGGCGACCCTGAGGCAACGCCCTCAGCCGCTATTCTGGAGCAGGGATCTGCCATTGTGATTCCTCCGGTTCCAGCTCGAAGTGCGGCTGGATCTATGAGCCTGTTCCAGACCGGCGCAGGTGAAATGTCGCGCCGATGGACTGACCACAGCATTCAGGTGGATGTCATCTTTCCTGTTCTCCATGGCACGTTCGGAGAGGATGGCACGATTCAAGGCTTGCTGGAACTCGCCGACATTGCCTACGTTGGCGCAGGCGTTCTCGGCTCCGCCTGCGGCATGGACAAGCACATTATGAAGGAACTTTTCCGTGCAGCGGGACTGCCGCTGGTGAAGCATGTCACCATCCTGCGCGGCGACTGGGAATCAGCTCCTGCAAAAGCGCGGCGCCTGATCGAGAACAAACTGCAGTATCCAGTTTTCGTGAAGCCCGCAAATCTAGGATCTTCGGTGGGTATTTCGAAGGTTCGCAATCGAGGCGAACTTGCAGCGGCCATGCATGAGGCGGCGCGCTATGATCGCAAGATCGTCATCGAGCAGGGTGTGGGAGGGAAGAAGCGCAAGGCGCGTGAAATTGAGTGTTCGGTGCTAGGCAACGATAAACCAACCGCTTCGATCCCGGGAGAAATCGTTCCCGCCACAGAGTTCTACGACTACAAAGCAAAATACCTGGACGAAGGTTCGCAGCTCATTATTCCCGCTAAGCTGACCAAGACACAAACGAAGCAAGTCCAGCGATTGGCAATCGCTGCGTTTCAGGCGGTGGATTGTTCGGGGCTGGCGCGCGTCGATTTCCTGATGGACCCGGTGCGCCAGAAGTTCTATGTGAACGAAATCAATACGATGCCTGGATTCACTGCGATTAGCATGTATCCGAAACTATGGGTGGCGTCGGGGCTGAATTATCCAGAGTTGATCGATCGGCTTATTGAGTTGGGGATCGAGCGGCACAAAGACAAGAAGAAGAATCGCTACAGTCGTGAATAGGCGTTAGGGCATTTTTTCTGAGCACGTTTGCGGCACGGCTGAAAGCCGTGCCCTTCCCTTTTGTTGCTTCCCAAACCCGGAAACTTGCTCTAGAAAGTCAGGCGCATCGAGAGCTGCACAACACGGGGATCGCCGGCGAAGAGTGTTTGTCCGAAAAAGTCCGGGTTGTTGATGTTTGTATAGGGGTCAGCGAAATTTGTGTGATTCAACAGATTAAAGAAGTCCGCTCGAAACTCTCCATTCAAGTGTTCCCCCCACAGAGCGGTTTCTTTTGCGATTGCCATATCCGCTCGTATGCTGCCCGTACCGCGGAAGAAATTGCGTGGAAGATTGCCGTAGGTGCGCGAACCCGGATCGGAGACGGTCTGTACGTCCGGCGGAAAAGTTGCAGTAAAGCTGGCCGGGTCGAACAAAAAGTGTCCTGTGACTCCGTCCAAGGTCTGAAGTTGCCGGGGATCCAAAATCCGGAGTGGCGCGATAAGGTTGGCGTGTACGAGTTCGATATCTCCAGCAGCGGACGGACCCGGACTGGCGAAGTTGTTAGCAGCCGCCAGGTTGGCGAATACATCGATGGGAAACCCTGTTCTCCATTTTATGAGTGGAAAAACACGCCACCCGTGGGTCAACCGTTTGGGGGCTGAAGACCAAACTTCTCCGAAGGGCAGCTTCCAGCCGCCACTGAAAACAAGGCGATGACGCAAATCAAAATCGGAGGACGCGCGGAATCGATCATGGTTGTAGGAGGGAACAATCGTATTACGGTTGTCGAGGAAACTGGATCCCGAGGCGTTGTCGATGTTGTGAGAATAGGTGTACGCAAGCGTGAAATAAGAGTCCCCGAACCAGCGGTTGTGGGAAACCTCTTTTCGTAGGCTTGCCTCCAGGCTGTGGAACTGTGCGCTGCTGGCATTGGCGTATTCCAGAATCTGCCCAAAAGAGCATTTTTCGGAATCTGCAACAGAGCAGCTGCTGTTGCCGGGGAAGGTGTTCAGTACCCGGTCGTAGCTTCCAAGCTGGAACGGATTCACGTCGACGAGTGTTGTGAGCTTGCGCGAGCTGCTCCCAGCGTAACTGAGCTCGAGCACGGTATTCGAACCCAGGTCGTGTTGCAAGCTCAAATTGTATTGATAGATGTAAGGCGTGCGCAGGTGCGGATCGACGACAAAAATACTCCCCGATGATCCAAAAGGGAGAAAGCCAGCGGCTTTGAAGTCGATGTTGCTGGAGGGAGGTTTCGACGGGAAGGGGTTGATTCTGCCCGTCGCGGCAAAGGGCTGAGCCAGGTAGTTCACTTCCGACGTAAGGGGCGTGGGCGGATCTGGAAAGCTTTCGATACCAGCGGATGAGTAAAACGGCGGCTGTCCGTTGAACTGCAGGTTGTCGTCCGCCTTCACAATGTTGTAGAAAACGCCCGCACCACCGCGCAGGCTCGTTTTTCCCTTGCCAGTAATATCCCAGGCGAAGCCAAAGCGTGGAGCAAAGTCCTTCTTATCGGGAAAGTTGACCCCACGCGGTGCGCCCGGATCGCCGGGGAACACCAGGCCCACCGGCGCCTTGGGAAACACTTGCGACCGCTGTCCTGGAATAATGGAGAACGTCCGACCGGAGGTGTCGCTCTTCGGCGTGCTGTACTCGTAGCGCAGCCCCAGGGTCAGTACCAAATGTGGGAGTATGCGCCACTCATCCAAAAGAAAGGCGTTCGTTGCTTTGTTGCGAATATTCGAGTGCGCGTCGGGCCCTTGTTGATAAGCCGTGGGCAAACCCACGAGAAAGTTTGCCAGATCGTTGCCCGTGCTTACGGCTCCGGAACCGTCGCTGGTGAACGTATAAAGGCCATCCACCAAGAAGGCAAAGGCCGTGTTGTTTTGGTAAGCGGAAATGCCCCCGCCCAGCTTCCATGTGTGCCGCGACCGCGTCCAGGTCAACGTATCCCCCACCGAAAACGTGTTGTCCACAAGCTGGGACGGGCCCTGCAGACTGAACCCCACGGCCAAACCTGAGTCGAAAGACAATGCTGGCGGTCCGGTCGGACGGTCTGGCGTAACCCCCAACATGCCCAAATCCTGGGGGCGGGGCAGATGAGTCAGCGGATTTTCATTGTCGGATAAGCTGCGCTGAACACCAAGGCGAAGCTCATTCAGTAGCGTCGGGGAAAACATGCGCACATAGGATCCGTTTGCAAATCCGCTTGTGACCTTGGACTCCGTGGGGTAGCCGGGTACATCCGCAAAAGGGAAAGGATCGACGAAACGAGTGCGATTTTCTCCCAGAGTTAAGGAGACCCGGTCTTTTGAACTGAGCTCAAGATCGAATCTCGCCGTCAGCTCGTTACTGTCCGTCTGCAAGTGCTCTGGGGCCACCACCTGTCCTGACGCTGCCGCCGGAATCAGGCCGGCCTGAATGTAGTTTTTGGCCACAGTATTAAATTTCGAGGGGTCAATGACAGCATCAGCGGATGTCTTACCGGGGGGCAAAAAGAATGGGCTTGCTTCCAGGAAATTGACGACGCCTTGATCTGGGCAGCCATCCATACTGGGTTGCGGGCAAGCCGCTTTTTGAGCATGGGAAAAGTCACCTTGGATCTCCTCGGGCGTAAATGTTGTTCCACCAGAAGAAATGTCCTGTGTTTGGCGCGTACCCTGATAGCTCACAAAGAAGAAGGCGCGGTGTTCCTCACGCGCCTTGAAAGGCAAAGCGAGGGGCCCACCTAACGTTCCTCCGAACTGATTACGCTTCAGAACGGGACGCGGCTGACCATTGTTCTTGTTGAAGAACGTATTGGCGTTCAAAACTTCATTGCGCAGAAACTCAAAGGCGGTGCCGTGCACAGAATTCGTGCCCGACTTCGTAACGAGAGTGATAATGCCACCGCCATTGCGTCCGTAGTCCGCAGTGTAATTACTGGTAAGAACACGAAATTCAGAGATTGTGTCCGGGTTGGGAGCATAGGTCACGGCGTTGGTCAGCAAATTGTTATTGTGAGCGCCGTCGAGGAGAAAGGTGACAGAATCCTCCCGGTTGCCGGTGATGCTGAACCCGGTGATGCCCGCTGCGTCGGCGTTCACGGGGAGCACGCCGGGCTGTAGCAGCGCGAGATCCAGCACGGTGCGGTCCTCGAGCGGCGCATCGCGAATCACATTCCCAGTCACCACTTGCCCCAGCGTCGGATTCACGGTCTCGACTCCACCAGTGCGGTCATTGACCCGAATCTGGATGCGCACTTTAGCGACTGGCAGGACTAATTGCAGAGTGCGGGCATCACCGACGTGGAGCAGCAGATCGGTGACTTCGAGGATGGCGAACCCTTGCTTTTCGGCGGAGACCACGTAATTGCCCGGCTGGAGTAACGGGATGGAGAACGATCCGGATTGGTCCGTCCAGGCCTCGCGCTTCAGACCTTGATCGACATTGAGCGCAATGATATTGACGCCTGGCAATACTCCGCCTGTCGAGTCACTGACGGTGCCTCGAAGACTGGCCCTTTGGGCCATGGCGGCCGGAACTGCAAAAACCAGTATCCAACAAAAAAGACAGGGCTTCACTGTTCAGTATTGTAGACCGCCGAAACCGTGTCTAGCGGCTGATTTGGCGGAGAGCCGAAAATAGCTCGTTCAGGCTGGCTTGGGTGTCTTCGACCGGCTCGGACATGGCAAACAGGCGCCGCATCAGGAGGTGCTGCCGTTGGGCCAACCGCAGCAACTCTGCGCTGTCTGGGGGGGCTTCCACTGAGGAGGGCACTTCCATCGGACGTCCGATGAGGGAAGAAAGCAGCTCGGCCTGCCGTCGTGTCAGGCTAGCAATCGCATGACGATGTTCTTCCCGCAGACGCGCCGCTTGTTGTTGTGCCGGAGCGGGGAGCTGCGCCACACGGTGTTCAGCGAATTCATTCTCCAGGCGCCGCAAAGCCCAGGCATGCAAGAGTGTCTGCCGGGAAAGCGTTACCGCTTCATTCGAGAACGAAGCGACCCGTTGGTGGAGCTCTTCCTCCGAAATCCCCGGTTTGGCCACATGGCGGGAGATTTCGTTGTAGAGAGGGATCTCTTGATTGGAAGCGTCGGCGACGGTAATTCTTGCACTTGGGCTACCCGGAATACTGACCGCCACGATCCTATCGGGTGGTGGATAGAGCGTCGCTGCCCCGAGGTCTTTCGGAGTATAGAGCTGCACGCTTACCGGGAAAGGGAGGCTGCGGAGCGCGCCTCGGATTGCATCCCGGCGTTCGGTGCGGTCGACCAACCCTTGCACGAGGAGCGTTCCGTCAGACATCGGATAGATGTAAACTTCCTCACCCAAACAGGCATCCAGCTTGTGCAGAGCAGCGGCTACCGAGACCTCTTGCTCAGTGGCAAGCGAGGCAGCGTAGGTCAGCGGGGACGCTTTCGTCAGATTGGTCACGGTCTGCGCACTTCGCAGGCGTGAGGGTATCAAGGTGGGTGTATCGAAAATCCCTGCCCATTCCGTAGTGCGCGGCGTCTCTGAGCTCGCCATTCGCGTGAACCGGTACTCATCGGCACTCGCCGTCACAATGCTGATCCGTTCCGGTTCGTAGGTTTTTGCGTCCATCACGAGTTGAGCTTCGCGGATTCCCGAAGCATGGTTGGCCGCAAAAGGATAGTCCACCTCGTAGGCCGCACCCTCGCGCTTTGAGGTAGCCTCGGTGGTCTGCCGTCCCGCCACCAATTTGCGGAATTCCGTGATCGAAACATCGGGAAGCGAATGCTGTGCCTCCAAATAGCGCTCTACGGAAACCGGTAGCTCACTTTCTTGTGGAAACGTGTTTGCCGTCTCGGTTCCGCCAGCGGTGCGGATCAATGCACCCTGTTTTTGTGCCGCATCTTCTGCCGGGGATATCGCATACACTGAGCCGCCGTTGTCTTTGGCAAATTCAACTGTCCCTAGATCTTGCGTCTGGCGTTTGGCGTTAACATGCTCCACTCGGATCGACAGCAGCCCCACCGTGCCGGGCTCGACCGGGTGCGCGTTTTCAAAGCCTTCAGCGCGCCGCAGCAGCGTTTCCGCAGAGGCAGCCGACGTCAGCACGTCCGTGAACGTAGCAAACAGGACGCCGACCACTACCACCATGGCGAGCGAAGCCTGCCGATGGGAAACAATCATTCCAGCGGCCCCGCGCAAACCTTCCCATACTCCAGACCACAGTGTTCTGCATGTGTCTTGCTCCTGAGCTTGCCAGGCCAGCCGCTGACGAAATTGCTCGACTGGGGCTTGCTCTGGCGTGAAGTCTGCGGGCCGCAACGTGTCGCGAAAGCTCAAGAACTGGCGGATTGTTCCCTGCAGCTGGTTCTGCCGGTCGCGGCAGGTCCAGCAAGCAGTCAGGTGCTCTTCCGCGAGCTTCTGATCGGCAACGGCCAGCTCACCGTCCAGAAACGAAAGCAGAACAGCCTCGTCCAGATGCTCGAACTTCGACAACCCCAGCTTGCGGGTTTCGTTCATGACCTTCGGCCCTCTATCTTCTTCAATCCGCGAGCCAGATAAACGCTCACGGACTTGGCACTGATTTCCAACACAACGGCAATTTCCTTGTAGCTCAACCCCTCAGCCCTCAGCATCAGGCAGTGCCTTTCACGCTCATTGAGCGCTCCGAGAATCTGCCGCACCTGCTGCCGGCGAATCATGTTCTGCTCAGCGGAGTCTCCCGGCATGCTCCGCTCGTCCAACCATTCCGTCGAAGTCGATTCCTCGCGTCCCCGGGTCCGCAGAGAATCGATGGCCAAGTTGTGCGCTACCTTGTACAGCCAACCACGCAGTTCCCGAATTTCCGTGTTGTTGCGCAATTGGTCGAACAGCTTCAGGAACGTGATCTGCACCAGATCTTCCGCCTCGCCTGTAGAGCCAACGATTTGGTGCAAATATCCCAGCAGCGCCGGACGCACGCTGACATAAGCCTCGACCACCACTTCTTCCAGGGGAATTTTGCGGGGAGCGTCAGCCTTAGCGAATCCCAAGATCTGTGCCGGGTTCAAAGCGCGTTCTGAGCACATAGCGAACTTGGTAAAGCCAGGCGCAAGGGAAGGCCAATAATTGTTTTATGGTACGCGTGTGTTTTATATTTCGTCAACAGTTCTTCTCTAAGGTTTTTCACTGCATAAAAATAGCGAGAGTCGCCGGAATAGTTTCGAAAATATTTATTTTTCCTGTTAGTAAAACGTCTCCCTGATCCGTCTTAGCCATCAGCAGGGGAAAGTAAGGATCCTTCCGAGAAGGGTTGTGTATGGCCTGCATAGGTTTTCCAACTCTGGAGGATCCTTGCTAAATTGACTTTGTAGTAAATAGCCAGGGGGTTGGGCGATCTTGTCGCAGCCTGCGAAAATCCCTAGATTTTCGTGCAAGTCTCTTGTGTTGTCATCCTGAGCGCCAGCGAAGGACCCCTTTACTCACTCCGTTCAGATGTCTTCTCCCGCAGACTTATACTTCCCGCGAAAATAGAGAAGCGGATTTCCTTCGCGAGCTACGACCTCTTCCACTTCGGCGATAAAGATGGAGTGATCACCCGCCTCCTGCGTATGGCGCAGATGGCACTCCAAATAGGCGAGTGCGCCGCGCAGCACGGGAGTCCCGTGGGCGGTGTGGTCAAAGCGCGCGCCTGCCTCTTCCGCACGCTGGTGCACCTCCGTCGAGTGCGCGTAAAACTCCGAGATGGCGCGTTGATCCTCCGAGAGGACGTTGATGCCAAAACGTTTTTTCTGTTGCAGGTGGGCATGGGTGCGTGCCTGGTGGTCAACGCACACCAACACCAGCAGCGGATCCAGCGACACCGAGGTGAAGGCGTTGGCCGTCATGCCATGCACTTCGCCTCCAGCTTCCGCCACCGTGATCACCGTCACACCGGTGGCGAAGCTTCCCATTGCTTGACGAAATTGTTCGCGCGTTACGCCTGTGGACATTGGCTGATCTGCGATCTCCTGCGGTTGTGGAAAGAATCGATTCTAGCGTGTCGGGGCCTGCAGCGGGGCCCGCCCCCCAGGAAGCTGGCCAGGGAACTTTTTCCCGGCGGCGGGTTCCGTATATGCTGGAGAGGCTATGACGCTGATGGACGCACCGACTTACGACCCTACGCGCGAGCGCCGGCTGAAAATCAAGATCGGCGTTGGGGTTCTACTGCTGTTGCTTACAGGTTTTCTCGTGTGGCTCTACCGCTACTGGCCCGAGGAGCATGTTGCGGACAAGTTCTTCACATCCCTTGAACAAAAAGATTTTGAAAGCGCCTACGGCATCTGGATGCACGACCCGGCCTGGAAGCAGCACCCGCAGGAGTATAAGAGGTATCCCTTCAATGAGTTTTACACGGATTGGGGACCCGGAGGCGAGTGGGGCATGGTGAAGACCCACAGAATTCGGGCATCGGGAGAATGCCGCGGAGGCGGCAGCGGCGTCGTCGTAGAGGTGGTTGTCAACAATCGCGCAACTCCGGCGCGTGTCTGGGTGGAGAAACGCGATAAGACGTTCAGTTACCCGCCCTGTTAGCTACGCTAGCCCCTGTAGCGTTTTCTGCAATGCCGCATCGTCGGATGTTTGCCAGGCTGTTTTTGCGCGATCAATTTGCCGCATGAGCCCCCAGAGCACTTTGCCGGGACCAACTTCCACGAATGTCTCGACGCCTTGGGCAATAAGCCCGCGCACGCACTCATCCCAGCGCACAGCGCCCGTTACCTGGCGAATCAGCGCGTCCCGGCTGGTATCTGCCGTTTCAACCATGACTGCATCCACGTTGCACATCACCGGCGTCGCTGGGTTCTGCATGTGCAGTACGTTCAAGTCCTGTGCCAGACACTCTTGTGCTGGCCGCATCAGTGAACAATGGAAAGGAGCGCTGACCGACAGCAGTACGGCCTTCTTTGCACCCTGCCCGGTGGCCATCGCGACAGCTCGCTCCACTGCCGCTTTGTGCCCGGAGATAACGATCTGATCCGGGGAGTTCATGTTCGCAGGTTCGCAAACTTGTCCTTGCTGGGCATCGCCGCACACCTGCCGCACCATCTCCACATTCATCCCCACGATCGCTGCCATGGCTCCAACACCCACCGGTACCGCTTCCTGCATATAGCGTCCGCGGTTGTGGACCGTGCGCACGGCGTCGGCGAAGCTCAGGGTTCCTGCCGCAACGTGGGCAGAATATTCGCCGAGGCTGTGTCCCGCCACCCACGCGGGTTCGACGCCCTGTTCAGCCAGCACGCGCCAGGTAGCGACCGAAACCGTCAGGATGGCCGGTTGCGTGATCTCGGTCCGGCGCAACTGGTCTTCCGGTCCTTCCCAGCACAGGCGCGAGAGCGGCAGGCCGAGTGTGGCATCGGCTTCTTCGAACGTCTGCCGGGCAACGGCGTACTTTTCCGTGAGTTCCTTGCCCATGCCCACAGCTTGCGATCCCTGTCCCGGGAAGAGAAATGCCAGAGAAGATGTTGAAGTTGTCATAGAAATGGAGAATGTTTACTCGACGGATTGCGCGGCTGCAACTCCGGCTGTAGCCGTTGAAGCTCCGGTCGCGGCGGTTGAAGGTCCAGGGGAAGAAGCACGCTTCGGAATCGCCGCCAATCCCGCTGCGATGTGCTGATTGATGTTGCCCGAAGCCACTTCCGATGCCACGCGAATCGCGTTCTTGATCGCGTTCGCATTCGAAGATCCATGGCTCACGATGCACACGCCCTTCAGTCCCAGTAGCGGCGCTCCGCCAGATTCCGAGTAATCGAGGCGTTTCTTGAAGTCCGCGAAGGCACTGCGCGAAAGCAAGTATCCGACCTGCCGCGTGATCGTTGCCCGCAGCGATTCTTTGAGCGCGAAGCGCACCAGATTGACCACGCCCTCGGAAATCTTGAGCGCGACGTTGCCCACGAACCCGTCGGCTACGATGACGTCCACCTGTCCGCCGTAGAGGTCTCGCCCCTCCACGTTGCCCACGAAGTTCAGCGGAAGCTCTTTCAAGAGCTTGAACGAAGCCCGCGTGAGTTCGTTGCCCTTGGTTTCTTCCTCGCCAATGGAGAGCAAGCCCACGCGCGGCCGCCTTGTTCCAAAAATGCTGCGAAAATAAATCTCGCCCATCACGGCGAACTGCTCCAGGTTTTCCGGCTTGCAGTCCACGTTGGCGCCCACGTCGAGCATGATGGACCATGTTCCCACGGCATTGGGAAACACCGCCGCCAGTGCCGGCCGGTCCACGCGGGGCAACGCGCCCAATACCATCTTCGCTGTGGCCATGGCCGCGCCCGTGTTGCCTGCGGTTACGAATCCAGCCGCACGCCCTTCCCGCACCAGCCGCAGGCCTACCCGCATGGAGGAATCGCGCTTGGCGCGCACGGCCTGCGCCGCCTTGTCTTGCATGGTGATTTGTTCGCTGGCGTGAACGATTTCGATGGGAAGATCGCTGTGCGGATGGCGTTCGAGCTCGGCGCGAATGATTTCCTCGCGTCCGACGAGCAGCACACGCACCCCGAATTGACGCGCCGCCTGCAGGGCGCCTTCAATTTCAGGTTTCGGCGCCTTGTCGGCACCCATCGCGTCTAGGGCTATGGTGCTCGCCATGCTTTTCGGGAGAAGGGCTTACTTGGTTTCTTTACTTCGCTTCTTTGACGACCAGCACTTCACGGCCCTTATAGTAGCCGCACTTCGCGCAGGCGCGGTGGGGCGCTTTCTTTTCGTGGCAGTTCGGACAATCCGAAAGCGAGGGTTGGCTCAGGAAATCGTGCGCCCTGCGCGTGCTGGTTCGTTTCTGTGAATGACGTCGTTTTGGATTAGGCATCGAAAATCTCTTTTCTTGTCTTCTTGAATCTTTTCTTACGGGCCGCAGCGCTCGCAGCCTTAAGTCTTCAGTTGATTGCGAATGTCTTTCAATCCCGACCAGCGCGGGTCTTCACTCTTTTCTTCGCACTCGCACGGTTCCAAATTCCGGTTACGCCCGCAGGAAGGGCAAAGCCCTTGACAATCCGGCCGGCAAAGCATCTTCAGCGGAACCGCCAGCAGAACCTGTTCCCGCAGCACGTCCGCCAGTTCCAGGCCGTTGCCCGCATAGTAGCTGATTTCAGCTTCTGCTGCCGTTACGCTCAATTCTTCCTGGCCCGCGTCCGATCCTTCGGGCCGATAGAGCAGATCGTAAGGGTTGCTGACCTCGGTGACCACGGCTTCCAGGCAGCGAGCGCACGGGACTTCGAGGGTCGTGGCAAAGTCCCCATGAACGCGTATGTCCAGGAGCCTTTCATGCTTGCCATGATGCTCGGGAACCAACTCAGCCCGGCCCGTTGTCTTCAGGGGAGTACGCTGCGAACAGTCCGGACCAAGGTCAAGGACGCCCGCCCCAAACTCCTCCTCGAAATCCACGGGGTGCAACTCCAACTCGTGGATATCGATAAACATACAACTCTCGTGCCCCCAATGCTTTACGCCCCCAGCCAGCTTGCCTGGCGCATATAGGCGCCGCGAACTATGGGGGTACAATTTACTAGGATAAAGGGCAGGAAACGGGGTGTCAAGAAAGCAACGGTCGGGGTCGTGGTGCAGTTTCGTAAATACACTCCTCTGGCTTTGTCATTCCGAGCCAGGTCTATCGGCGAGGAATCTGCTCCTGGCAGTAAAAGAGCAGATTCCTCGCGCGCTACTGCCGCGCTTCGGAATGACAACTTTGTTGAAATATCCAAACTGCACCACTACCCAAAATTCGGCACCTAATTTATTCGCTATGAGAATTCCGGGGACCGTTCAATCCTCTAGGATTTGAGAGAGGGACATTCGTGTGTTGTTTACTGGCTACATGGATGAGAGTTACGACGGAGCCAAGCAAAACCTGTTTGTATTTTCTTGTTTGGTAGCTCGGGGTAAGGTCTGGAACGAGGTGCGCAGGGCTTGGAAGCTACAGATCGATGCGGTCAATCGGCGACTGGCGCGGGAAGGAAGACCGATCATTTCCCGCTATCACGCTTCAGCGTGCAGTGGACGACATGACGAATTTGAAGGTTGGTCGTTGGATGAACGCGATACTTTTGTGCGTGGATTGTTTGGCGTCATAAATCGTAGCGAGGGAATGCATTCGGTTGCTTACGCGATTGAACTAGATGATCTATGCGAGGTGTTTCCTGAATGGGCTGATGACCGACTGAAGGCTGCCTACGGACTGCTCCCGAGATTTGTCATGTATACAGTTGGAGAGGATTTATACACCAGTGGGAATGGTCAGCCTGCTAGGGTGACGTTATTCCATGATCGAACTGGCGGTGACGGCAAATACGATCCCACAATTCTTAATGGTTTTAACACGCTAATGAATGCGCCAAGATTTCGCTATAAAGATTACTTCACAACGATTAGACCACTGGCATGGCAGGATTGCGTTGCCTTACAACCTGCGGATTTAGTTGCGTTCGAATCGTTCAAGGAAGCCGAAGCTAAACTTGAAGCACGCAAACGACGGAAATCGTTCCAAGCCCTAATCGAAATGGATGCTTTCGGGATTCACATCAAGTCTTTCAACAAGAAAATTCTGCAAGACTTACGTGTGCACATGGAGGCTGACAAGGCACCACTACCCGACGGCCGGTCGTAGTTACTTTGAAATCGATTCAAGAAATTCTGGTTCGACCCCAAATCGTTTTGCCCACACTCCAGTCACAGACTCAATTTCATTTTCACTTTTCAGCCTGTTTCCACTGGGACACGAAGACCTGGAACTCGGGCTGTTCGCGATACGCCTGAAACTCAGGGGCTTCGAGAGCGGCGGGATCATGGAAGCCTCCTGCCAGCGCAAGGCGCAACTCCGCGAACATGTCTTTCTTGTTCGACAGCATGGCGTAAGCGCGGGCCTGCTGGTAGTGCGCCCATGCGGGATTCTCGGACCCTGCCGCGGCTACATCAAAATAGAGTTGCGCGGCATGGTAGTTCTTCTGCTCCATGCTGCCTTGTCCGGACTCATAGGCCAGCACCAGCACTTCTCCCAGTGCGCGGTGAACGACCAGAGTTTTGGAATCGCTTGCGTTCGGTGTCTCTGCCGCTCGCTTCTTGAGCTCGGCAACATCGCGTTTGAGAGCTGGCAGGTCGGTGATGCCGAGGCTGCCGGAGGCGATGGCCTGAATTTGAACGGATATTGGCGCGGTTAGCCGGGCTTGCTGGGCAATGGCCTCTGTCTCCTGCTTTTCCGCAGTCGTGACTGCCTTGTTCTTTTCCAGTTCGGCAAGTAGCTTTTGCGCGGGGCCGATATCCGCCAAGCCCTCGAAATCGCGCACCACGGCCTGATACTGGCGGAAGGCTTCCAGCGGATTGGCCTTTGCATGAACCCCAGACTGAAATTCGGCCGCCCTTTTCAATTCGTCCTCCAGAGTTTTTTGAATCCGTGGCTGGTCGCGCGCTAACGTTCCGGCGGACATGGCTCGCAGATCCATCCAGTCCAGGGCTTCGAGCCAGACTTCGGCGGGCGCCCAGCCGTGCTTTCCTTCGAAGATGCGAATCCGGTAGTGTGCGCCAGCATCATCGAGTTTTCGCCGCAATCCTACGAATTCGGAATAGTTGAAGTCGGCATTCCCAACCGCCGCGAAATACGCGAATTTCATAGTGCGCGAAGGCTCGGAGCCGATGGGAAATCCGGCGGCGTTGGCAATCACGCCCGCCACGCAGTCCTGGCAAGCAAGAGCGATGCGGGTGGCGACGCGAGCGCCTCCCGACATGCCAGCGACATAGCGGCGGTGCGCAGCGAGGGAAAATCTCTGCTGCGTGTCGTTCCAGAGAGCTTCCGCGGCTTCCATGGAGCCTCCGTTGGCGCCATTTCTGGAATTGTTGGACGCGGCCACGATATAGCCGAATTTCTCGGCGGCGGTTCGGATCGCTTCCACGGCGGCTGGACCTCGGGCACCGGGATCGAAGACGTAGATGATGGGCCAGGTGCGAGTGCTAGACAAGCCGGCGTCAGAGAAGTTCGAAGGCAAGTACAGGGCGTAGCTCTGTTTTGCGTTGGCGCTGCATACGACTTCAGGGATGATGACGCCGGTAGCGAATGCGGGGTGGGGAGTTTGGGCCGATGCCGATCCACAAAGCGCGAGTCCGAACAACGCCGTCCGCAAAAGTTGCAACCCATGATGGAGGTGCGAGTGTCCTCGCCCGTGCGCTTGCAACGATGCCTGGGAATGGAAGTGCATAGCGAACCGGGATTTAGAATACCGCACCGGCGAGGACGCCCGCGCCTCCGTCAAAATCGGGCAAGATACTGTGGAAATGCTAATGTGTTCCTAGGGAAACCCTATGGCTACACTCTACGTGGAAAATATCCCCACCGGCGCCGAACTCAAGCGCCGCCAGCAGTTCTTAAAGAAGGTAGAACGACTTCATGCCAGGAGCCCCAAAGCGTCCACCAAGAAATTCCCTTCGGCGGAAGAGATGGTGCATGAGGATAGGAATAGAGATCGGTGAGCACAATCGTGTTCGCCGTGTCGCACTCGCCACTATAAGGTGAGATGATTACTGCCGACGAAAAATTGGCGAACGCCCTTGCGGCGAGCCTTCCGGTGAAATGGCTTGGCGCCTTCTGATTCCATGTGGTCCTTGGTCAGGCAAACGTTGGCCAGGAGAGCAATGCCCTGGCGAGCGTTGACCCGCTCCATGCCTCCCGCTATGCTGACCCTTCGCATGAAGCGCTCACCCAATCTCGTTTTCGCGGTATTGCTGATGTCCACAGCCCTGGCCTTGGTGGCTTGGGTACTGACCAACCCTGGCGCGTCGCAGCTCGAAGGGAAGCCCCAGGCCACATTCCAGGGAAAAGACGGACTGGCGCAGTCCGTGCCCGAAGAGTTTGCGGTCGATAAACGACCGCTTATAGTGGCGCGCGATCTGGCTGCCTGGGCCGGGACACCCGACGATCAGGAACTAGCTCGCGAGGCAGAGCATGTGGCCGATCATGAAGTGGATATGGACTTTGCCAGTGCCCTGCGCCGCGTGAACGCACACCCGCCGGCGCTGGCTCCCGCTGCGCGAGAGCTGGAAGCCCGAGTCCGGCAGATGGAAGTTCAGATCAAGAAAGACCAGGACCGCGCCCTCGATCTGCGCCAGAAGGCCGAGCACGCCGGGAATGCGGATCAGGGGATAGAGGGGCAATCCGAACTTGCCGATGCGCAACTGGCGCTCGACGAGGACGAAATCGCCGACGCGAAGGAAGACCTCACGCGCGCTGGGGGCGATGTGCAGACCAAGGTCGTGCAGATGCGCGAGCAGCACGAGGCGGCCGAGAATACACGGGGCGCAACGGTTTATGGAGGGGCGCTAAGCAAAACGTATGCCTCTCCCAACAGCTTGTGGGCGCACGTGCAGCAGTGGAGCCTGCTGCGAGCAGCGCAGGCCCAGATACGAGCGGCACAACAGGAGGCCGTGGCCGCGGCGGCCAACCTGACGCGCCAACACGATGCGCTGGAGCAGAAGGTCCGCGAAGAAGAATCGCGAAAGCAGTTGCTCACGCAGCAGGCAGCAAATCGTGGCGCAGGTCCCGCGGCGGCAGATGTGGCCAAAGAGGCTTCGTCGGTGGCATTACAGTCCGTGCAACAGCTTTCCGAAGATCAGCGGAGTATGGCGGAGTTCGATAAGCGCATCCAGGATTACCAGGACCTCAGTGGCATCTATGGCCGCTGGAGCGACGGGTTGCAGATGCGGCAACGGGCGGCGTTGCACGCCATATTGCAATCGCTGCTTTTGATCACATTGATCCTGTTGCTGGCTTACGCGCTGGGGCGGGTTCTGGAGCGGATGCTGGGTGATGCCGGGCCCGATCATCGGCAACTGTTGACGCTGCGTACCGTAATTCGTTTTACGCTGAAGACGGCAGCTCTGCTCGCGATCATCTTTGTAATTTTTGGCATGCCGGAGCAGATGCCGACGATTCTCGGGCTGATCGGCGCGGGCCTGACGGTTGCGCTGCAAGGCTTCATCCTCGGTTTCTGCGGCTGGTTCGTGCTCATGGGCCGCAACGGGATCCGCGTAGGAGACTGGGTGGAGATCAACGGTGTCGGTGGGGAAGTCGTGGAAATCAGTCTGCTGCGCACCGTGCTTCTGGAAACGGGCGGCTCGAGCGGTTCGGGATATCCCACGGGACGGCAAGTGGCTTTCGTCAACAGCTACGCGGTTTCGGGACACTACTTCAACTTCTCAACTTCGGGCCAGTGGCTCTGGGACGAATTGCAGGTGCAGATCCCGGAGAGCGAAGACCCCTCTCCTGTGATCGAGAGCATTCTCCAGATGGTGACGCAGGATACGGAAAAGAATTCGCGCTTGGCGGAGCAGGAGTGGCAGCGCGTGACGAATCGTTATGGCGTGAAGTCATTTTCAGCGGCGCCTTCGATCAGTGTGCGGCCGGCAAGCCTGGGCGTCGAAGTCGTCGTGCGCTATATCACGCGGGCGCAGGAGCGCTATGAAGTGCGTTCCCGCCTGTACCAGGCAGTGGTCGAATTGCTTCATGGGAAGAAGGGCTTGCCAGCGGACGCGGAAAGCACCGCAGGCGGCGCTGCGGCCACAAGTGGGGCTAGCAGTTGAACTGCTGCCGCAGGTGATGGTCCATGTGCAGGCAGGCCCAGAGCATCCACTCCTCGATTGTCATCCGGCCCAAGAATGGATGTTTCGCAGAAGCGAGCTGCTTTGGCTCGCCCGCAGCTTATTTCTGTTTGATTAGTTCCTGGAGCTTCGCGGATGCCAGAGCGGCGAATTCTGTGTTGGGGTTGTCTTTTTGCAGTTGTTCGTAAATACGCCGGGCGTCGGCAGTCTGGCCCTTGCTGGCATAGAGACCCGCCAACTCAATCTGCGCGGCTTGCTTCGATACCGTCGAGGCGGGCTTGTCGCTCAGTTGCTTGTAGAGTTCAATGGCCTGTGCGTCGCGATTGGTGTTCCGGTAAAGAGCGGCAAGCGCCATCTTGGCCAGGGCCGAAAGGTCGTTGCTGCTGGCGTCCGCGGTGGCTTTGAGTGAGCGTTCCGCACCGGCGTTGTCTCCCATATCGATGGCGGTGAGGCCGGCGAAATAGCGGGCGAAGTCGCCCGACTTGGTGTGGCTGTATTGGGTAGCGATCGTCTCGAACTGCTGGTGAGCCTTGGTGGCACGCTCAGTGGCGGAAGTGAAGCTCGGGAAGCCGGGCTGTTCCGGCGATTTGGCGGGCCGCAGGGGAGTGTTGTAGGTACGTACGGCTTTGCTGAGTTCCACGCTGGCCAGTTCGTCGCGATGATTGATATAAAACCATCCGCCGATGGCCAGAGCGAGGAGCACTACGACTGCGGCTCCCGCTTTGATCAACGTGGCTTTGTGTTCCACCGCCCAATGGGCACGCTCCGCGGTGAACTCGCGAAAGCGGTCTTCCTTCAACTGATGTCGAACGTCTGCGCGCACGAAAAATTCCTATCTCGATCAGAATGAACTGCGGGCCGGAATGGACAACGGCTCGGGTTGGTTACTGGGCGGATTCTTCGAGTATGCCCTGTTCCAGTTTTTCCTGGCACTCGATGCAATGGCGCGTCCACGGTACTGCATCCAGCCGCTTGGCGTTAATTTCTTTATCGCAGGCGATGCACTCGCCGAACGTGCCTTCCCGGACACGCTCCAAGGCTTTTTCCACCATGAGCAAGAGCTGGCGTTCATTGCTGCTCTGGTGAAAAAGAAATTCTTTCGTGTACGAACTTGCGGCCTTATCGGCGACATCCTGCGTGGAGTCCTGGTCGGCATCGCGACCACTCTGCTCCGTGCGGTGCACACTGTGCCGCAACTCCAGGCGCCGCGCTTCCAGCGTCTTCTTGAAGTGCTCCAGCTTTTTCTTGTCGATCGCCATCGGGTTTCCTGGCTCAACCACCCTCGGAAGCCTTGCACCGGGGAAGGTCAAACGAAGATGATACGCGCCGGGCGGAAGCAGCGTCAACTTGAGCGGTCCGGGGAAGTGGTCTGCTTTCTGTACCGCGCGGACCGGCTAGGAGTGATGATGCAATCCAATCGCGATATAGTTTTACGCTCGTTGCCAACTGCGAGGGGCGTTATCCAATGGAGAACTGGTGATGAAGATAATTTGCAAATCCGCGATGCTGGCGTGCTTCTTCTTGGGAGCGTTGGGAATCGCGTGTGCTCAGTCCATGAGCGATGACGTCCTATCCGCAAAAGTGGATGAAGCCGTCCGAGTGCAATTGAAAGAACAGAAAATTCCGGGCCTGAGCTTGGGAGTGATGCGTGACGGCAAGATCATTAAGGCCACGGGATATGGTCTCGCGAACGTGGAACTCAATGTCCCGGTGACGCCGCCATCGATTTTCCAGACGGGATCGGTGGGGAAACAGTTTACGGCGACTGCGGTGATGATGCTGGTGGAAGAAGGCAAACTCGGACTGGACGACACGATCACGAAGTATTTTCCAGAGGCACCCGCGGCGTGGAAAAACGTCACAGTCCGTCATCTGCTGACGCATACTTCGGGCATTCCCGATTATGGGGGCGAAGAGAGCACGATGGGCAAGGGCGTGATCAACTTCCGCCAGGATTACACCGAAGAGGAACTGGTCCGCAAATTTTCCGCCATGCCGATGGATTTTCAGCCGGGGGAGAAATGGAAGTACAGCAACACAGGCTACGTGCTGCTGGGCGTTCTGGTTCATCGCGTGACTGGGAAATTCTATGGCGACTTTTTACAAGAGCGCATCTTCCAGCCACTAGGGATGACGTCGACAAGGATTATCAGTGAAGCGGACATCATTCCGAACCGCAGTAGCGGGTATCGCTTGGTCCAGGGAGAATTGAAAAACCAGGAATGGGTGTCGCCCTCACTGAACACTACCGCGGATGGCGCGCTCTACACGAACGTGCTCGATTTGGCGAAGTGGGATGCCTCGCTTTACACCGAGAAGCTTCTGAAGCGAGCGAGCTTCGATCAAATGTGGACACCCGTGAAACTCAATAGCGGAAAGACTTACCACTACGGTTTCGGATGGGACGTTGGCGAAGTGAATGGACATCGACTGCTTTCGCATGACGGAGCGTGGCAGGGATTTACCATGAGCATCTTTCGCTACGTGGATGACCGGTTGACGATCGTCGTCTTCACCAATCTCGACGAGAATAGTTCTCGCCCCGCTGATATCGCGGCGGATGTGGCCACGATTTACATTCCGGCGATAAAGGTCGTTTCCAAAGATAAGTAATGACAACCCGCTTATAATTCCGGTTTGTGCGGCTCGTGCAGTCCGTTATTCTAGCGATTGGAAAAGTTGATGATCTCCGGGGCGCACATCATCGTTTATAGCAAGGACGCGGAGGCAGATCGCGAATTTTTCCGGGACGTTCTGGGATTTGCATCTGTGGACGCTGGCCATGGATGGTTGATCTTCGCCTTGCCTCCGGCAGAGGCTGCTTTCCATCCCACCGAAGAGAACGACCATCACGAGCTCTATTTGATGTGCGACGATCTGACGGCAGAGATGCTGGCCCTTGGCGGAAAGGGCATCGCCTGTTCGGATGTGCAAGAAGCCCGCTGGGGTTCGATCACCAAGATACAACTTCCCGGCGGAGGCGAAGTAGGTCTCTACCAACCCAAGCACCGAACTGCATTGAAACTGAATTCACAATGACGTGCCTAACGCGGCAAGGTCTGTGGCATGTTCGCCAGCGTGAAAGCTAGAACAGCCATCGCCGCCACATTTTCCCGCAGCTCGCGAGGAACGACTTTGTCTAACGTGTCAGCGGGCGTGTGGTGGTAATTGAAATAAGCGCGGCCATCCTGCATCAGACCAAACGTTGGGACGCCAGTCGCAGCCATCGGTGAGATATCTGCTCCCACGTCGTTTGAGGTTGCAATCATCAAATTGGCGCCAGTGGGTTCCAAAACTTTTACCATCGGCTTCAGATCGTCAATCGCCGCCGCCGAGACCTTAGCCTCAAAACCTAGAGGGTGTCCCGCACCGCCATCGCTTTCGATGGCAGCAACATGATGGGCAAGCTCAGCTTCATGGACTTTCGCATAGGCTTTCCCGCCGCGAATTCCGGTTTCCTCGTTCATCCATGCGATCATGCGAATGGTTCGTTTCGGCTGTAAGTGCAGTTCTTTCATGAGTTGCACTGTGCCCATGGCGGTGACCACACCCGCGCCATCGTCGATCGCCCCCGTGCCCAAGTCCCAGGAATCGAGGTGGCCGGAGATAATCACCACTTCCTCCGGATGCTCGCTGCCTTTCAAATCTGCAACAACGTTGTAGCCGGGAACGTCGGGCAGCATCTGAGGCGTGAGCGTGAGGTGCATGCGGACCGTCCCTTGCTGCACGAGGTGGACGATGGTTTCCGCATCTTCGGCAGTAATAGCTCCGGCCGGAATTCCGGCGGGCGCACTAAACCCCGTGTGCGGAATCCGGTAGTCCGCGCCACCCACAGAGCGCACCAGCGACGCGACCGCGCCGAGGTCAGCAGCGGCTTTGGCGCCTGTGGAGCGATACTGGACTGCCTCGCCGTAGGCTTCGCCCCAGTGTCCGGCCACGGCTTTTTGTACATCAAACTTCTCGTTGAACAGGACGATTTCGCCGGCAACCTTCTCTTTCCCCAGCGCTCTCAATTCGTCGAAATTGCGGACCACAACAACGTCCGCAGTCAACCCTTCCGCAGGCGTCGAGGTGCTTCCGCCCAATGCTGTGACCACGATCTTTTGTGTCGTACCCGGAGTCTTGCCGCGCCAGTCGACAAGCTCCGCAGTTTCCGC
This sequence comes from uncultured Acidobacteriaceae bacterium, assembly GCA_964619065.1. Classification (GTDB taxonomy): domain Bacteria; phylum Acidobacteriota; class Terriglobia; order Terriglobales; family Acidobacteriaceae; genus JANXUC01. Next base: position 34,195 of record CAZUCC010000009.1, on the reverse strand, counting down.
TCCCCGTACCCAGTGCGGAACCATGACCTCTTCCAATTTCACTTCCAGGCCTGCCGCGCGCATCGTTTCCGCCACATAGTGTGCCGCCGCATCGGCTTGCGCCGAACCGGTGGGCCGAGGCCCGATATTTTCTGTGAGATACGCCAACTGGTGGTAAGCGTAGTCACTGGAGAGGGCGGAATCGCGCAAGGTTTCGAGGTTGCGCACCAAGTCGGGCGCGTAAGGGGCGGCTTCTGCGGGCGGAGTCGTCGCCAAAGCAATATGCTGTCCCCAGAGCAAACCGTGGCAGAGCACGAGCAAGGGAGTGAGAGTCAATGAACGCATTTGTGGCGCGGCCTTTCGTATGCAGTAATACCTAAAGGGAACTCTGGCTGAAATCCCTAAAGGATTGCAGATTTCAGATCTCAGATTGCAGAAGTAGTCCGATTAGTTCTTCATACCATCTCGACACCTAAAATTCATGATTTTTACTTCTGCAATCTGACTTCACACTTCTGCAATTGTTATTGAAGAGTCTCCTTATGGAACAGAAGCTTTCAGCGCGGGTGCAGGGTACTCCGGCAGCTTATCCTTGCTGGCATCGATACGTTTCACCTGGAGTTCGTCGAATAACAAGGACGGATTGATGATCGAATTGGGAATCGATTCAGCGCGGTTTGAGACATCAAGGTCGTTCCCCGCGGCAACGATATCGCTGCGCAGCGCGCGTGTATCCAGTTCGCCAAACAGCCCGCCGCGGACCAGTTCCTCGTGACCATCGCTCACCCAAACGCGCCGCAGGATGCGGGGTGCGAGTTCTCCTCCAATGCTCTCGACAAAGTAGCCGTATTTCAAATCGTGCTGCCGCGCAAGCTCGATGAGCTTTTTCTTCAGTTCCTCTGGCGGCAGAGGCTCGGATGATTCGACTACGAGTGTCCCTGGAGCAGGTTCGGGCGCCTGGCCCAATGCAGCGCGCCCGTGACCGTTCGATTCCGGAAAATCACGGATAGGCGCACGGCCCATCAGGAAATTGAGCAGCTTCCCTTTTTCCACAACAGGAACGACTTGCGCTTTTACTCCGTCATCATCCACCGTGTAACTGCCGATGAGGGTACGGCCTTTAAAGGTGGTCAGCGTGGGGTCATCCTTCACGGAGAGGAAATCCGGCAGCACCCGGCTCTTGTACTCGGCAGACCAGGCGCCAGTGGTGCGGGCTGGAGTTCCAAGCTGCGGCTTCCTGCCAACAATGTTGTTACTCACCAAACTGTCGATGACATTCTCTGCCGCCGCTGGGGCAAACAGCACTGGGCCGCGGTAGTCTTCATCCGCCATTGGTGCTTCGCGCAACTCTTTCAAAGTTGCAACGACCTTGCCGGATTCTTCCAAAATCTTGGCGCGCGCTGGGAGTTCCGAAGCGGTTGCGGCTACAAAGCTCCAACCACGGTTCAGGTACATGCCATCCGCGGCTTGCGTGGATCCGCCGACGTGAAGGTTGTACAGAGCTTTGCCGTCGCGGACGATGGTCCCTTCAGTGTTGACAAGGTAGCGGTTCATGGCGGAAGCACTCATCGTCGCGTCGAAATCCTGTAGCTGCGGATCCCGGCGATAAAGAGCGCTGGCCGCTCGCAGGGTCTCGATCCAGTTCTGGGAATCGACGTCCAGCCGGGTCAGCGGCTGAATCGATTCGACCGGAGGCGCTTTCGCGAAGTCATCGACTGGAATCTCCACGTTGAGTTGTTTCAGCGCAGCTTGTTTCTGTGTCAACGCCTCGCTGGCCATTTTGTAGGCACGATCCGTGTTGAGCCAAAGCTGATGCCGGAGAGCGGCGGTGTCATCGTCCACAACAGCGATGTTGGCCATGCCCTCGCCCATGCCGATATAGCTGTCCTGTTTGTAGCTGCCGACGCGAACCACAACTCGCAGCAGCCGTCCGTGGGTTCTGTTCTGCAGGCGGAGTTCACCGAAGACTGTCTCGGTTTTGAACTCATCGACGTCATTAATGCGGTATTCGATGTAGTAAGGCGCGTCCACATCGGTCAGCTTCAGCTTGGCTTTCGAGCGCTGGAGTTCTTCCAGCATGGCGCGCAGGACGGGATCGTTTGTGGACCTCGCTGAGGTTTGAGAAGTCCCTGTTGCAATGGCGGAGAGGAGGATAAGGGCCACGATCATGGTGCGTTTCATTGTGCCACCGCCTTGGCGCCAGCTTCGTCCTTGTCGAATGCTGGTGGCGGCAGCAGGGGCGGCCTCATGCGCGCGTGCCCACGCTTTTGCACTTCGATTTCCGAAAACAGCATGGATGGCGACGACGCTGAAACGGGGACGCTGCCCGACTCCGCACCACAGACGCCGTTGAAGACCTGCTGTGTGTCTCCCGTTACAAGAATGCGATTGAGAGCAGCGATCGGCGTGCCGACGATATCGACACCGCGCACGAGTTCATCGGGTTTGCCGTCCGGATATACCTTCCACACCATCACGGGCAAAATTTGAAATGCCTGTGGCGTATAGCGCGTGGTCAGTGTAAAGCCGCCCTGGATGTCCTCGAAGTAGAGGCCGTACGGTTTCCCTTGCTTCTTAATTTCGTCGATGAGTTTCTGGCGCATCTCCGAATCTTTGACAGTGCGGGTGGAACTCACCATGAGATTGCCCTGGCGCCCCGTGGGCATGAGGGCGGCCTGGCCGCGGCCGTGCCCGTTGGACTTGGCAAAATGCTCGATGGGCATCCGGGACATCAAGAAATTCTTCAGGATGCCGTTTTCGATGAGGTTCACCCGGCTGCCCGGTGTGCCTTCATCGTCGAACGCGTAGAAACCGGCGAGTTCGACGCCGTTCAGTTCCCGCTGAGTCGGATCGTCAGCAACGCTGAGAAAATCGGGAAGCACGGATTGGCCAACTTTTTTGGTAAAGGTCTGCCCTTCCTTCTCGTCGCGCTGGCGATGGCCTTCCAGACGGTGGCCGAGGACTTCATGGAAAAAGACGGCAGCCGCGCGTCCCGAAAGAAGAACAGGAACAGTTGCAGGGTCGGTGACGGGGGCGGATTTCAGATGCTGAATGTCAGTAGCCATCTTCTCGATTTTGGTGGTCACCTCCACTTCGCTTGGGAGCTTCCCGGCAGACGAGGCCTGAAAGGTCTCCACGCGCATCAGGTCCATGCCGTCTTCGGCATGTGTGGAGGCGTAAACCACCAAGCGAATGGTGGCGGACGGCGTCACGACGCGGCTACCTTCGCTGGAAGCGAGGTAAGTGGTGGATCGCTGCGCCGAGAAGGCCACATACGAGTCTTCCACCTCGGGATACTTCCGCAGCAACGCGGAGTAGCGCCGGGCCTGCTCTTCCCACTTCTTGCGGTCGATACCCAGAAGAGCGGCTGATTCGGAGACGCTGGTCTGCGGCGCTTCCTCGGAAAAATCTGGGGATGTATCGTCTTCCTTCGCGCGCACCGCCGTCTGTGTCTTTACGTTGAGGTAAGCGCGCTGGGCCTTGCGGTATCCCTCGTAGGTGAGTTTCCACAGAACGCGAGCCAACGCGTCGGGGTCGTCTGCAAGCGGCAGCAGGCCGGACTCAATGCCGGAGGACCGGTTCTCGTCGTGCGTATTGTCCAGCTTCGCTGTTCCAACTCGAGTATGGACCGCAGCGTAGCGGACGTGCAATTGCGTCGAACTCAGCAATGCGCCCTGACTAGCGGCCACGGCCGTGAGTTCATGGTCGGAGACGGAGTAACTTAAGAAATATGGCGCTGGGTCGAGCTTACCGAGTTCGGTTTTGGCCCGGCCCAACTCTTTCTCCATCACGGAAAGCAGAGGCTGGGAGGGAACGGCAGGAGCGGCAACAGCACGCCCTATCATGCCAGAGGTCAACGCGCTATAGATCAATGTCAGGAGAAATACGGGGCGAAACATTGCGGTCATCATGTAGTGTGCAGTTTATACGAAGAGAGCGTTGTCCGGCTGGAGGTGATCCTGCTCGGAAGCTCGGAAAAAGTAGCCCCGCGATCTACGCGGGGCCACCACAAAAGAGGCAAGAGGGCGGGATCAATAGGAGGCGAAGCAGCATGCCGTTTCGCAACGATGAACCGGCACAACGGGACTGGATCGAGGATATGGGAAAGGATTCGGACACATTACGAGCTACGGCCTCTTTTCTTAATCTGGAGGGTGTGCATCTATCGCGCCAAAAGCCGCCATGGACGGGCTGTTTGCCGGGTCCGTTTCAACGTATTGATAAGGCTGGCCTTGGGGGAAGAAGCACTCCTGGTTCGAGTGGCTACCCTAAAGTGCCAGGTGCATTGCTCTGCACATGAGTTCCCGGACAGTGCGGCCCAAGTATTCCAAGGATTGTAAGGAGAAAAAGGAAAGGCGCCATCGAGGATGGCGCCCTTCAATGCAAACTAGTTTCTGTTCCTCTAGCTGACGGTGCGCAGCTTCTCCGGCAGGAAATGGTAGGGTGGCCACGGGCCACTCAGTACCAGTTCGCAGTTCTTGAACTGGCGGGTGGCCATGCTGTAGCGGTTCTGATATTTCAGAACGGACTTGCTATCGATGAGGTGCGCGATATCGAGAAGCATGCCGTTCGCCTCGGTCTTACGGCAACTGACTTCGGCCTCCAGCGGGTTAAAGAGCTTCTGCATCTGCACGGTAAGGGTCCGTGCTTTGCTCTGCCGCTCGCGGTCTTTGGCGGCTTTCACCCGCAGCTTGCTCAGATAGTCGCCGCCGACGGTATTAGGCAGCGGAACGTCGTCGATCACTTGTTTGAGCGAGCCGTCGCGAACGATCAGCTTAATGTGCATCTCGGCTTTGCCGCGAAGCTGCTCTACGCTCTTGCCAAATGCGCGCCGGTTCGTGCGCACCGCTTGCCGCAGAGCCTCGTCATTGTCGAAGACCGTGCCAAAGCGGAAGGGCAATACCGTCCCTTGCCGGAAGCAGGCTCCAACCACGCGGGCGTGTTCAATCAGTGCTTTGCGCTCGAATCCTGAGTCGCAACGTTCATATTCGCTCACGATGACGGCAAATTCGCCGCTTGGGTAGCCAAAAACCGGGGCATCCCCTACGCCTTGCACACCATCGAGAAGAAAAGGTTTGCGGGAACGAACTCCATTGGAAAGGGACTGCAATTCTGTCAGGCAATACGCGTACCACGCCATGCGATTCCTCCGAGCCCGGGGGTTCCAGCTCAAGCAGATCACGAGTTTGTGTTTCGTCAAACCTGAGAAGAAAAAGCGGTAACTCTAATGAGGTTTCGGCCAATTCGTTGACTGGCCCGAGGCAGAGTGTATGCAACGCGTTAAGATTTTGCAACAGTTTCGCGGCAACTTTGTTAAGAAAAACTGCATCCAAAGCGGTTTCCATCGACGAGCAATCCGAATGCCACCTCAGATTGAGACGGCCTTGTCAAGACCCAAATAGGCACCAAAAGCACTGAAGTAACAAGGGGTTAGCTGCGTTATTTTTTCTTTGCCGACTGCGCGGCACGTTCCTGCAATTCCATCAGGGCAACGCGGCGCATCTCGTCGGCAGGGGCAGGCTTGCCCGTCCAGATCTCAAACTGCCTGGCTGCCTGCTGGACGAACATCTCGATCCCAGGGATTACCTCGAGCCCCCGGGCGCGTGCAGCCTTCAGCAGGGGCGTCTCCAGGGGATCGTAGACCATGTCGAAGACGTAACGCGCCTTGAGTTCGTCGGGCTTGAGAGGCATCTCTTTCGATTGGCCGAGCTTGGAGTGGCCCATCCCCACCGGGGTGGCGTTGATAATGATGTCGAAAGTGAGCTTCTTCAGGTCGGGCTTGCGCAGAACCTTCACCCGTGCCGATTTTGCCAGTTTCTGGCCCTTGGCGGCGCTACGGTTGAGAATCCACACTTCGGCTCCCCGCTCTTTGAGGCCGAAGACCGCGGCCCGGGCCCCCCCGCCAGCACCCAACACCAGGACTTTGGCGCCTGTCAGAGCGATCCTTTGCTCCAGCGGACGAATTACCCCCGCCACATCGGTATTAAATCCGTAGAGCTTCCCGTCCTGGCCGCGCACCACTGTGTTGCAAGCGCCCGTCTTCGCGGTGTAGGGGTCGGTATTATCCAGATCCTCAAGGATCTCCTGCTTGTAGGGCATGGTCACGCTGAGGCCGGAGACCGGGATGTCGCGCACACAGACCCGCAGGTCCTTCATCGTTTTCGCATGCAACGCCAGGTAAACGGCATTTACGTTCTCACGGCGGAACGCAGTGTTCATGAGCAACGGAGACAGCGAGTGGGAAACCGGATCGCCCGCGACGCCGTAGACGCGCGTGGCCGTATCGACCTTATCCACGCGATAGATATCGCGCAGCATTTTGGCGGTGACTTGGCCAGGAGCGGTTTCTTCGCCAGCAGTAAGGGAGGCGAAGGTGAAAACGCTGCCCGCGCGCAAACCGAGAACCCGGCTGATGATGCCCTGCTCGCCCATGCACAAGCCAATCAGCGAATGCCGGTAACTTTGCTCCTCCAGGAACTTCATCATCACGACGTTGTCGTGCAGCGTGGTGGCCGTGCCGACGATCTTGTAAAAGTCGGCTTGGAGGGCTTGCATTGTCGCCAGTGTCTCCTCCAGCTTCTTAGTGCCGCGAAAGTCGTGGTACGACAGGATGAGGGCTGCCCGCTCACGCAGTTTCTTCAGTTGTGGTGCTTTAGTCTTAAGGGCTGTCTGCAGCTCGAGATCGACCAACTGGCAGCCGGCGGCCGCAGCCTTGACCAGAACGTCGATCTCCGCCGCCAGCGAGCCCCGAAACTTACCTCCATTCGCCACTCGGCGGCAAGTGGCGATGGCATACACATGGGGATGGTATTCGAGGAAGTCTTGCACAGGCTTCATCGCCAGCAAGGGGCGCGCGAGGTAGTCTAACCTGAACTCCACAAAAGGGTTATCTCGTACAAGAGCTTCCGCCTTCTCAACCATTTCTTCCGGTGTGCGGCCCACGACAGCAACGCAGACTTTGGGCAGTTGGTGAGGACGGATGCGAGGTACGTAGTTGGACGATACGTTCATGGAAATCTTTGGAATGGCGCATCAGCATACAGACCTCGGTGCGCAGATGCAACCTTGGAGTAACAATTCTTTCCAGTTTTTCCAAAGGGGCTGCTGTGCCTAACACCCTCGTAACCTTGACCCCCTCGTACCCTCGGGGTAACTTCCGGTTGTAAGCCCCTGTTGTGCCACGCACTCGGTGTGCCCTGCCAAGCCAGGATGGGGGCCGGAATTTGGAGGTAACATGAAGAAAACAGGATGGATGATCCTGCTGCCAGCGCTGCTGACGGTAGGTGTATGGGCGCAGGACAGCGCAGCGGCCAGCGGCAACGTGATTGAGACGGAAAACGGCGTCACGTATCCGATTGAGCGCATGCGCGCGCCAACCTACGCGGACGAGTATTGCGCGGGCTTCATCAACAAGGATCTGCTGCCGAACGCCAACTACGTTACGGGCAGCATGGACAGCCCTAACACCAGCAAATTTGTCCTTGGTGACGTCGTATATTTGGCCGGCACAGGCTATACGACTGGGCAGCAGTTCACCGTGATTCGCGAACTGCGGAATTCCAATGAAGATCAGGCTTATGCCGGGCAAGACAAGATGCTGAAGGCAGCAGGCCACGCTTACTCGGAACTGGGCCGAATTCGAGTGCTGGACACACGCAACCACACTCCCGTGGCGCAGGTGGAATATAGCTGCGAACCCATGGTGCCGGGCGATACTTTGATTCCCTTTGCGGAAAAGGCCCATGTGACCTTGCGCGAATCCGGGCGCTTGGACCGCTTTATGCCTCCGAATGGAAAAACGACGGGCCGCCTTATCTTGGCCCGCGACTTCGACACATTCCTGGGGACGGGGTCGAAGGTTTACCTCAACGTTGGCGCGAATCAGGGTGTGAAGGTGGGCGACTATTTTCGTGACGTGCGGCCCTATTGGCTGGATCGCGATGATGAGGTTGATTCCATCTCCTTGAAAGCATCGGTGGTGGAGGACACCCAGAGCCGTCCGCCCTCGATTGAACCTACAATGTTCACCAAGAACGGCAAAGGACCGACGATTCACTTGAACGATTATCCGCGCCGCGCGATCGGGGAAATGGTGGTTCTCAGCGTCACGCCGACTTCCTCTACGGCCATGGTGATCTTTGCTCTTGAGGATGTGCGTCTCGGGGACTTCGCGGAGATGGAATAGGTTTTCGCGGCGTCCAAATTCGAAACACAATTCAGAAGCGGGAAGAGAAATCTCTTCCCGCTTTTTCATTTAGGGAACCGACAGTGGTTGCGACGGGCCGCGGCACGATGGAATCGTTTATCTCGATGCCACTCGTTAAGGAAAGATTGACAAACAGGTTGTGCCGGGAAGATCATAAGTCGCTTGCCAGTTCCCTTGTAAGCATGACGACAGCCGCTTTCCTGATGGAGCGACTGGAAGATCGCGTGAAACCTGGTCACGCGACAAGAGGAACCGAAGCATCTTAGGCCCCATTGCTCCAGTCATCGGTCGAGCCAGTGTGAACCTGCTTCCCCCGGCTTGCCGCTTTTTCGGAGGAAATTGCATTGAAAACGACATTACATTTAGTGTCGATGCCATGGGCAGATCCAGAGTTACCGTCGATCCAGATTGCAGCGCTTAAGGCCTATGTGGATGCGGTTTTCGGCAACAGGGTGACGACCAGGACTTATTCAGCATTCGCCGGCATCGCACTCGAACAGACTCACAAGGGCTATTCCAAATACGACGAGAAGTACGAGCCATTCGAGGAGTACCCGTACTTTGTGATGTATTTCCGGAGGTATCTGTATCGCGACCCGCAGTTCAGGCGCGTGTCCATCGATAGACTCATCAAGAACATCAACACTTGCGGCGCCGACGAACCGCTCACTTTACGGAAAATCGCACATTTGGAACGTCGAACCCGTCGTTACATTGAGGACACGATTGTTCCGCAATTGTCGAAGCGCGGCGTCAACGTGGTAGGTTTTACCCTCAACTACTACCAGCTTTACGCCTCAATTTACTGCGCCCGGTACCTGCAGGAACGGTTCCGCGACTACAAATACTTGTTCGTGTTCGGAGGGGCGACGGTCATCTACCCCAAGGTGGCCGAGATGTTGAAAACCATTGGACTAGAAGGTCTGTGTGTAATCGGCGAAGGTGAGCGCAAGCTGGAACTTATTATCAACGAGATTCTGGCGACTCCTTCCGATCAATTTCCGAGCTTGCTCGGGCGCCTGGCCGCGCTCCATGAAGGCATCTACGACATCCAGCGCCGCACCATTGACCTGTATGAGAAGGACCCGGCTGCGCTGCTTAACCTGCAAACCTCGGTAGATAAGCTGCCCCTACCGAACTTCGACGAATACTATAGCTCGTTGCGCAGTATCTTCCCGGATCGGAAATTGCGCGCCAAGTACCTCGCCGGTACGTGGCTTGTCATGGAGGGCACTCGCGGTTGTTTCGCTCACTGCGATTTTTGCGACGTGCACATGAGCTGGGCAGGCTTTCGCAAGAGCACACCGGAACGAATCGTAGCCAACCTGTTGGAGTTGGTGAGGCGACATCGAATTCCCAGAGTCAAGTTCATGGATAATGTGTGCGACACGTGGGCCGAGAAGTATGCAGAGCTCTTGATTGCAGGCAAGATCCGGATTGCTTCCTTCATGGAGTGCCGCGTACACCATCCGGAAACCTTCTGGACCAAGCTCTCGTTATCGGGCGTTGAACTCGTTCAAGTCGGCATAGAAGCTCTTTCCCCCACTCTGCTTCAGGCAATGAACAAGGGCACTCGGGCGAAGCAAAACCTTCTAGTCCAGAAATGGCTCAAGGAACTGGGTATCGAGTCCCTCTCCAATCTCATCTCTCACCATCCGAAATCCACGCTGCAACAGGTCCAGGAGACAAAGCAGATTCTTCGACTGATTCCACATCTCGAGCGCCTCGATTTCTCGAATCTTGCACTTCTTATCGGCACCCCTCTGGACAAGCTTCTGACCTCGGAGGAGCGAAGGAAGTTGCAGGAGCGACAAAATTTTGCGCTTCCGAAGAGCCTTGACCGGTATTTTGTTCTCAAGGGAGAGTATGAGGCGCCGGCCAAGTGGTTCGCTAAGGGAGTGCTTGGCGCTTGGGACCGCCTCATCGAATGGGAAGAGCGCTTTTCCAACGTTCGCCGCCAGTCTGCATTTATGTCCTCGACCAATTGCGGCCCGGAGCAGATCCTTGTCCGCGATGGACGTTACAGCAAAGTCAAGGATCGCCATCTGCTTGGCGATGTGGCCCGGATCTACAACCTGTGCCACCAGGGAGCAACAATGACGACCCTGGTTCGTGATACCGGGTTGCCGACGGCGACAATTGAAAAAAGTCTTTCTGGGCTAATCAGCAGGCAGCTCCTGGTGGAGCTCGATGGATGCTACATCGCGTTGGCGCTTCGACCCCGCGACGAACTCATTCACAACAGTGTCGAGCAGAAGGTTCCAGATCGCCCGCAGCCGCAAACCTATCCACAGACCGCGTTACCGCTATATCAGAGCACTCAGGTTGCAGGATAGTTCGCGACCGACGAGAGCTACGAAGTCGGCTGACGGCTGCCGGCTGTTACAGCTTTGCGGCGGCTCAGGATGAAGCTCCGGCGACGGCGTTTCACCGCCTGACGATCGATTTTCGACCAGAATGCGGCGAAATAATCTACGGCCGACCACACGGAAAGGACAATCATCGCCCAGATCGCCAGCACGGCAACCCAATGCACGGGGATGGTGATGGGGCCGAAGTACCAGGCATGCCAGCGGTGATCAAGGATTACCGCAACCACGGAAACAATCTGGACGAACATCTTGTATTTGCCGAGATCGCTCGCTTCCAGGGTGAAGCCCTCGGAGGAAGCAATCGAACGTAATCCGCTCACCAGGAATTCACGTCCGATCACGAGCACGGCAATCCAGGCAGGAACCAGGGCCGGACTGAATTGCACCAGCGTCACCAGGGCGGCCGTGATCAGGAGCTTATCGGCCAACGGGTCCAGCAACATGCCCAGCGTGGTGATTTGTCCGCGCCGCCGCGCCAGGTAGCCATCGAGCCCGTCGGTGATAGAAGCTGCAATAAACAGCAGTGAGGCGAACGCTTCTTTTTCGCCGGTCACGCTGGAGAGGCGTGGTGTCAGCAGCAGCCACATGAAGAGTGGAACCGCCACAATCCGGCTGAACGTAATGTAGTTGGGCAGCGTCACTGCAAGAATCGAGCCGTGTCCGAAGACGGCTTTGAAGGCAATCCCGGATGATCAAGATTATCGCCCAGCAGGCAAGCGAAAGCAACGGAAGGTAGTGGGTCCGTTTGCTATTTCTATAAAATTGTCATTCCGAAGCGCGGCAGTAGCGCCGATAGACCTGGCTCGGAATGACAAAGCCAGAGGAATGTATTTACGAAACTGCACCACGACCCAACGAAAGGTAGTGTCCTAAAATTAGGACACTACCGCGCCACAGCGGAAAACCGACCAAGACTCGCGACAGTATGTCATCGCGGACCCTTGGAACCGCGGACACCCCACAGGCGGGACTGTAATTGTTTCCTGTACCGCCGGCTGAGCCGGAGCCTTGTTCCGTTGTCAAGCCACACCTCGTATTCACCATCTGCATTGAGTTTCAGACCTCGGACCCGGTCCAGATTCACAATGGCCGAACGGTGAATGCGGCAAAAAACGGACGCATCCAGCTCTTGCTCGAGGTCGGCCATGCTGCGGCGCAGCAGATGGCTTCTCGTACCTACATGCAGGCAGGCATAGTAGTCCGCAGCTTCAATCCAATCAATCTCGGAGCTTTTCAGGAACGAGACCTGCCCCGCGCTTTTAACGGCGAAACGTTCCATGGTTCGCGTCATATTCCTGGTATGCGTGATCCGGCCCTTGGCACGGTCAAGCGCCAGCTCGAATCGAGCATTGTCAAACGGCTTCAACAAGTAATCGAGTGCCCCGGCCTCAAAAGCACGCAATGCATATTGGTCGTAAGCGGTCACAAAGACGACAGCGGGGGGCAAATCTCCGCCCAACATTTCCAGGACGTCAAACCCGTCACATTCCGGCATTTGTACATCGAGAAAAACCAGATCCGGCCTCAAGTTGCGAATTTCTGCCAAAGCTTCCATGCCAGAACCGCATTCGCTGACGATTTTAATCTCTGGATCGAGCCGCAAGAGCACAGTGAGGTTGCTGCGGGCGAGGGGTTCATCGTCGACGACTAGCACGCGAATTTTTGCAGGAGAGGCGTTCGCTGGGGGATCTGTTGTCAGACGTTCTTTTGCCAGATTCTGTTCCGTGCGCACGGATCATTTCTCCTTGATGGAGGAGGTCACCGCGAAGGGCAGGGAAACAGATACCTCAACACCGCTCGCGTCTCGATTCCTCATGCTCAATGCAAAGGCGTCTCCGTATAGACTTTGCAGGCGCGTTCGCACATTGGAGATGCCAATCCCCGAGTGAGTCATCTCCCAGTCCGCAGGCAGACTGGGGCCCTCGTTGTAGACGCTGAGGGTCAGCGTCCCGTTGGAACGAAACGCGGTAATTTGAATCGCTCCTCCCTGCGCTCGTTGTGCAATGCCATGTTTGACCGCATTTTCGACCATCGGCTGCAAAATCAGGCTGGGAACCTGCGCCGGATAGAGATCCTTGGGGACATCTACACTGATTTGAAGGCGTTCCGCAAAGCGCACCCTCTGAATGTTCAGGTACTGCTGTACGAACTCCATTTCTTCTCCCAGCGGCACCTGTTGTCGAGGGGAGTCTTCCAGAACCCGGCGCAGAAAGTCACTCAAGCCCGCAATCATGCTCACCGCAGCATCATTTCTTCCCTCACGTATCAGGCCGGCGACTGCATTGAGCGTGTTGAACAGAAAGTGCGGTTCGATTTGGCGCCGAAGGGCCTTGAGTTGGGCCTTGGAGAGCTGCTCGTTGAGACGCGCAGTCTCAGTTTGTTGCTGAGCCAAGCGCTCTCTGGACTCCAATACAGAGCTAACGATGAGGATGGTGGCATACAGGAGCACAGTTGTGAGAAGCCCGTTGTAGAACTTGTCGAGCCAAACATGAGCAAACGGCCCTGGAACCGAAGGCAAGGCATATGGGTTGAGCCGAAGTTCCAGCCATGTGGTCCAGGCTGTGAAAACCAGGCCGATGGCCGTGCAAGTGCCCAAGTGCTTGAGCCAGTTGGAGAAGGGCCTCGCCTTTATCGGAGGGAAGCGGTGCCCGAGGTGCAGCACGATCGGCGTCGCCAAAGCCCACGGCAGCCATGCGAGGACCATCGTCACGAACAGGTACACCCAGGCGTGATGCATGCCTTCCGAGCGCATGACGAAAACGGTCTGCGTCGCGTCGAACAGCCCAAAACCGAACCAGATCGATGCGATCCATAGCCAGTCGTGCGACTTGGAACGAGTAGGCGACGCGTCCATTGGGAGATCGTATTCTATGGCCAGCAGGAAAAGGCAAAAATGCAGCGAATTGCTCTGTCGGTGCAGTCTCTGGTATAGCACTCCAAAGAGCCGGGCCTGATACTTTATGCAGTCCCGTTGAAGGTCCATTGGGAGGTTATTGTGAAATTTTTTCTCAGTGCTGTGTTGGTTCTCACTTTCTCTTTCATTTGGGTAGCCGCTTCGTCCGAAGAGAAGTCCCCCAAACCGCAATACGACGAAAAGGGGAGCCTGCTCCGCCCTACCGACTACCGGGATTGGGAGTTCCTCTCCGCCGGTTACGGCATGAACTATAGCCCTGAACCTGGCAGCCACGAAATGTTCACCAACGTCTTCGTGCCGCGGTGGGCCTACCAGGAGTTTGTGAGCTCCGGCAAATGGCCGGATCAAACGATGTTTGTGATTGACGAGCGCGACGCGCAGAGTAAGGGATCCATCAATAAAACCGGTCGCTTTCAGACCGATTTAATGGGTCTGGCCGTAGAAGTCAAAGATTCAACGCATTTCCCGGAAAAATGGGCTTACTTTGGCTTTGGCAAGGACGATCAGACTTCCACGGCGGCGGGGAAGGGCAACGCTTGCTTCACCTGCCACGAAGATCACGCCGCCGTCGAGCACACCTTTGTGCAGTTCTATCCAACGTTGTTGCCGATCGCCAAAAGTAAGGGCACGCTCAAGGCCGCATACCTTAAGGAAAGCGAGGCTGCCGCACAAAAGTAGCCGATAGGCTAGTCCAAACGACTTGTTGTTGTCCCCACATGAGGCGTAAAAAATTGTGGCCCGGAGAAGCTCCCCGGGCCACGGAGGGAAATCAGTCCTCGTGGAATTTCCGAGTCGGAACCGGAGGAGCACTCCGTAACAGGATTCTTCACTTGTGAGACGGAGCCAGCTAGAAAGCACTATCCAGAAATCCATCCTTGCGCACGCTGGCGAGTGGGAGTTTGTCGACGGTCCACAGATCCTTAACCCTTTGGATGGTCTGCAGCGGGTCTAACGGAAAATCGGTGCAGACGGACTTGAGCCGTTCCGGACTCATCTCGACGCTGGCGCCCAGGCTGATGGCCGCGACGTTTCTCACCAGATCGCCATCGTTTCCCAGCGCACCGGCAATCCCCTGGCCCTTCATGATCGCGATTGCCTTGTCGTTAGAATCGAGTGCGAAGTCGAGATAGGTTTCATCCAGCAGTTCCCGCCCCCCGTTGTTCCAGAATTCTTCAGCCACAAAGCGATAGTTGGTGACTCCCACGTATCCGCGAACGGCTCCTTGTAACACATTGGTCAAACCCACTAGCCGGGACCGATCCATTCTGTTTTTCATCAAGCGCGATCGGGAGATTTCGTCCAGATTGCCAGCGTGAGCGAACCCAAAAACGAACTTGCCGTTGCCGATGGTCGTCAACTGATAGTTCTCATACAAGTCGACATAGATATCCAACGTGAGTTTGTCCAGGCCTTCATCGGACATTTCGGTGAGGTCATAGTTGTCGAACAGAACCTCTTCGCCGCGGACGACGCGGCCCCTACGCGGTCCGGTGGATTCCCACTTCGCATCCAGATTTCCAAGCCACATCAGGTGCCGTTCGTTTATCAAATCCAGGAAATAATCCGGGGGAAATTCGTGTCCGCTCTTGCCTAAAGGCAGCTTTAGCGGCTTCATTACCTCATTCACAAACTTGAGGCGAAGGGCCATGCCTTTCTTCACTTGTTTCTGCGTGTCCAGAGCGGCGAAGGCTGGCCCGTCAGCCATATTCGTGGGACCGCGAAAGTTCCTTTCAGGCGGCTCCAGAAGTTTCTCCCATTCGCTCCAAGGCACCTCGTTGCTAAAATGCATGCTTCGGATGAAACGCAATCTCTCATAGAGCTGTCGGCCGAACCCTAAACCGCGTTGCCGGGGAGTTTTCTTCCGATCCAGAATTTCGGCGGCCAGCGCGTGATCCCCGTATATTAGCTTGCGGACCAGCATCATGAAGACGTCCGCGTCCCTTAGTTCGGGGTAGAAGCGCGACGCGCTCCGCCATAACTGCTTGATGGTGAGGTATCCGAGCAGATAGTTGCTGCCGTCTGATCCGATCGGCTGCAGCAAGAGTTCGCTCTTGCGCTCGATGGTTTGGCGGGACAACCTCCATTGGGTGATCGCCCTTCTGATTTCATGCGCTGCACGCGTCGGATATTCCTTGGGAGCGTTCGCCAGCAGGCGGGGCGCGTTGAACAGATGAGTCAGCGCTGAAAGCATCGGTGGTGAGATCAAACTAGTCGATTCGGAAGGCAGCACGTCGTACTCGGCGAATTGCGCCAAGCCTTCGTTCAGGGGACCCAGGAATCGGAAGACGATATCGAACGTCAGAAGGTCGTCGAGAGTGCGGTTACGATTGGCTTCGGTGCCGTTGCTGAGCCAGCGTAAGGCCTGCCGCCCCGCGGAGAGAAACAGCATCGTCAGCGCCAGTCCCACTGGCGAGGAAAAGCACCAATGGTGCGTCGCTTCGTGAATGAAGCTCGAAAAGGTTTCGACGGGAAGATCGCGCTTGCGCAGTAGGTCCCAGTAATAATCGGGTTCTTTGAAGACGGTGTGATTGGAGATCAGATCGATCTTCGCGAAATCATCCGCGTCGCCGGCGAACGGGCGATCCGTAGCGGGCGCCTGCTCACGCTTTGAGCACACTCGGATCCACCTTCATCAGTGTCGCCAGTTGCTTCACAACATCGGCTTGGCTGGTGCTCTCCGTCACGTCCATTTCGAACCGTTCCGTACGACTCTCGCCCTTGTGGTTCGTAACGGTAACGTAGTGTGAGATTTTTCCGTGTGTCTCATGTTTCAGTAGCCACGCGGCTAGCGCCTTGATTCCGGCCAGCGCCAATATGATCACGGCTACGGTAGCCAGTTCACCGCTCTCCTGGTCTTTAGTGGGAGCCGTCTCGAACTTGATATCGGCGTCCGGGAACTCGCGTTTGAGATCCAGACTCTCCAAACGTGTCAAACCTAGTACGCGTATTTCGTCCAATTCGCACCTCCTGTGGTTGCAAATTCCGGGTCAATCATTACGATAAATCAAAGGCTGGCCATCTTTGGGATGCAACACGATGTAATCTTCGCCGAACTTCTTGCGCGCGATCATCGCCTTGACGTTTTCAAGCGCACTCGTGAAAGCTTTATCGACCGCGTCCTCCGGCATACCGGCCTCGCGCAGCGCGTTGAGGCCCGCGATCTGGCTCTCTCCGATCTGCTTGGTCACGCGTTGCAGGTCCATCTCGATCTTTAATTGTCCGTCGGGCTGGCGAGAGTGCATCTCGGGATTGAGGCAGAGTACGGTCATCCAAAGGCTCGCCGGAGTCATCCACAGCATGGCATCGGGCCATTTCGCAAACAGGAGCGCGATCCAGCGCCGGACTTCCGGCACTTCATAGAGAGAGCGCGGGTCGTCATTGTATCCGCCGATGAGGATCTCGACGTGCATCAACCCCGAGTACTCGACGCAGAGCTCGATCAGTTCCCGGCGGACGGGACCAAAGTAGGCGACGTCCTTGTATACCACCATGTCGTTATTGAAGTCGGCGATGATACCCTTCAGTTTTTCCATGCAGATCGGCCCGGCGTCTGTGACTTACAGGCTAACACTTTACCCACTATCCGCTGTGCAACTCCACCATCGGATCCGCTCGCGACGCGGCTGGAGATCTCAAAGAGGAGGGATGTGACTAAGTCGCGTTCACGGGCCGCCATATTGATGGGAGCCGCTGCAACGAAGTGCCGGACGGGCAAGCCGGCAATAATCCACTTGGCTGAACAACGCTCAAACGGCATTGTCGGATATTCGGAAAGTGACCCCCTGCCTACGAATTTAGGAGCAGAAAAAGAAGGGCCTCGGAGACATCTCCAAGGCCCAAAGAGGGGAATTTGCGGTCTAGATGATGTGCCCCTTCTTGAGTTTGTCCAGTTCCGCCTGGACGCCAGCCAAGCCCTGTTCCGTGTACAGCATGAGAATGTGCTCCCCCGTTATGAAACTTAGGACGGGATTGCGAAAGCCGTTGTTGTAGACCGACGTATTCGCCGGGCTATATCCGTAGCGCGGTGCCAATGTCTGCAGAATGATCTGGGTTTCTCCAACCGCCGGAATGGAGTAGGTGAAATCCGCGTCCGACAAATTGTGCAGTTGGTATTCGGCGAGCAGGTTGGTCTGGCCCAGATTCGCCAGATCGATGTCGCCCAGCTTCCGGAGCGCGGGTAGTCGTGGGTTTCCGTGCCCGTCGATCGTCAGGTACCCGGCAGCAATCGGGTCGATGTTGACGAGGATGGCGGCCGCGCGAATCCAGTTCACCACTTTGTACTCATTGCCGAGACTCGGGTTGGAATGGGCGCTGGCTTGGGTGATGACGAACGCAGGCGAGAGGCCGCGCGCCATTGCTTCAGCGATGCTGAGGATGTGGTGTCCACCGGTCTTGGAGTTTCCAGCAGCTCCATTATTGTCGGTCGTGCCGTTACCGCCAAAGTTCAGCTCGGGGAATTCCGATCCGTCGGCATTCCATTGAAAAACAATGCTTTTGGCCCAGTCATGCCAAATCGGAGCTCCTACGATAATGTCCTGGTCGAGGAAAATAGTTTTGCTCTGTGTGCCCGGTTTTTTCTGGAGAAGTTGGGGGTCCATGGCAACAAATCCGGCGGCCCTGTGTCCGTAGACGGCGCGGTACTGGCCGGCAAGCTCAACATCGGATGCGTCGTTATTTGCTTCATGAATCGGTAGGCCCCCAGGGTAGGAGTGGTGTCCACCAAAGGCACTCCCGGGAGCGGAGAAAAACGTCTGCGGAAGTAGTGGGCAGGCGCTGTTGTCATTCACCACGGCCGGAAAAACGCCAGCCAACAAGCCGCCGGGGAAAGTCGCATCGTCCGCTGGATCGGCCAGTCCAGCCGACAGCAATTGCTGGACGATCGCCACCCGCTGGGCAGACGTGAGGTTGGCGCGATGCTTCACACATGTGCCGGGATTGGCGATGGCATCCAGAGTCTGAGTGCGCAGGTTACTGTCCTGGAGTTGCTGCGCTTGGTTAATGAGGAAGTTGTAGGCGGTTTGAACTGCGGGAGATTTTTGCGCCAGGGCGACCGCGTTGCCGTTACCGGCTCCGACCTGCGCCAGGGCCGGAAGGGAAAAAGCGGAAACAAGCAAAGAAAGTAGAGTCAAGCGAGTTCTCATGGGATCCTCTAACTGGAAGGTTGTGAATTTCGAGTTTTTGTGGACTCTGGAGGGAAACTTAGGGGAGATTTGTTAGGGGAAGATGAACCGGGGATGAAATCTGAGTGATGTTTGCCCCTTCCGGTGGAAAACTGGCGAACCTGTTTTCGACCTCTGCGGAGAAGATATAGAGAGCGGAAGTGACTCGGCGACTTGGCAGAGTGCTCACGGGATTAGCCAGCTCTGAGGCTGAAGTGACCGTGGCTTGTACCCTCGCATGTGCGGCTCTAGACTTCAGTAAGAGTCCCCTCCAGGATGATCTCGTAGTCGTCCCCATTCTCGCTGCCCACTCCGACTAGCGTGATCGGTCCCTTGATTTTTGCGCTGTTGGGGTCCTGCATAAGCGGTACACCTGTGGCCATGTAGAAATTGTTCTGAGGAGCAACCGTGCCGGTAGTGAGGGCAACCGTGAGCGTGATGGTCAGACCAGCACTGATATTGATCGTCACAGCGGGCATCAGCACGGTTCCGTCGGCTCGGTGAAGGCTTCCAGCTTCCGCGCCGCCGTAGGCCACCGTCGGTGTAACAAAATCAATCGTAAAAGATAAATCAAATGCCGCAAACCCTTGCTCTATCTCGAGTGCTTCCGAATCCGAATTCGAATGATATAAGAAAGTCATCTCAACGGAATGGCTGATGGGATCCGGGAAGGTTCCGCTGTGGATGTTAACGGTCACCGTTCCACTGAACGAGAGGCGAACTCCCGCAACCTCGAGCGAGGAGAGATCGTTGTTGGCGATGCCGACCTGTTCCACCTCCGAAAAAAGCCCTTCGCCAAGGGTAACGTCATAGGCATAGTGATAGCCTGAGTCGCGAAATGTCCACCAGGCGTTTTGCAGGATAACGATGGACGAAGTGGCGTCGTTAAAGGAGTCGTCCTCGCTGTCGTTGAGGTCAGATTCCGCGTTGAAAATGTGCTTGTGCGCACCACGGTACTTCGCGTACTCGAACAGCAGAGCCTGCCCCAGGATCTGCTGCCCCATCACAGAAGCGGGAGAGTCGGATGGCTCGAGTGAGGTGAGATCGTCGTTGGTAATGTTGACGCTGTCCAGCCTCGGATAGAGGCCCGGCCCAAGGAAGGATTTGAATTGGCGCTGCTGGCCCGGATCCCCAAAGGTCCACCAAGTTCCAGCGAGGACCGCAATGGAAGAGGTGATGTTGTCGAAGGAGTTGTCATCGCCAGCTCCGAGATCATCCATCTTCTGAAAAACGTGTTTATGAGCGCCGCGAAATAGGGCATGCTCGAAGAGCACGATATGCGCGGTCACCGGATCCGCGGCCACCGTGGGTTCCTCATCCACAACCTGCAGAGACGACAAGTCGTTGTCCCGGATGGCGACATCTTCGACCCGGGGATATAGGCCCGGACCCAGGACCACGGGGTAGTTATCGTCATTGCGCCAATTTCGGTAGAACCTCCAGTTGCCTTTGATGACTACGATCGACGACACGCTGTCATTGAAGTCGTTATCTTCGTCGGCGTTCAGATTTTCTTCGGAGTTGAAGACATGCTTGTGGGGCCCCTGAAAATCCGGGTCCTGAAACAGGATTAGATGGCCGAGAAGGTCGGTTCCTGGAGTTACATTCGTAGGGATGGCCGGACGCAGAGAGGACATGTCGTCATAAGAGACGCTGATCTGGCTCAGATCGGGATAGTTTCCCGGTGCCACGGATGTTCCATAGTCACCGTAGAGTCCCGAAAAATTGGCGTCCGAATAGAAAGACCAGGCCCCGGCAAGAACCGCCAGAGAACCCACGTTATCGTTGAAGAAGTCGTCATCGTCAGCGTTAAGGTTGGGCTCGGCCGCCAGGACGTGGCGATGGGGGCCGTACAAGGCTGCGTAATCGAAGAGGATGACGTGATTGTCGACAGAGTTGCTCACGGTCGCTGGGGACGTGCTCAGCGAGAGTGAGGATATTGTGTCGTTTCCGATACCAAGGTCTTCGACCCCCGACCAGACCCCAGGGCCGACGACCGGATTTCCGGGGTAGCTTCCGTCGGACTGCGTGTCGAAAAAGAACGACCAGTTCCCCAATTCGACGACAAGGGAGGAAGCCTTCTTGGCGAACCCGTAATCGGCGTCGAGATCGGAGCTGTCGGCAAACAGATGCAAGTGATCGCCGCGAAAATTGGCGTGCTCAAAGAGAGTCAAATAGCCATTCAGAGGCTCACCCGGCATCGCCGGATCTTGGTCCACGGGTTGCATGGAGCGGATCTGGTCATTAACTAACTTGTAATCACCGACAAATCGATAAAGTCCGGGGCCGAGAATTACCGGATACGGGTCTTGTTGTTTCTCGCCGCGGCAGAATTGCCAATTCCCGGCGAGAATGACGATGGAGGAGACGCCATTCGGAAAATCGCAGTCCGCAGCGCAGACAGTGTGGCCCTGGGAATCCGTGCCCAGCAGACTGAGCGCATCGACCTTGTCAAGAACGTGCTTGTGTTTGCCGCGGAATTTCGCGTCAGTGTAGAGAATGAGGTGAGCCAAGGAAGCCTCCTGCTGGGTCGGGCAACAGCATTATCTTCGCCGCTTAAGACCTTGGTTAGACCAGGTCTCCTCGCTACACTCTGCAATTGTGCTGCCCTTTTGTGACTGCGCAACTCGTATCGACACAACGCTCGCCATGAGGTCCGACAACAGAGCCTGTATGGCGAACGAGATAGCATACGGCCAAGCTTTCGAACACTACCACCTTTTCGGGTTTTGTCGTTGAACCGGCTATCCGATGGGAGTGGCCATAATCTGGTCGGATAGGAATTGCGGCAGAGTGGGTAGTGGTGCAGTTGGGATATTTCGACAAAATTGTCATTCCGAAGCGCGGCAGTAGCGCCGATAGACCGGGCTCGGAATGACAAAGCCAGAGGAGTGTATTTACGAAACTGCACCACGACCGCAGAGTGCCAACTCACGGCAGGTGGGGGGCAGGTGATATGATTGATCTATCCGAGTTAGGGTTCGTGCGGCTGGAGCGTAGTTTTGGGTTCCGGCACGATCCCGGCGCCGGACCTCTGCATGTGGCGTTTCCGACGTTTTCGACTGATTGCCCTTACCGTCCTTCTCGTGGTCGCGACCGTCACGGTCGTGGTCGAGCTGCGGAAGATCGCGCCTCCCGAAGCTGCCCGCCTGTTGCCGGGAGCGGACGCCTTCGTCTACGTGAACCTGCAATGGGCTCGCCGCGCCACGATTCTCACCGGACTCCCCCAGGTAACCCGCACACCGGAATACGAACAATTCATCCGGGAATCTGGAATTGACTTCGAACGGGACCTGGAGCAGGCCGCTTTTGCCGTGCACTACCCGGCTCCGGCCAATCCGGCTCCTGCGACTCCGGCTTCTGCGCCGGTTCCGCCGCGCTATTCCGAGGTTTTCATCGGCCACATGGATGCCGCCCGCCTTGGGAGCTATTTCCGCCGCTTGGCCCGCTCCACCGATACGGAGCAGGGAGTGGAGATTTACAACATTCCCCTCGAAGATCACATCTTGCGAGCCGCGATTCTTGGCCCGGATACCGTGGCTCTATCGAACCACGAGGATCCCCAGGTTATTCGCGGGATTGTGATTCGCTCGCGCAAGCGGGCCTCTCCTTTTGGCGGACCGAGCTTCATGCGGACCTATTACAGGCGCGTACCGTTTGCGAGCATGGCTTGGGCCATAGCCAGCGTGGATCCCAGCAGGTCCTCGAGCATGTCTGCAAACCTCGACAACGGGTTGCCGCAGTTGCCTATAGCGCCCGGATTGCTCCTGCACCGCCCGGCAGTAGTGGTGGCCTCGGCGCGACTGCTCCGCGCCGTTCATCTTCGCGCCGAAGCGATTACGGCGAATCCAGACGAGGCTCGCGGCGTTACCGAAAAGCTGACCGCATTCCTCGCCCTATTTCGTTTTTCCGAGGCAGAGACGCCCTCGGGCGGGCCTGACCCGGACGTGAAGACTTTCTTCCAAAGTCTGCAAGTCTCCCAAGAGAAAGACCGCGCCGTGCTCACCGCCACCATGCCGCTCGGGTTCCTGAGGAAAGTCTTCCGCGATCCCTCAACTCAAAGCGAACTCAGCGAACCCCTAAACGAGGAGCCCCAACAGGCTGCCAAGAAGCCAGCTGTGCCACCATCCGACACACAAAGGCGCTAGCCTACTGTTGTTGCATGACCCTCCGCAACTCTGTAACTTGTTGGGCGTCAAGGGAATCTGAACTTTGAATGGCTGGCTGTGCCGGCTGCCATCCAACGGAACTCTCCGTCTATAGCTAGAGGGCCGTATTATGAGAACTCGGGGTTTCTGAATGTCCAATTTACCTTTGCCGCTTGCGGCGTTTGTTGCCGGCCTGATCTCTTTTCTTTCTCCTTGCGTGTTGCCACTCGTTCCGGGTTACGTTTCCCTGATTTCCGGCGCTGGCGTCGAAGAACTGAAAACGCAGGATAGCCGGCTGTTCCGCCGGGTCATGCTCCAATCGGTGATGTTCATCCTGGGCTTCAGCGTGGTTTTCATCACGCTGGGGGCGCTCTCGACCAGCGTCGGGCAGCTGCTGGCGCGTTATAAATCCACCCTGGCCCAGGTGGCGGGCGTGGTGATTATTCTCTTTGGTTTGCATCTCACCGGGATTTTCCGCATCAATGCACTGTACGCAGATAAACGTCTGCACGGCGTTAAAGGAGGCGCGTCGCCGTGGGGTGCGTTTGTGATTGGCTTTGCTTTTGCGTTCGGCTGGACGCCGTGCGTTGGTCCGATTCTGGCTGTGATTCTGACTTTCGCGGCAGAACAGGATACGGTGCTTAAGGGAGTGTTCTTGCTGGCAATCTATTCCTTGGGATTGGCCGTACCGTTTCTATTGACGTCATTGGGAATCGAGCGGTTTCTGATGTTTTACCGCCGGTTTCAGAAGCATATGCACGTACTGGAAGTGGCGAGTGGAGCGCTTTTGATTGCACTTGGAGTATTGCTGGTGATAGGACGTTTTAGTATCATTTCTGGCTATTTGTCGTTCTTGAACCGGTTCGCACTGTAAACAATTTGGAGTAGGTGTCATGAAACGAACTCTTCTTGTCCTGGTTTCAATTCTGGCGGGTGTGACGCTGTTGATTCTAGTCGCGCGTCACTTGCAACCCACTGCCAATGCGAAGATCAACGGTGGCCTCGGCGGACTTCGCGGAGCCCCGGCTCCGGATTTCACTCTCAAAACATTGGACGGAAAGACGTTGAAGCTTTCCGATCTCCGTGGTAAAGCTGTGCTCCTGAACTTCTGGGCAACCTGGTGCGCTCCCTGCAAGATTGAAACTCCCTGGATCGTCGACCTGCAGAATCAATACGGAACGCAGGGCTTGCAGGCGGTTGGCGTTTCCATGGACGACGAGAGCGACACGGACGACATTAAGAAGTTCGTTCAGGAAATGCATATGACCTACCCCATCCTTCGCGGGACGGAAGAGGTGGGTAACGAATACGGCGGTGTGGAATTCCTGCCGACAATCTATTTCATAGGACGCGATGGCAACGTAACGGGCCGGATTCTGGGTATCCGGGGACGCAGTGACATTGAGGAAAATATCAAGAAGGCGCTCGCCACCGGACAGCCCAGCCAGACGGCGCAACGTTAGCTACAACGGAGAATTGGACACATGCGGCCTTGGACGCTATTTTTCGTCATCGCTCTAGCGACGGCTCAGGCCCAGCAGACCTCTCCCGGGAAAAGCGGCCCCTCCGTCAGCCTGGTATCGGCGCCTATTCCCACGGTGATTCAAGGAACGCCGGGAAACGTCGACTTGCGGTTTCATGTGGCCAGCGGGTATCACATCAACTCCAACAAACCTGCGGAAGAGTTCATGATTCCGACGGCTCTGCACCTCAATGCGACGACCGATATCGTGCTAGGCAAGATCACCTACCCCCCGGGACAGGACGTGTCCTTTGAATTCGCTCCCGATCAGAAGTTGAGTGTCTACAGCGGGAATTTCGAGGTGGCCGTCGTTGTGCGCCCTCTGCACACGGTGCCGCCCGGCAAATACATGATGCGTGGCTCCCTCAGATACCAGGCCTGCGACGACCGTGCCTGCTATCCGCCGAAGCAGTTGCCGGTGGAGTTCGAGGTTCGGGTCGCCAAAGCGGTACCGAAAAGCAAGCGCCGTCCGGCGCAGAGTCCGCACGCGCACCGGTAGGAGCAAGAAAAGTCTCAAACATTGCGATGAGATTTTGCCCTTGGCGATGACGTGATGGCAGCCTTCGCTATCCATGAAAGCGGGATGAGAGCGAGAAGGATGCACACGCCGCTGCAGCAATCAATCCCCACGAAAACACTGGCTGGCCAGTCCTGTACGTGACGATTTGAACACCTCTAAGTAGTCTCGCCATTTCCCACAAGAGCAAATATCAGTCCCACACCGATGAGTTTGAGGCGTCCGTAGGGCCCAACAATTGGGTGTTTGTGCCGTTGTGTCGTGTTCCTCATGAGCCCTCGGCAGATCCAACGGGACGTGAGGCGCTCAACCGTTCCACTGTCCGCCCTTTGCCTAAGGCAACCATGACTGCAAACAGGCTTGGGGCTACACCTTGTCCGGTCAAGGCCACCCGCGCGCCATTGATGAGCACTCCGGCCTTGACATTTTTCTCGGCGGCGAGGTCGCGCAGGATTTTTTCGACTTCTTGCTCTGAAAAGCTTCCGTTGGATGCTGCGTAGCGGCTTCCCAGTTCTACCAGCAATTCGCGCACGCTGTCGTCGCCGAGGAATTTTGTCACTGCCGCGGGGTCGGCTTCAAAATCGTCACTAAAAAATGCGCGAAACGCGCCAGCGAAGTCTTTCAGATTGCGCGCTCGCGGCTTCAGTAAATCTACTGTATTGGCCAGCCAGCCGGGCTCGCGCTGGACTGGAGTTACTCCCGCCTTCTTCCATTCTTCTTCAATCAGCGGAATCAGCCTTTCCGCGGGGTACGCGCGAATGTATTCCGTGTTGAACCAGTCGAGCTTTGGCCGGTCGAAAACGGCGTTGGATTTCGAGATGCCTTGCAATCCGAACTGCTCAATCAGTTCCTGATCCCGCAGAACTTCCCGCGACGAATCCGAGGGTGTCCAGCCGAGCAGCGCCAGGAAGTTACGAAAAGCTTCCGGCACAATCCCTTCGTCACGATAGGCCATAACGCTGGTCGCGCCATGACGCTTGCTGAGACGCGTTTTGTCCTCGCCCAGAATCAGCGGGACATGCGCAAACGCAGGCAAGGGCGCGCCCAACGCCTGGTAGAGCAGAACCTGCTTCGGCGTGTTGGAGATGTGGTCGGCGCCGCGCAGAATGTGCGTCATTCGCATGTCGATATCATCGGTGACGACGCTCAGGTGATAAGTGGGCACGCCATCCGAACGCAACAGAACAAAATCTTCCAGTTCTGTATTGGCAAATTCGACGCGGCCAAATACCTCGTCGTCGAACGCAGTCGCGCCGGTTTCTGGAACGGCGAACCGGACGGCGCCGGCGGCTCCTTCGCGTTGGCGCTTTTCCGCTTCCTCGCGAGGAAGCCGCCGGCAGGTGCCATCGTATTTTGGAGGCCGTCCTTCAGCCTGCGCCATGACACGGCGTTGCTCCAAATCTTCCCTGGAGCAGAAACAGTAGTAGCCGTGTCCGGAAGCGAGCAGACGCCCCGCCGCGGCGCGATATAAGTCCATTCGTTGCGACTGAAAGAACGGGCCTTCATCCCAAGTGATTCCCAGCCAATGCAACCCTTGCAAGATGCCGTCCACCATTTCGTTTGTGGAACGTTCGAGATCTGTATCTTCGATACGTAAGACCAAAGTGCCGCCATAGTGGCGGGCATACAGCCAGTTAAACAATGCGGTGCGGGCGCCGCCGACATGCAGGTACCCGGTGGGCGAAGGAGCAAAACGAAGGCGGGGCGGACTTGCTTTTAGTGGAGTAATGCCAGTAACTTCCGTCATGAATGAGTAACCAAACTTCGATGTTACGTGCCGCGCAAAATCAGCGTCAAGCGAAGCAGCGTTAGCGCTCCAAGTCGAGCCGAAATGCTCTCCTGAGTAGGTAACCATCGCGCCACGGTTATCCGCAGGGATGGCCCAGACAGTTGTTGTGTTGTGCACCCTGGTGTGAAAACATGAGGGGCTCTCGTGCATCTAAATTTATAAAGAGGGAAGGCGGTTCGGCGGTCTTATGTTAAACGGGCTTGGGGGAATGGCGACAATCCCGGGCGTTGTGGCGCTGCTGCTGTTTTTCGTCTTCACCTATCTTCATTCCCAAAGCCGAGCCCCCTATTTTCGCGCCTGGCAGCTAGGCTGGGCAGCCTATTCCGTTCACTACGGGCTCGACACCTGGATGACGTTGCATCGTCCGTCCGCCGCCATCTTTCTTGTGTCGCAGCTGATGTTGTTCGCCATGGCCTTCTGCGTCTTCGTGTCGACGCGGCTAACCCGAAAAGACTTTCGCTGGCGCTGGTATGACGGGGCTGTTGCGGTATCGGGAGTCGCGCTGGCTCTATGGAGCCTGCACCAGCACATGCTGGGTGGAACGTTTGTCTTACAGGCTCCCAGCCGCTCTCCTGTTGAGGTTGGTCTCGCGCTGGTATTTCTTTTTGCATCGCTGCAGTTTTATCGTCAAGCGCATGGACGCCAGCTCGTTGGTTTGAGCCTGTTAGCGATCACGCTGGCTTTCTGGGCGGTGCTCCTCGGCTACGACCAGTTAGGATCGTACGGCCGCCCCGCGATCACCCTTGGACAGCTTCTCGGTCCTTTTCCTCAGATGCTGCTGGGTATCTCGATGGTGATTGTGTTGTTTGAAATCGAGCGGCGGGCCGTGCAGGAGAACACGCTGGCCTTTTCCACGCTGGGAGTGGATGCCGGCAAGCTACTCGATGCCCACGAGCTCGTTCCAAATATTGAATTTATCCTGGACCGCTTGCGAACCTCCGTGTCCGCAAAACAGGCGATGCTATGCGCGGCGGAGCCGTGGCGGGAAGTGGTTCCTTCGGTGCAGCGGGGATTCTCGCCGGAACTCCTGCGTGAGTTCGAAGCCTCCGGTGGTGCCAGCTATCTGTGCCAGCTTACGTTTCGCCGGAGCGGTTTCGTCGAACTTCGCAATTTAACAGAACTTGTGGAGCCCCTACCTGCTGTGGCGGGCGAAGGATTTGAGAATTTCCGCCAGGTGCTGTTGCGGCACGGGATTCGAGACATTACGGCCTTCAGTCTCCAAACCCGCGAGCACAATTTCGGCGTGGTGTTGTTCCCGGGTGGCGTTCGGCGGCTTTTCGCCGCGTCGCAAGTGCGCATGGCGGTCGGCTTGGCGCTGCAAATCGCCATGACGCTGGAAAACTATGTCATCACGCATGCTGCCCACCGCCGCACCCAGGAGTATGAGCTTCTCACGGAAATCGGGCAGGCGGTCAGCTCCCGGCTCAATCAGGACGAAATTCTCCGCGTTATTCAAAAGGAACTTGGGCGCCTGTTCGATACCAGTAATTTTTACGTGGCGTTTCGAGAGGGAGACGAAATTCGCTTTGAGTTGGAGATCGAAAATGGTGTCGCTCTGCCCAAACGATCGCGCAAGACAACGAACGCCCTCACCGAATACATTCTGCGCACGCGACAGCCACTACTCATTCGCTCCGATCTGGAGAACACACGCTCCCGTCTGGGCGTGACCTATATTCCGCCGCGTCCAGCCCTGTCTTTCTGCGGAGCGCCTATTTTTGTCGCCGGGCATGCAGCCGGAGTTATGGTCGCCATGAGCTGTACCCAGGAATTCGCCTTCGAGCAACGCGATTTGGAAGTTATGAAAACGGCGGCCGCTCAAGTCTCTGTCGCCGTCGAGAATGCGCGCCTCTTCTCGGAGGAACAACGCCGTTCCCGCCAACTGGCTTTCCTCAATAACATTTCCAAGACCGCGATTTCCAGCCAGGATCCCGAACAGATGTTGGCGGAGATTGTGCAGGAAATTCAAAAGACATTTCAATTCGACCACATTGGCATTGGAATTCTCGACTACGCCACCAAGGACATTGAAATTCGCGCCGAAGCGGGAACCACGGCGCAAGCCCGTGGGAAACGCATCCCCCTGGGTGTCGGTATTCTGGGCCGCGTCGCCCGGTCGGGCGAGACTGCACTCGTGCAGAGCACAGACACGAATCCCGCCCTCGGCATTTTGCAGGATTCGCGGTCGGTGCTGTGCATCCCTGTCAGCTACGGGGAAACGCTGCTGGGCGTGCTCAATATCGAGAGCAAGCGCGAGAGCGCTTTCACGCCGGACGACAAACTCATCCTCGGCACGCTCGCTGATTTGCTTGCTACTGCGCTGCACAATTCTTTCGTTTTTCAGAAACTGCAGCGGCAATCTATCACGGACGGTCTGACCGGCATCAAAACGCGCGGCTTTTTCCTGGAAGCATTGCAATCGGAGTGGAAGCGTGCCTCGCGATCCGGCCGGCCCTTCTCGGTTGTGCTCGTGGACCTCGACAAGTTCAAGGAAGTGAATGACTCCATGGGCCACCTCGAAGGCGACCTGGTGCTCGCCCGTGTCGGACGGTTGCTGGAGCAAAAGTGCCGCCAGTCCAATGTGGTGGCCCGCTATGGCGGGGACGAGTTCATCATTCTCATGCCAGAAACGGGCATGGAGCAGGCGCAAATTCTTTCCGAGCGTCTACGACTTTGGGTCGCGACCGATCCCATGCTCAATGAGCACCACATCACCGGCAGTTTTGGCGTGGCTAGCTTCCCGGCCCACGGATTCAGCGTGGAAGACATCGTTCGCCTCGCGGACGAAGGAATGTATCTTTCGAAGCATGCCGGCGGTAACCGCGTTTCCAAGGTTGAGCTCTTTGCCTCGGACGAGGGCGTTGCCGTCAAACGCCAGATGATTTCCTCTTTTGTGGAGGGCTTTCTGCAGCGTGATCACAACGGTCCAGAGCACGTCGAGGAAGCTGTCTCCGCCCTGATCCGGATCGGCGGTGTTGGCGACAATCGCCATGTCGACGTTCTGCAAGAGGCAGTCGAAGCTTTGGCGCGTGCCTCCGAAAGCCGCGAGACGTATGCCGCTGGGCGCAGCGAGCGCATCGTGCGATGTACAGAAATGCTGGGACGAGCTCTGGATTTGCCCCCGGACGAAATGGCCGACCTGCTCTTTGCCGCGCGGGTTCACGATGTCGGAAAGCTATTTCTGCCGGAGAAGATTCTCAACAAACCCGGCTCGCTGAGCGAAGACGAATTCTACCTAATGAAACTGCATCCCCAGATGGGTTGCGAACTCATCGCCACTCTACCTGCAAGCGAGCGTTTGCAAGAAGCGGTGGAACATCATCACGAGGCCTTCGACGGGTCCGGCTACCCCAGCGGGCTTCGCGGCGAGCAAATTCCGTTCCTAGCGCGCATTATCACCTTGGCGGATGCCTTTGTGAACATGACCTCGGAACGAGCCTTCGCTCCCGCGAAGACTGTCGAGGAAGCTCTGACCGAGCTGGAAAAGCTGAGCGGCACCCGCTATGACGGCATGCTCGTCCGGCTTCTGGTTCGTCACCTCCGAAGCGAAAAAACGGCTTGGGCTTAGATCGGTATGAAAAGCAGATCAGCAATGAAGCTAGGTGCAAGGATCCTTGGAATTTTATGTGCTTGTCTGATGCTATCCATGGCCAGCGGACAAGAGACAAAAGAGAAGCTGAATAAGGAATTCACAATCATAGATTCGAAGCAAAATCTTTATACAGTGAACGACCGCTATGTACTTCAACCCATTTTCTGCGAGAAAGGTGGTGAACTCAGTGAGATTCGAGTGGTGCCCAAACACTTTTTCATAGAAACGCACTCGAAATGGACCGAGCCAGACTCTCCCGTCTTCATGCAACTATCAACCTATGGGGAACTGTTGAGACGTATTGAACGTGTGAAGTCTGTCGGTGCTTTGAAGCAGTCCGGGAAAGTAGGAATCGCGCTCAATCTTCGAACGTCGTTTTGGGATCAATACGATGGCGGTGTTGTAGAACGCGCTATGTTCCGCAGTTCTCCGGAGGAGCCCGACGGGATAGCTTGGTTCGTAGTCATATATTTTCGCTTAATTTCGGGGACGGTTGAGTCCAAGAAAGTCTTACAACCTCCGGCTCCAGATCTACAATACAGAGTCAAGGTGGATGGTACTTGGTACTGGACATCCAAGAGTGTTTTTGAGCAATCGACAGTGGGTGCATCTGTAAGGGTAATGGGGGCTGGTCCCATCAGAGATTAGATTTTTTGAATCGCCTGCAAGAAAATGCCCGGCACGGTCGCCGATCTGAAGGACTACGTCACTACCAATCCGATCACAGTAACTTCAACCCAAACCCTGAACATCAGTGCGGGCAAAGCATCCTACCAGGCAACCTGGACGCGCACGCTTTCCAACGTGGACATGAACGGGAAGCTAAACACGACATTCAACTCCCACGGAATGAACTTCACGATTAAGTGGACCGATCCGGTCATAAAAGCAATCTCGCCATGAGGTGGCGGAGGTGGTGCGAGTGCGGTGTCGGAAAAGCTCCAAGAGGAGGTCTGAAAAATGTTTAAGGGAGCATTCGTTGTTCTTCTGATGCTCGGCATTGCAACCATCGTTTGGGGGCAAAGTTCGGCTGATCTGAGCGCCAAATATCGGCAGATCACTTCCTACGAACTGCGCCCCGACGTGGTGATGACGCCCAAATATGCCGCCGACGGCCAGGTGTGCCAGATGGTTCTGGAGAAGCGACAAAAGACCGACACTGGCATGGTCTTTGGAGTCTCGTTCTCGGAAAAAGAAGTGAAGGGGCTTGTGGATGAGCTAGTGCCGGAAGGCGAGCGCGGACGCGATCTCACAAAGCCCCTCAACACCACGGTCGATGGTGGTTTCATTACGACCGAGTACAACTACGAGAACGTGCATGTCCGCGTGTACGGAATCACTCGGCCGGCTCCCGCAGGGGACAGGGTGATAACTATCACGTGGCCGAAGAGAACGTGCAGCGGAGAGCAAAACTCCGCGACTGCTGAAACCGTGGACCCGAAGACTGGGCGGGTGGCCCACACAACGCGGTGTTCGTTGTGTGGGGCTTTTGAAAACCCTGACCCGAGAACTTCCTTGAATTTTTGGCTACGATGCCGCTGGCAACATGACCTCGAATGGAGCGGCGGCATACACCGAGGAGTCCGATTACTACCCGTACGGCGGCGAGATGGCCATCACCAACACTGACCCGAACCATTACAAGTTCACGGGCAAGGAGCGCGATACGGAGTCTGGGTTGGATAACTTCGGGGCGCGCTACGATGCCAGCAGCTTGGGACGGTTCCTGACGCCGGACTGGGCAGCAAAGGCGACCACCGTTCCCTATGCCACCTTCGGCGATCCCCAGACCCTGAACCTGTACGCGTATGTCGAGAACGGCCCGCTCAACCGCGTCGATGCCGACGGGTACTTCTTCAGCGCAGGGGACTTCTCCGGAGGCGAATCGGTGGCCAACGCCACCGGCAACTTTGACACGGGAAACAATGTCTACTCTGCAAGCCCCGACTTTCTGAATCCTGAGTTCCAATCCGATCCGAACTTGCATGTCGTGAACAGTCCTCGGGTAACGCTGAACGTTCAACTGACGCAAAATGCGTCAGCCTCGCAGACTGACAAGAGGACCGATGTCATGCTGACACCAGATTCGCTTCCGCCACAACCGTCCGTCACGGAAGGAGCACAGTTCGAAATGGACTACACGATTGTTCCGCAGGCGAACACGATACAGCAACTCCAGGACAACAGCAGCAATCTTAGAAACGATAAAGAGGCCCAAGCGAAACATTCGAAGATGGAGGTCAAGCTTTGGGAATCCCAGCGCGGTGGAAAGTGGCAGTGGCAAGGTGATCACTAACGGGATTTGGTCATGATGTGTTGAACGTGTTCGCTCAGCGCGCCGACCAACGCTGGTACATCGATGGAAAGAGGGTACAACTGGTCATCGGCAAGGACAGTAGTGGAGCTCTGACAAAAGCATGGACAATCCATGTTGAAATCAAACCTACTGGGCCGGAGTTCTCCAAGGTTGACTAGATGGACCGTGCCGTTGGGATTGGCAGTTTATTAAGAAACGCAAAGGGAGGTTCAGCATGACGACCAAGCGCAACGGGCTAATCGTGATTGGATCGTTGCTGTTGTTCTCGATTATCTCTGCATCGCAGTCTCAGACTTCGGATCGGGTGCAACTGTTCCAACATCCGGGACTGCTATGGCTGTCCTGGAGTGCACCGGAACGAGAGAACTTTGTTTACGGCTTCATCCAGGGACATGGGCACGGTGTAGTCGAAGCGTGCAGGGGTGCAGGCGATCTATTCGAAAGGGACAAATCGCACCGGTTGGGGCACGATGACGTACCCAGTACATTTCCGTCTGCGCGCTGTCGTGCACGCGTTGCGCAGTATTCCAACTTAAAGATTGACCTGTCGAAAGGCCCGGACTTCAGTGCATACACAACAGTGATCACAGAGTTCTACACCAAACACCCGGAATATCGAGATACTCCCCTTACACTTTTGATGGAGTCATTGGAGGGTGCGAAGGGTCTGACAGCTGATGACATCTACAGGAAGTGGACAACCTTGAACTTGGAAGGAGCCAGAAAAGAGTAGGGCGGGTGGCCCAGGTATTGACCTCTCTATCCCATTCCGACAGACGGGTGCCCCACCCTGACTCTTGATCTTTGTCGACACAACCAACACAAGGGGTGCCCCACCCTTGGCTTTTTAAGGGTGGGAAATGATGACGCTAGCGCAACGGCTCGTTCGCCCCGCCCAAATACCGGCACTTCCTCATTCCCAAAACAGGAATGCCCCGAAAATAAAGTTCGCGAAGTTGGCGGAGCACCCCTGGAATAGCACTCCAAAATCAGCCTCGCGAACGTAACTCCTTGAGCCCCAGGGAGTTCAACGAAAATGTTCCACGGGGAAAATTTTTTCGGCGATAGCCACTCCTCGCCCTATCCAACTGGCCGCTCGCAACCCGGCCCTGCTATTCTGACCTTCGTCCATGCAAACTCTTTTTAGCCACCTGCCTCCCGTGCACATTGGAGGCAAGAAGCTGGTCGGGCGCGTTCTCTTCGCCGTGCTGGTGCTGGTGGCCGCCATCGTGGGAGGCGGGGCGGGCAGTCTGCTCGTCTACTCCACCGGCCTGCCACAGGTGGAGGAGTTAGAGCACTATCGGCCCAGCTCTACGACCCAGCTCTACGACGACCAGAACCGCGTGGTCGGATCGTTCGCCTTGCAGCGCCGCGTGATCGTTACCTATGACGATTTCCCCCGAGTTCTCCGCGACGCCCTGATCTCCATTGAAGACAAGGACTTCGAACGCCACTGGGGCGTGAACGTATGGCGCATGATGGGCGCGGCGTATCGCGATGTGCAGTCCGGCGGCAAAGTGCAGGGCGCGTCCACGCTGACTATGCAGCTGGCGCGCAACCTGTTTCTCTCGCCCGACCGCTCGTTCCACCGCAAAATCCAAGAGATTCTTCTGGCCATGCAGATCGAGCGCCGCTTTACCAAGCCGCAAAGCGTTACGCTTTACGCCAACCAGATTTTTC
>CAZUCC010000008.1:76785-97638 GCA_964619065.1 uncultured Acidobacteriaceae bacterium | reverse complement strand
CACAAGCGCAGTTGCGCGAAGGAAGCCACACGCGGCTCGTCCGGCTTGCGCCGCTTAAGACCCGGACTTTCACCGCCGGGATTTTCACTGCTTGAGTTGTGTGTGGCGTTCGACATGAAAAGTCACAAAGTTCGGCAACTGTCTTCTACATGTTCCAAGCACGTTCGGGGGATAAGGGGAGTACCAGAAACTCTGGACAACTATAGCAACCTATGCCAATCTTAGGGCGAAGAAGTCTCGCTCCCCCGTCAAGACTTTGCGTCCTCCCAAAGCATGCTGCAAGGTTACTTTGCGTTACTTCCGGAACCTCGGTTTCGAACGCGCGTAACTGTGTGCGGTAGGCAGAATTGCGCCAACATAACAGTAAGTAATTTCGTTGCAAGATAGTTTCATGGAGGAAGAGGTTTTCATGGAAGTGCCGAATACAACGGGATTTCAGCTCTCTCCGCAGCAACGACGCTTGTGGAGTTTGCAGGCGGCGGGATTGCCTTCATGGGCCTGGGTCGTGGTGTCGCTGGATGGAGAGTTGGACGCAGGGCGACTGCGGGCGACGCTAGAAACTCTGGTATCACGATTTGAAATTTTGCGTACAAATTTCCAGCGCAACACGGGGGTGAAGTTTCCGTTTCAGGTGGTACAGAGTGAGGCGAGTATTGCGTGGAAGACAGCGGACCTCGCAACGATTGCCCCGGAGAATCAAGCTTCCGAAATCGATTTGCTGCAGCAAAAGCAAGTGCAAGGCGTGGGTGCGGAAGCACCCACCGTGCGGGCGATGCTAGTCTCGCTGGGCAAACAGCGTCACTCTTTGCTGCTGAGCGTTCCGGGGTTGTGCATGGATCGCGGAGGCCTTGCCCTGCTTGTGCAGCACCTGGCGGCGGGTTATTCCGGACCGCCTTCTGCGCCGAGCGGGGATGAAGTCTTGCAGTACGCCGACTACTCGGCATGGCAGAACGATCTCCCACAAGATCAGGAGGAGGCTGCACACGCGGCGGAGTTTTGGAAGACGCACTTTTCCAGCGGAGTACCGCCGCTTGCGTTGCCTTTTGCGCAAAAGACTGCGAACGACACCTTATCTCGACCGCAGAGTGCCAAGCTTGCATTGGATGCCATCACGAAAGATGTCATCGAAAAGACAGGCATAGAGGCCTTTCTGTTCGCGGCCTGGCAAGTGTTCCTGTGGCGTATCACCGGACAAGCGGAAATCGTCACGAACTTCCGCAGCGACGGACGGCAGTATGAAGAGGTGAAAAACGCCCTGGGATTGTTCGATCGTTTTCTGCCGGTCAGCTCGAACTTTGAACCCGATCCGAAATTCTCGACATTCGTGGAACAGACGCACAGCACGATGGCCAGGGCCGTGGAATTCCAGGATCTCTTGCCAGTCGCGTACTCCGAGAACGAGCCGCCTGTGTGCTTCGTGATGGATTCGTATCCGCAAGCGCAGCAGAGTCTGGGCGTGAGCTTTTCCATTTCTCGGATGCGCGCCGCCGAACATCGCGCACACTTGACGCTACACGTGGAAAAACGTTCCAGCGGGTGGAATGCTGCATTGCTTTTTGATCCCACGACGTTATCGCAAGATGCGGCAGAGCGGTTTGCACGTTGCTTTGGAACACTGGTCCGTAGCGCAGCTTCCAACCCCAGCTTGGCGGTGAGCCGCTTATCACTCCTGGACGAGGCGGAGCGTCAAACGGTGGTGGTTGCCTTCAACCAAACTGCAGCAAAGTTCCCGGGAGATACCTGCCTGCAATCTTTGTTCGAGGAGCAAGCCCGCAGGAATCCTGCGCGGCCCGCGCTGCGCTGCGGAAATGAGGTCTTCAGCTACGCGGAGCTCAACGCGCAGGCAAACCGTCTGGCGCACGCTCTACGGCGGCGGGAAGTGAAAGCGAACGTAGCCGTGGGGCTTTGCGTGGAGCGTTCCGCCGATATGATCGTAGGTTTGCTGGGCATCCTCAAAGCCGGGGGCTGTTACGTGCCTCTGGTGCCGGATAGCCCGAAGCCCCGCCTGGCGCACCAGCTCCGAGAAACGGGCGCACCTGTTCTGCTGACACAGGAAAAACTCCTGGGAAATTTGCCGGACTACTCTGGCACCATCCTCTGTTTGGATCGTGATCGCAGCCAATTGCATAGCGAGTCTGCCGACAATCCAGAGCACATCAATTCGCCGCAAGATCTGGCGTATGTGATTTATACCTCGGGTTCGACGGGCATACCCAAAGGTGTAGCCGTACGGCACGCCAGCCTGATGAACTACACACATTTCATGGAACACCGGCTGGATCTGGCCAAGCATCCTGGGGGATTGCACTTCGCCACCGTTTCTACCATCAGCGCGGACTTGGGAAACACATCGATCTTCCCGTCGCTGGCTTCGGGGGGATGTCTGCACGTCATCAGCTTTGAGATGGCAATGGCGGCAAATCTTTTCGCGGACTACACGGCGAAGTATCCGCTGGACGTGTTGAAGATCACGCCGTCGCATTTGAGCACACTTCTCAAGGCGCCGGGAGGAGACGGGCTATTGCCGCGTAAGTTTCTCGTGCTTGGAGGCGAGGCGTCTTCCTGGGATTTCGTGCGGCAGATCATGCAGACCGGAAAGTGCGCCGTGCTCAACCATTACGGACCTACCGAAGCCACCATTGGATGTTGCACATTCGCAGTGTGGGAGAACGATGTCAGCGCATGGCAGCCGGCTACCGTTCCGGTGGGCCGGCCCCTCGCCAACGATACGGTTTACATCGTGGATCGTCACCTGGAGCCGGTTCCGATTGGCGTTGCAGGAGAACTGTGCATTGGTGGTGCCGGATTGGCGCACGGGTATCTGAATCAACCGGAGACAACAGCCGAGCGTTTTGTTCCAAATCCATTTCGGACTCCTTCCAAGTCAGCAGCACGCATGTATCGAACCGGAGACCTGGCGCGTTTCCTGCCGGACGGCAACATCGAATTCCTGGGGCGGATTGACCATCAAGTCAAGATTCGCGGCTTCCGCGTTGAGCCGGCGGAAATTCAGGCTGCCCTGCGCAAGCACACCGCCGTACAGCAGACTGTAGTCACCCCGTATGACGACAAGAACGGCGAAAAACGCCTCGCGGCTTACGTTGTGGCAGCCTCTTCAGTAAAGCCCGGCGAGCTTCGTTCGTTCCTGCAAAATGAGCTCCCCGAATACATGGTTCCGACATCCATCCTCGTGCTGAAGGAGCTGCCCCTGACGGCGAACGGCAAGATCGATCTGCGGGCGCTGCCCTCGCCGGAGGCGGAAAACGCCCAGTCCGAGCGAGTATTCGTCGCCCCCAGCACTCCAGAAGAAGAGCGAATGGCTGCTATCTGGTGCGAAGTGCTGCGCAAGGACCGTGTGTCAGTGCACGATAATTTTTTTGAGCTCGGCGGACATTCCCTGCTGGCAACGCAAATTATCTCGCGCATCCGTAACGGCTTCCAGGTACAAATGCCGCTGCATAGTTTTCTGGAGAGCCCTACGGTGGCGCAACTGGCGGAAAAAGTACGGCACGCCCAACCCGCCGAGAGTGAGGACGCCGAAATGGCTCGGCTGCTGCAGGAAATTGAAGGCCTATCGGAAGAAGATGCGGAGCGCCTACTGGCGCAACACATGGAGAACTCCGGGGAACAGAAACCCTAGAGGACGGCATTCGCCAGCCTCCACTGAGTGATCAGTGCAAACCAGCCGTCAGGGCAACTTAGTGCAGTCGGCCGCCCCCTGCTCCTTTGGGAGACCTTCCGCCCGACTTCTTGTTGGTGGTGGTAGCGGTATGGTTTCCCCCGCCAGAATGGCCGCTGAAGTTGATGGCTGGGTTCTTATCAGCCTTGGCAACACTCATCTTCGGCAAGGGGGCAGCCTTGACGCGAGCCACCGGGCGCGCTCCCGACGCTGATCCTGAGTGCAGAGTCTGCTGTTCGATTTTGTTGAGTTCCGCCGCGGGACCGCTGTTTTTCTGGGTATTCCCATGCAGCACAAGATCGGAATTATCCCGGTGGTGAGACAAGTTCGCTGGTGTCCCTTTGCCTGCGCGGGGCTTGTGACGCATGGCGGTGGAATTCTGGGCTTCGGAAACGGCTATCGCCACTCCCAGCAACACCAAGAGAGCAAGAGTGAATCGCATGGATCGCATCAGAAAAGATCGCATCAGAATGGCTCCTCTGAACCCGCTATCCGTACTGCACCAATTTTATCGCGTTCGTGACAAATTTAGGGAATATCCGAACCGATATGGAGGCACAGTTGTTCTAACCATGCATCCCTCCTTCGGATGCACTTTCGTTACCGCGCAGTTGGCCAGCCCGGGGCAATTCTCTGGACAAAGTAATGCGATTATGACAAGGTTATTGGCAAGGGGCAACCTCGCAAAGCATTGATTCCGCAAGAGAATCCCGGTATCGTGGGGTGCGGGTTGCACTCTTGTCCTCCCCTGTTCGGCAAACTTCCTCCCCCCAAAGTTGCGGCTGTGAAGCCGCGTACTTGAAGTGTTTATGTCAACCTTTTCACTCACAATACGGCCAAAGAAGGGGTGGCAGCCGCTGGATGTAAGGGAGTCCTATCTCTACAGGGAGCTCCTGGGTTTTCTGGTATGGCGGGATATAAAGATCCGTTACCGGCAGACCGTTCTCGGCGGCCTCTGGGCAATCCTGCAACCGCTCATTGCCATGGCAATTTTCACATTTGTTTTCAACCGCATGGCGGGCGTGCATAGCGATGGGCCACCCTATCCGTTATTCGCCTTCGCAGGACTTGCGCCCTGGACATTTTTTGCCACGGCCGTGAACCAGTCCAGTAATAGCTTGATTGCGAACCAGCAGCTGGTTTCGAAGGTCTACTTCCCGCGCATTTTTATTCCTCTGGGCGCGGTGGGAGCCCTGCTGCTGGATATGGTACTGAGTCTTCTCCTGCTCCTGGGGCTGATGGCTTTCTACCATTGGGCGCTGACCTGGACGGTGCTCTGGCTGCCGGTCTTTATTCTGGCCGCAATTCTGGCGGCATCGGGACTCGGATTAGTCCTCTCGGCTCTCAACGTAAACTTCCGGGACGTGAAGTATGCTGTTCCATTTTTGATTCAGATGGGTATTTTCGTGACTCCGGTCATTTACCCCGCCAGCTATTTGCCGGCAAAATGGCGGCACGTCTTAGCCTTGAATCCGATGACGGGAGTAGTTATGGGATTCCGCCACGCTTTGCTGGGAAGCCCGATTACGTGGAGCGTTGCGGGACTCTCGCTCGGGATGAGCGTCCTGCTCTTCGTAGTGGGGCTGTTCATCTTCCGGCGCATGGAGGCGCGCTTCGCGGACGTAATTTAGAACGGCGTGATCTGACATGGAACCCATTCTCGAAGTTAGCGGAATTTCGAAGGAATACATTCTGGGCCGCCACAAGCTGCAGGCGTCCGAGACCTTTCGCGAGCTGCTGCAACGGAAGGTGGCCGGGCCGTTTCGCCGCAATCGCGCACCGGCTGCAGACATCCGGCGAGAGCATTTCTGGGCCTTGCGCGACGTCAGCTTTTCCGTGCAGGAAGGCGAGGTCGTAGGCATTATCGGGCGCAACGGCGCGGGCAAGAGTACTCTGCTCAAAATTATTTCGCGCATTACCGATCCAACCGAGGGAAGCATTACGTTGCGCGGACGGATGGCGAGTCTGCTCGAGGTGGGGACGGGATTCCATCCCGAGTTGACAGGGCGGGAAAACATCTACATGAACGGCGCGATTCTGGGCATGCGCAAGGCTGAGATTGATGCTGAGTTCGATGCCATCGTAGATTTCGCCGAGATCGAGCAGTTTTTGGATACACCGGTGAAACATTATTCCAGTGGAATGTATGTCCGGCTGGCGTTCGCCGTGGCGGCCCACTTGCACCCTGAAATCCTGATCGTGGACGAAGTCCTGGCTGTGGGCGACGTAACCTTCCAAAAGAAATGCCTGGGCAAGATGAGCGACGTCAGCAGGAGCGGAAGAACGGTTTTATTTGTGTCGCACAATATGGCAGCAGTGGAGAATCTGTGTCAGCGCGGCGTGGTGCTGGAGCGTGGCCGTGTGGTCTTCGACGGCACCTCCAAGGACGCAGTCCAGCACTACCTGAGCGGCATCTCCAGCGCGACAGGAGGCGGCGGCCATTCGATCGATCTGAGCAGCGCCAAGGACCGCCGTTCGCAGCAGGCGCAACTTCTGCGCCGCATTGAATTCACAACTAGCGGAGAATGCCCGGTTTCCGAGGGACTTGCCATCGGAAGCCCGTTGAAAGTGCGCGTCCATTTCGATCTGCAGCGGCCCACCGCCAGTTTTAATGTGGGGCTGGGTTTCGACAACATCTTCGGCCAACGGGTGTTCACCGCGCACAGCTTTTTTGAACCCAACCGTTCGCACGGCGAGGTCGTAGGCCCCCAGGTATTTGTGTGCGACATCCCCAGCCTAACGCTTATGCCAGGAGATTACCTGTTGCGTTTGTGGCTGGACGTGAACAACAGCGAGGCGGACTTGATTAACGACGCTGCCCGCATCACCATCGTCGAATCGGATTATTACGCTACGGGCAAGTCGCCATGGAACGGCACATTCGTGCTGAAACACAACTGGTACCTGGAACCCGCCACTCAGCAAGGCACGGTTCCACAAGGCACAGTTCAACAAGGTACGGTGCAGCAAGATCCAGTTCCGCAGGGAACAGTTCAGCCAGAGGGCGCTGCACAAGACGTCGCACAAAAGGAAGCTGCGGGCACCGAAAAAAGGGCCGCTACGATGAGTGAGACTCGCTGAACAAGCGGCGTTCCCTGTGTGGGAGCCGGCGCCATTTTTGAGATCTTCCCCAGATCTCAAGAGCTAACCGCGGCGTAACGCGCGCCGACGCAGGCAGGATATTTTGGCAGGATACTTTGGCAGGATACTTTGGATGACCTGAAACAAACCGTGGCGGATTTAAGTCCCGCCAAGCGCGCCTTGCTCGAAAAGCTGCGCGGCAAAGCCGCTGCGGAGGCTGCCCCAGCGCCACAATTACGGCGACGCGAACGAGCAGATGACGGCGGCAGGAGCCGGCTTTCGTTCGCGCAGCAACGTCTGTGGCTCATTCAACAACTGGATCCCGAGAGCTCTGCCTACAACGTACCCCGCGCGGTACGGGTGCGAGGAAAACTCCGGCCGGATTTGCTGGTCGAGGGACTGCGTCACGTCATCGCGCGCCACGCAGTATTGCGGGCACGAGTGGAAGTTCACGGGGACGAGCCCCTGCAAGTCATTGCTCCCTTCCTGGACGTCCCGCTTGCGGTTCGTGATCTGGGCAGCCTTCCAGCAGAAGAGCGCGAAAGAGAAGCCTTTCGATTGGCGCTCGAGGACTACCGCAGGCCCTTTGATTTGGCCAGCGGTCCCGTACTGCGAGTCAGTTTGTTTCGTCTCGATGCGGAAGATCACCTGCTCCTGGTGGTCATGCACCACATCGTGAGCGATGGCTGGACCGGCGGCCTTTTGTTTGAAGAACTGGGGTCGGCGTACGCGGCTCTGGCAGATGGCCGGACGGTGGAACTGCCCGAATTGCCGGTGCAGTATTCCGACTATGCAGCGTGGCAACACGACTGGATGCAAGGCGAAATCCTGGCACGGGAAACCAGCTTCTGGCGGAAACAACTCGAAGATGCGCCCCCAGCGATCGCTGTGCCCACGGACTATCCGCGTCCCACAACACCACGAACCGAAGGAGGGGTGCGTTCGCTGCTGTTGTCCGCGGCGGTGGCGAGCCAGCTGAAATCCTTAAGTCAGCGGCACGGGATGACACTGTTCCCCACACTGCTGGCGGGATTCAACATCTTGCTGTCGCGCTGGAGCGGGCAACAAGATCTGGTCGTAGGGACTATCAGTGCAAACCGTAATCAAACGGAAATCGAGCGCCTGATTGGCTGCTTCATGAACTTCCTCCCGCTGCGCCTGCGAGTTGGTCCAGGCGCGGCTGGAACAGAGCTGCTGGCGCAGGCCAAGCAGACTGTGCTCGACGCTTTCGCACACCAGGATTGCCCCTTCGAGAAAGTGGTCGAGGCGTTGAATCCCGAACGGACGCTGAACGCCAATCCTCTGTTCAATGTGGGTTTGCTCCTACAGAACTATCCGGAATTTGCCTTTCGTAGCAAGGATCTGGAAGCTCGTTTTCTGGATCTCGATACGAAAGTGGCGTTCCTCGATTTGCGGTTCCTGGTCACTGAAATGGCCGAGGGGCTGCAATTGGCTTGCGAATTCAACAGCGCCTTGTTTACTGAGGAGACGGCGGCGTTGCTGGTTGCTGCCTATGCCTCCGTGCTCGAGCAGCTGGCGCTGAACCCGGAGATGCGTGTCGAAGACTATGCCCTGCCTCCGGACTTAGCGGCACAGGCCGCCCGCGAAAGAAGCAAAATCACGATCGCGGTTGCTGCCACCTTCACCGCCGAACCCGTGGAAGAGCCTTTCGCATTCTGCATGGAACAAGCGGGGATTCCCGTGGAGGTTGCGTTCGCCGGGTACGGTCAAGTCTTTCAGGAACTCCTCAATCCGAACGGTACGCTGGGACGCAACCGGAATGGCTGCAACTTATTGCTGATTCGCATGGAAGACTGGGAGGGCGGCGAGTCACATTCCGAAGACAGAACACCGAGGCAAGCAATACCAACAAAGATCGAGCGCAACGTCGCTGACCTCGTACAGGCCTTGCAGGCTGCCGCCATTCGTTCCCCGGTGCCGCAGATTGTGATTTGCTGTCCATCTTCTGATTCACAGGAAGATTCGCCGGGAGAGTCTTCGCGGGAAATCGGTGCGGTTTTCTACCGCCGCATGGAAGAGTTGCTGGCGGCGCAACTCGCCGGCGCGGCAGGAGTGACGGTGATCACTTCGGAACAAGTGCTGCGCATGTATCCCGTGGCGGATTACCACGACGCGTATGCGGAAAAAATCGGAAGCGTTCCCTACACAGCGGAATTCTTTGCCGCGATCGCTGCTATGATGGCCCGCCGCATTTGGGCGCTGCGCTCCGCACCCTCGAAAGTGATCGTGCTCGATTGCGACAACACGCTGTGGCAAGGCGTCTGTGGCGAAGAAGGTCCACTGGGCGTCACAGTCGATGCCCCGCGGCGCGCGCTGCAGCAATTCATGCGCGAGCAGCACGATGCAGGGATGGTGTTGTGCCTGGCCAGCAAAAATGCGGAAGAAGACGTATTTGCCGTCTTCGAGAAAAATCCAGGCATGGTTTTGCGCCGCGAGCACATTGTGGCGTCGCAGATTCACTGGCGAGCGAAATCGGAGAGCTTGCACGCGCTGGCAGTGCAATTGCAATTAGGACTCGACAGCTTCATTTTCGTCGACGACAACCCGCTCGAATGCGCCGAAGTTCGTGCTAACTGCCCGCAAGTTTTCGTGCTCGAACTGCCGTCCGATCCAGCGTCAATCGCGAACTTCTTGCGCAACATCTGGGCCTTTGATCACTGGACGGTCACCGAAGAGGACCGCCAACGCAGCGCGATGTATCGCGAAAATGTCGAGCGCGAGGCGCTGCGAACCGACGCGCCCGATCTCGACGCATTTCTCACCAGCCTGCAGCTCAAGATTGCGATTGAGCCCATGCAGCCGGAAGATCTGGCCCGTGTGGCCCAGCTTACCGAGCGCACCAACCAGTTCAACTGCACCACCCTCCGGCGTAAGGAAAGCGAGATTGAAAGCATGCGCCGCGCAGGCGCCGAGGTTCTCGTCGTGCGCGTGCAAGATCGCTTTGGCGACTACGGCTTGGTCGGTGTGGTGATTTTGGAAACACTCGCCGACACCGGTGCTCTGCGAGTCGACACTTTGTTGCTCAGCTGCCGCGCGCTGGGACGCCAGGTAGAACACCACATCCTGGCGCGGGTGGGGACGATGGCGCAGAAGCACGGATTGCTCTTTGTGGAAATCCCCTTTATCGCGACCGCAAAGAACCGCCCCGCGCTCGATTTTTTGGAGAGCCTCTTGCAAGACGGGCGGAGCGCAATTTCACGCGAGGAACTGCCGAATGGTTTCCTGTTCCGAATCGCCCCCGCTGACGCGATTGCTGTGCCCAATCAAAAACTCCAGATTGCGCCAACCGCCCCCGCTGCGGAGAAACTTCCTTCCGTTCAGGGTGCTAACAGCGATTTCACAAAACGATCCCAGACTTTAAATCGAATCGCACGAGAATTTGCCACCGCGCGGCAGATCGAACAAGCCTCTGGGGCCACACAGAAAAAACGCGTTCGGAGCCACCAGCCATTTCAAGCACCGCGCAACCCCGTTGAAGAGGTGCTGGCCAGCTTGTGGTCGCGCCTGCTGCGTGTGGAGCGGGTGGGAATCCACGACAATTTTTTCCAGCTCGGAGGCCATTCCCTGATGGCCACGCAACTGGTGGCTCGTATTCGGCGCTCACTCGAAGTGGAGCTTCCGCTGCGCGTGGTGTTTGAAGCGCCCACCATCGCGGGCTTGGGCGAACTTGTGATCGCCGCCCAGCGCGAGCGGGCAGGACTTCAGATTCCGCCGCTCCTGCCGGTTTCGCGAATATCCGATATTCCGCTGTCGTTCGCGCAGCAGCGGCTCTGGTTTTTGGATCAACTGGAGCCGGGCAGCCCCCTCTACAACATTCCGCAAGTTTTCCGCATGCGGGGCACGTTGCATGTGGATGCGATCGAGCGTGCTCTGACGGAAATCGTCCGGCGGCACGAAGCGCTGCGTACGACATTTCCTGTGCGA
Organism: uncultured Acidobacteriaceae bacterium; assembly: GCA_964619065.1. Taxonomy (GTDB): domain Bacteria; phylum Acidobacteriota; class Terriglobia; order Terriglobales; family Acidobacteriaceae; genus JANXUC01. The sequence continues at coordinate 86,933 of CAZUCC010000008.1, read as the reverse complement.
GACAGCCAGCCGGTACAGCACATTGCTCCGGAGCTGCGCATCCCGTTAGCGCGGGTCGACCTGACAAGCATTCCCGATGAAGAACTAGAAGAAAAAACAGAACAATGGGGGCGCGAAGAGGCCGCCCGGCCGTTTGATCTGGCGCGAGGACCGCTGCTGCGCGCCACGCTGGTTCGCCTGCGCCCGGACGACCATCTGCTTGTGCTCGTTATGCACCACGTGATCGGCGACCGCTGGTCCATGGGCGTGATGGCGGACGAACTGACCGCGCTGTACAAAGCTTTCCTGGAAGGACAGCCCTCACCCTTGGGGGATCTGGGCGCACAATACGCCGACTTCGCGATCTGGCAGCGGCAATGGCTTCAGGGCGAACTTCTGGAAAAACAACTTTCTTATTGGAAGCGGCAGCTGGCAGGCGCTCCCGCGGTGCTCGATCTACCCACCGACCGGCCGCGCCCCGCGGTGCAGACCTACCGTGGCTCCACCGAGAAACTATTGTTCTCTCAAGAACTGACTGAAAAGCTGCGCACCTTCAGCCAAAGCCAAGGTTCGACGCTCTTTATGACTCTGCTGGCCGGGTTCCAGGCGCTGCTGTCACGGTATTCCAGGCAGGACGACATCGTGGTGGGCTCGCCGATTGCCAACCGCAATCATGCCGATATCGAGCCGTTGATCGGGTTCTTCGTTAACACGCTGGCGTTCCGTACCGACCTCTCCGGAGATCCGAGCCTGCAGGAGCTGCTGGCGCGAGTGAAGGATACGGCGCTGGGCGCATATTGCCATCAAGATATCCCGTTTGAAAAGCTGGTCGAGGAGCTACAGCCGGAACGCAGCCTGAGCCATAACCCGATCTTCCAAGTCATGTTTGCGCTGCAGAATGCGCCTCTGACCGCCCTGGAATTACCCGGGCTGCGACTGGAGCGAGTGCCCGTCTACACCCAGACGTCCCTGTTCGATATGGCGTGGTATGCCATCGAGGTTCCAGAAGGTCTGCTACTGCGCGCCGAGTACAACACGGACCTGTTCGATGGCAGCACCATTTCGCGGGCCCTGCGGCATCTTCGTACGCTTCTTGAAGGTGCCGTGGCGAGCCCCGAACGCCGCCTCTCGGAACTCTCTTTGCTGGACGCCGAAGAGCGGCGGAAAATCCTGGTTGAGTTTAATGCCACCGCGGCGGACTATCCCGCCGGGCTTTGCATCCATGACTTTTTTGAACGGCGCGCGGAACTCGCACCCGATGCCGTTGCCCTGGTTTGCGGTTCCCAACGAACGACGTACCGCGAACTCAACGAGCGCGCCAACCAGATCGCGCGTTACCTGGTGAAGCAGGACGCCGGTCCGGACGTGCTAGTGGGCATTTACATCCGGCGTTCAGCGGACATGCTGGCGGGTATCCTGGGCATCCTGAAATCAGGGAGCGCTTACGTTCCCCTCGATCCCAACTATCCCAGGGAACGCATCGGCTACATTCTTGAAGACGCAAAAGCTCCAGTCGTTCTCACTGAAAAGTCTCTGCTCGGCGATCTGCCGGGTGGCGCGATGCGTTTCATCTGCCTCGATTCCGACTGGAATGAGATCTCCCGCGAATCTTCGGTGAATCTAGGCCACCGGGCCACACCGGACGACCTCGCTTATGTGCTGTTCACCTCGGGCTCCACGGGCCGGCCGAAGGGTGTCGCCCTCGAACATCGCAGCGCCGCTACTTTCCTGCACTGGGCGCAGAGCGTCTTTTCTCAGCAAGAACTTGCCGGGGTTCTGTTCTCCACTTCAATGTGTTTCGATCTTTCAGTCTTCGAAATGTTCGTTCCATGGAGTGCGGGAGGCGCCGTCATTCTGGCCGATAACGCGCTGCATTTGCCCTCCCTGCCCGCGCGCGATCAGGTCACACTTATCAATACAGTGCCGTCGGCCATGGCTGAATTGCTGCGCCTGGACGCTGTCCCCTCCTCCGTCAAGACCGTCAATCTCGCGGGGGAAGCGCTGCGTGATTCCCTGGTCGAACAGATTTACGCCAGGACTCGCATCGAACGCGTCTACAACCTCTATGGCCCGACGGAAGACACGACCTACTCCACCTACACGCTCGTACCACGCGGCCAGCCCGTCACCATTGGAAAGCCGTTGTCCAACACGCAAGCCTACGTCCTCGATGCGCACCACAACAATACGCAGCACAGCCTCGTGCCCATCGGCGTGCCCGGAGAACTCTACCTGGCGGGCGAGGGCTTGGCGCGTGGTTATCACGGACGCCCGGATCTGACGGCAGAGCGCTTTCTTGCCAATCCGTTTGGAGCGGCGGGCACGCGCATGTACCGCACCGGCGACTTGGCGCGCTGGCAAACCGATGGACAACTGCAGTATCTCGGACGTATCGACCATCAGGTCAAGCTCCGCGGCTTTCGCATCGAACTGGGCGAGATTGAAGCCGCATTGACGCGGCATCCCGGGATTCGGCAGACCATTGTCATGGCACGCGAAGACACGCCTGGGGATCAGCGGCTCGTGGCCTACGTCGTTCTTGGTTCCAACATTTCTGGCGCCCACACCTTGGATTCCAATCCAGCTCCTGATGCGGAACAATTGCGCCAGCACTTAAAGCAAAGCTTGCCGGAGTTCATGATCCCGGCAGCATTTGTCGTCCTGGATGCGCTCCCGCTCACACCCAATGGCAAAGTCAACCGAAAAGCTCTCCCGGTTCCGGAGTACACGCGGCTGGCGAGCGAGGCTTACATCGCTCCGCGCACGCCCTGGGAGGAGAAGCTCGCCGTCATCTGGTCTGAGGTGCTGCGCCTGCCACAAATCGGCGTGTACGATAACTTCTTTGCTTTGGGCGGACACTCGCTCCTGGCTACGCAGGTGATTTCGCGCATCCGCCAGTCGGCAAGCCTCGAGCTCCCCTTGCGGGCGCTGTTTGAATCGCCCACGATCGCGGGATTGGCCAGCCGTCTCGAAGAGTTGCGCACCCAGGCGTCCGAGCCGTTGCCGCCCATCCACCGCGTATCGCGCGAACTGCCTCTGCCCCTTTCATTTGCCCAGCAGCGTTTGTGGTTTCTGGATCAGCTCGAGCCCAACAATCCTTTGTACAACGCCCCACTGGCGATCCGCATGGACGGAACACTCAGCAGGGACGCGCTGGTGCACGCGCTCAACGAGATCGTTCGCCGGCACGAAGTGCTGCGCACTACATTCGTGGTCAGCGATGGCCGGCCTGTTCAATCGATCACGCCGGAACTGAGGATTGACATCCCGACGATCGACCTCAGCGAACTTCCAAAAGAAGATCGGGAACCCAGCATCCGGCGCCTCGCCGTGGAAGGAGCGCAGCGCTTATTCAACTTAAAGACCGGTCCGCTGTTCCGCGCGAGTCTGCTGCACCTGGGCACTGAGGAGAACATTCTTCTACTGAACATGCATCACATCGTCAGCGACGGCTGGTCGATGTGGCAGTTCATTAAGGAACTTGCGGTCCTGTACGAGGCGTTTCTTGAAAACAAGCCTTCGCCGCTTCCCGAGTTGCCAATCCAGTACGGTGACTACGCCGTTTGGCAGCGCGATTGGATGCAGAGCCAAGTTCTGGAGAAGCAGCTTTCTTACTGGAAGAAGCAACTCGAGAATGCGCCCGACACTTTGGAACTCCCCACTGACCGCCTGCGCCCAGCAACGCAAAGCTATCGGGGCACAACCCAGACCGTCGTTTTTCCGAGGAGCCTGGCCGACCAGCTGAACCAGCTCAGCCAGCGCGAAGGCGTGACCCTGTTCATGACGTTGTTGGCTGCGTACCAGACTCTGCTGTTTCGCTACACCGGACAGGAAGACATCGTGGTGGGGTCGCCCATTGCGAACCGGAACCGCGCGGAAATCGAAGAGTTGATCGGGTTCTTTGTAAATGCACTGGTGATGCGAACGGACGTTTCCGGCAATCCCAGTTTCCGCGAGCTGATGCGCCGCGTCCGTACCGTCGCATTAGGCGCCTATGCTCACCAGGATCTGCCTTTCGAGAAACTGGTTGAAGCGCTACAACCGGATCGCGATTTAGGCCGGACACCTCTGTTCCAGGCTTGGTTCGCCTTACAGAACGCACCCCGTTCCTCCTTCCAGCTTCCCGGCCTGGCGCTCAAGTCCTTGGACGTGCACAACGGAACCTCCAAGTTCGACCTGGGCGTATTCATGGTGGAAAAACCGGAAGGGCTCTCCTGCATGGTCGAGTACTCCACCGACCTGTTCGATGCCAGCACCATCCAGCGTTTTCTGGAACACTTCCGCGTGCTTCTCGAATCCATTGCAACGAACCCGGATCGCCGGATTGCCGAATTGCCGATGTTGAGCATGCAGGAACGCGAGCAGATCGTTGTGACCTGGAACGACACCCACAAGGACTACCCGCGCGAACTCTCCCTACACCAGCTCATTGAGGATCAAGTCGAGCGCACGCCAGACGCGCCGGCCCTGGTCTTCGAATCCGAGCAACTGACCTATCGCGAGGTGAATGCGCGTGCCAACCAGCTGGCGCACCATTTACGCAAATTGGGCGTAGGCCCCGACGTTCTTGTCGGCATTTGCGCGGAGCGGTCGATCGAAATGGTGGTTGGGCTGCTGGGAATCATGAAGGCGGGCGGCGCGTATGTGCCCATCGATCCAGACTATCCCCGGGAACGGCTGGCAGTCATGCTGGACGATGCGGCGCCTCCTGTTGTGCTTACCCTGGAACGCTTGCTGGAAGTTTTGCCGCCGTCGGGGATTCCCACGTTTTGTCTGGACCGTGACTGGCCTAGGCTGGCCAACGAACCCACGACGTCTCCCACCGTTCTCACCAACGGCAAGAACTTGGCCTACGCAATCTATACCTCGGGATCGACTGGCAAACCCAAAGGCGTCCCCAACGTGCACGAAGGCATTGTCAACCGCTTGCTGTGGATGCAGGACGCGTACCGGCTCGATGGCACCGATCGTGTTCTACAAAAAACTCCTTACAGCTTTGATGTCTCGGTCTGGTAGTTTTTCTGGCCGTTGATGACCGGAGCCTGTCTGGTGGTGGCGCGTCCCGCGGGACACAAGGATCCGAACTATCTGGTAAATCTCATCGCCGAGCAAAACATCACCACCCTGAACTTCGTGCCGTCGATGCTGCGCATCTTCCTCGAAACCGAAGGTGTGCAACGCTGTACCAGTTTGCGCCGCGTGTTCTGCAGCGGGGAGGCACTGCCTTTTGATCTACAGGAACGCTTTTTCGAACGCTTGACCACGGAACTGCACAATCTCTACGGTCCCACCGAAGCGGCAGTGGATGTTACGTATTGGCCCTGCACTCCCCACAGTGGACGGTCCATTGTGCCGATTGGAAAGCCGATCTGGAATACACAGATCTACATCCTGGACAAATATTTGCAACCCGTACCGGTTGGGATTGCCGGCGAACTGCACATCGGCGGAGTCGGACTGGCGCGGGGTTATCTCAAGCGGCCCGAACTGACAGCGGAGAAATTCATTCCTGACCCGTTGAGCCGGGACGCGCGAGCGCGCCTGTACAAGACGGGCGACTTGGCGCGATTCCTGCCCGACGGAAACGTTGAGTATCTTGGACGTATTGATCATCAAGTCAAACTCCGCGGCTTCCGGATTGAGTTAGGTGAGATTGAGGCCACGCTGGACAGCCATCCTGGTGTCCGCCAGAGCGTGGTCATGGCGCGCGAGGACGAACCCGGCGACAAGCGTCTGGTCGCCTACATCGTTCCCGACCCCAACTACCGCGGCTCAAGCCAGCCAGGACCGGAAAATGTTTTAAGTGCGGAACAAGTTTCGCAATGGGCCATGACCTTCGACGAAGCCTATCATCGGGGTGGGAGCGCCGCGGACGCCACCTTCAACATAGCCGGCTGGAACAGCAGCTACACCGGCCAGCCCATTCCTCCGGAAGAAATGCGGGTGTGGGTGGATACGACCGTCGATCGCATTCTGGCGCTGCGGCCGAGGCGCGTCTGGGAGATTGGCTGTGGCACCGGCTTGCTTCTGTTCCGGATCGCACCGCAATGTGAGCACTATCACGGAACGGATGTTTCCCAAACTGCACTGGATTTCCTGCAACAGCAGTTACAGCGCCCCGACCTGAAACTGCCGCAGGTCACACTGGACCGCAAAGCAGCGCACCAACTCGACAACGGTCGGGATCGAGAGCTATTTGATGCGGTCGTAGTGAACTCCGTGGTCCAGTATTTTCCCAATCTCGACTATCTGATGGACGTTCTCCAAGGGGCGGTGCAGTCCGTAGCCTCCGGTGGCGCGGTATTCCTTGGCGATCTGCGCAGCCTCCCGCTGCTAGAGGCCTTTCACACTTCGATCCAGCTGTATCAGGCACCCGATTCACTCACGAGGGGCCAGCTCTGGCAGCGTGTGCAGAAGAATATGCGCCAGGAGAGCGAACTCCTGATTGATCCTCAGTTGTTCGCGGCGCTGCGCCGGCGCATCCCGCGAATCAGCCGCGTGGAAATTCAGTTGAAGCGCGGCCGCGCGCGCAACGAACTCACATGCTTCCGCTATGATGTGGTCTTGCATGTGCGCGACCAGGCTGCGTCCAAGATCGATTGCGCCTGGCTGGACTGGACTCAGCAGAAGCTCACACCGCAGTTGCTGCGGGAGATATTGCAGAAGACGCAGCCTGAAATGCTGGGTCTGACGGCCGTGCCCAACGCTCGCTTGCACTCCGACATTGCCGCACTGACGATGCTTACCTCCGGCGACGGACCGGCCACCGCGGGCGAACTCCGGAAGTTGCTGAGGCAAGAACCGCAAGCGGCCCCGGTCGAGCCTGAAGACTTGTGGGCGCTGGAACAAGACCTGCCGTACCAGGTCGAAATTCTCAGCTCGAGTGTGGCCAACGACGGCTTGTGCGATGTGATCTTGCGGCGCAAAACCGTGCAAGAGATGGGTCGGGGCCAGGCGGAACAATGGTCGGTACCGCGTTTCCCCGGAGAAACCGATTTGGTGCGGCCGTGGGAAACCTACACCAATAATCCTTTGCAGCAGAAAGTCGCCAGCAACCTTATTCCGCAGGCCCGCCGCTGGCTGGGTGAGAAATTGCCCGAGTACATGGTGCCCTCGGCATTTGTACTCTTGGATTCCATGCCGCTTTCGTCGAACGGCAAGGTAAATCGCCGCGCCCTGCCCGCACCCGATCAGTCGCGTCCCGAGGGCCAGAGAAATTACGTTGCGCCGAGAAATGCTGCCGAGGAAATTGTCGCGTCCCTCTGGGCCGATGTGCTGCGGCTCGAACAAGTGGGAGTGACCGATGACTTCTTCGAGCTTGGCGGCCACTCGCTTTCGGCAACTCAAGTTGTGTCCCGCGTGCGTCAGGCCTTTCAGGTGGAGTTACCCTTGCGTGCGCTGTTTGAGGCGCCCACGGTAGCCGCTCTCGCTCAAACCATCGACAAGACCCAACGCAGCGAGCGTGGCATCGTTGCACCTCCGATTGTGCCCGTGCCAAGACAGCAGCCATTGCCGTTGTCGTTTGCGCAACAGCGGCTCTGGTTCTTGGATCAGCTCGAGCCGAACAATCCCCTGTACAACGTTCCTCGCGCACTCCGCTTGACGGGGGCGCTGTCCGTACCCGCCTTGGAAGAGGCAATTAACGGTGTGGTGCAGCGGCACGAGGTACTGCGAACAACGTACAGCCTTGTCGACGACCACCCCGTTCAAGTGATCAACTCCAGGGTCAGCATCAAAATGCCCATCCTGGACCTTAGTACGCTACCGGCAGGTGTCATCCGCGAGAAAGAAGCCCGGCGCATTGCCGACGAAGAGGCCCAAAAACCCTTTAACCTGGCTCAGGATACTTTGCTGCGGGCAACGCTGTTAAAGCTCGACCCGCAGGACTTTATCCTCCTCTTAAACAGTCATCACATTGCGAGTGACGGATGGTCCAGCGGTGTCCTGGTGCGTGATCTAATCGCCTTCTATGAAGCGGCGCTCGAGGGCAAAAAGTCTGAATTGCCAGACCTCACGGTCCAATACGCGGACTACTCTGTCTGGCAGCGCAACTGGATGCAAGGAGATGTCCTCGAGCAGCAATTGTCCTACTGGAAGACGAAGCTTGAGGGCGCTCCTCCCATTCTCAGCCTGCCTACGGACCGGCCACGACCGGCAGTACAAACCTTCCGCGGAGCTACGCAGGACGTCTTGTTGCCAAAAACTCTTGCCCATGCCATTGGGACATTGAGCCGCCAGCAGGGCGCGACCTCCTTCATGACCATGCTCGCAGCCTTTCAGAGTCTAGTCCTCTATTACACCAAGCAGCCGGATATTGTTTTGGGAACCGATGTCGCCAATCGCACGGATGTGCTCACGGAATCGTTGATCGGCTTCTTCGTAAACCTGCTGGTGATGCGGACCGATCTATCCGGAGATCCTTCATTCCAAGAACTGCTGAGATCCGTCCGGGAGATGGCGCTTGGCGCTTATGCGCACCAGGATTTGCCCTTCGACAAATTGGTGGAAGAACTGCAGCCGGAACGAGTCCTGAACCACAATCCTCTCGTGCAAGTGCTGTTTGTCCAGCAGAACACGCCCGCGAGCAGCTCCACGATGCCGGGAGTCGAGCTGGGCACGTTCAAGCTGGAGGTGCCGTCCAAATTCGACATGGCTGTTTTTGTCAAAGAGAACGAGAAAGGCATCGCTGGCACATGGCTCTATAACCCCGATCTTTTCGACGCCACAACCATTGCGCGCATGGCCAGCCTCTATCAAACAGTATTGGAAAAAATCACAGGCAATCCCGAAATACGGCTGAGTTCGCTCTTGCAGGTTCTGACGGAGACGGAACAACAGCAACGAGCAACCGCCGAACAGGAGTTTCAGGAGGTCAGTCTGAGCAAGCTGAAGAAGCTCAAGAGAAAGAGCATGAAGGAAGCTTAGAAATCCAAGAGTACCGTGCGCCAGGGTTACGGGAGTCACTAAAGTAAGGTGAAAACAAAGTGCCCCCGGGAAAGAATGAGAAGCCCGGAGAATTCCACTTTGCTGGGAAAGCTGCTAGGGAGAGTACGAAAGAATAATGTCGTCGAACACTACCGCTGGATTTCGACTGTCGCCGCAGCAGGAGCGCCTGTGGACGCTCGCAGGCGCGGAGGGCGCGGGTTTCCGTGCGCAATGCGCCGTGTGCCTCGATGGCCCGCTCGACGCGGAGCGGCTTCGGCGCGCCCTCGCTTCCCTGGTCGAACGCTATGAGATTCTTCGTACCACGTTTCCTCGTCAGGCGGGGTTGAAGGTTCCTTTTCAGGTGATCCTCGAACAGAGCGAACCGGGATGGACGGTTATCGATTTATCGAGTTCCGGCGAAAACGAGGCTTCCCGCATTGCGGCCCTGCTTTCCACAGAGCACACTCAGGCGCTGAATCTGGAACAAGGACCTGCGCTCCAGGCGGCGCTTGGCCGGTTTTCCGCGATGCGCCATGTACTGGTCCTGACGTTGCCCTCCAGCTGCGGGGATGCACGGTCTTTGCAAAATCTGGTCGCTGACCTTGGTCGTGCCTACGCCCGGGGCGGGCCTGCCCAAGACGAGGAAGTCCTGCAGTATGCCGACGTCGTGGAATGGCAATACGAACTTCTCGAAGGGGAAGATACGAAGTCGGGTCGCGATTTCTGGCGTGACCACATACGCACGCTCGATTTGAAAGCTGCTGCCACTACATCTCTACCTCTGGAAAAGTCGGCCTCTGGAAGTTTCACTTTCGCCGAACAAAGCATTGAGCTGAGCGCCACTCTCGCGGAAAAATCCGCAGCTGTGGCAAAAAGACTGAACGTCCTCGTATCCGATCTCTTGCTTGCCGCCTGGAGCTGTTGGCTGTCACGCCTGACTTCCCTGCCCGGCGCAACACTGGCCTGTACTTTCGACGGACGCAAACACGATGAACTGAAAGACGCGCTGGGGCTTTTTGCGCGCAGTCTTCCCATAAGCGCACCTGCGAGCAGCGACTCCACGTTCGAGCAAGTTTTGCGACAGCTTGTCGATTCGCAAGCAAAAGCCGGGAAGTGGCAGGACGCCTTTTCCTGGATACACGCTGAGGCTTCCACTGGTACGGACGCGCTGGCACTCCCCTTCGCCTATGAACATGTAACGATACCGGAGGGAGTGGCGAGCGGGGGACTGACGTGGACCGTGG
>CAZUCC010000008.1:0-76685 GCA_964619065.1 uncultured Acidobacteriaceae bacterium | reverse complement strand
TCTTCGACCTCGGCGGCCATTCCCTCCTCGCCACCCAGGTCGTCTCCAGGGTCCGACGCATCTTGCAGCTCGATCTACCGCTGCGCATCATGTTTGAGAAACCCACCATTGCAGGCTTGGCCCAAGCTCTTGCAGCACAAGTCGACCAGAAAAACGTCCAGCCGGAAGCGCCGCCCATCCAGCCAGTTCCTCGCGATCAAACGTTGCCGCTGTCGTTTGCGCAGCAACGCTTATGGTTCCTGGATCAGCTGCAACCAAACAATCCGCTGTACAACATTCCACGCACCCTCCGGATGCGCGGTCCGCTGGATGCCGCATGCCTGGAAAGAAGCATCAACGAAATTGTCCGGCGTCATGAAGCACTGCGCACGACATTTACTTCCAAACAAGGCGAGCCGGCGCAGGTGGTCGCTCCCTCGCTTGTGCTGCCTTTGTCTCAGCGTGATCTAACGGCTTTGCCGCAGGCCGAACGCGAAGCGCAAGCGCTAGAACTGGCTCGGGAAGAAGCGCGGTTGCCTTTCAATCTGGCGCATGGGCCTTTACTCCGCGCAACGCTATTGCAACTGAGTCCCGACGATCACGTGCTGCTGCTGACTATGCATCACATCACAAGCGACGCCTGGTCAGCGGGGATCTTCATGCAGGAACTGAGTACGCTCTACGAAGCTTTCCTTGCGGGCAAGCCTTCTCCGCTCCCTGACCTCGCGATCCAGTACCCGGATTACGCGGCGTGGCAGCGGCAATGGCTGCGCGACGACGTCCTGGCAAAGCAGTTGGACTACTGGCGCACGCATCTTCAGGGCGCGCCTCCCGTGCTGGTATTGCCTGCAGATCGTCCACGGGCACAGGCACAGTCTTTCCGGGGAACTTATCAAGAAATTCCGCTGGCCGTAGAGCTGTCGCAAGAAATCAAGCAATTCAGCCAGCGCGAAGGCGTCACTCCTTTCATGACCCTGCTCGCCGGATTCAAGACGCTGCTCGCACGTTATACCGGACAGGAACACGTCGTTGTAGGCACGGACTTGGCCAATCGCACCACGGTTGAAACCGAGAAGCTGATCGGGTTTTTCATCAACCTGCTGGCACTGCACACCGATCTCTCCGGCAATCCTACGTTCCGCGAGCTGCTCGGCCGGGTCAAGGAGACGGCGCTGGGAGCCTACGCGCATCAAGATATGCCCTTCGACAAGCTGGTGGAAGAGCTCCAACCGGAACGCAATCTCAGCCACAATCCTATCGTTCAAATTTTGTTTGTGATGCAGAACATACCACGGCAGCGCCGGACGCTGGCGGGACTCGACCTGTCGCCCTTCGACGTCGAGATCACTCGCTCCAAATTCGACCTTGCGGTTTTCATGGTAGAAAACGGGCAGGGGCTGGCAGGACAGTGGCTCTACAGCACCGATTTATTTGATGCCTCGACCATCCAGCGCATGGCCCGGCATTTTGAAATTTTGATGGGTAGCGCGATGCGTTCTCCAGAGTCCCGCCTGAGTTCACTGGAAATGCTGACGGCAGCCGAAAAGCAGCAGCAAGGCGCGGAGAAACAGGAAAGAAAGCAGTCGCAAATTAAGAAATTAATGAACGTGGCCCCCAAGGCAGTGACTCTTTCGAACACCTCCGGGGAGCGCGAGGAGTAGTTAACAGAAATGGAATCGCCGACTGCAGGATTTTGGTTGTCGCCGCAGCAGGAGCAGATGTGGGGTGAGCCTCGCGCTGCCAGCACGGCTTTCCGGGCACAGTGCTCGATCACGCTGGAAGGCGTACTCGACGGTGAACGCCTCCGCACCGCTCTGGGGAAGCTGACGCAGCGGCATGAGATTCTGCGTACGATTTTCACCCGCCAGTCCGGCATGAAGGTTCCCTTCCAGGTCGTTCTCGATGCCTGCGAACCAGCCTGGAGCACCGTGGATTTCTCCCAGGCCAGCGCATCTCGAAAAACGGGGCAAATGCAGGAACCTCAAGTCTCGGAACTCCTGGCCGCAGAGTGGGCCAAGCCCGCGGACCTGGAGCGGGGACCGGTCATGCATGCCGTACTGGCCAGGCTTGCGGACACCTCCCACCTTCTTGTGCTGACGTTACCGGGAGCGTGCGCGGACACGCAGAGTTTGCGCCTTCTCGCTTCCGAGCTCGCAGCCCTGTATGGCGGAAAAGAACAGTCCTTACCGGAAGAACCGTTGCGCTATGTGCAATTTGCTCAATGGCAAAAGGACTTGATCGAATCGGACGAGGAAAATTCCGTCAAGGCCCGCGAATTTTGGAAACAACAGGCTGAACTCCTTGAGCCCGTGCCGATTCTCCCGCTGGAGAACAAAACTGGTGACACGGAGTTTTCCGTCGGAGTGCAACCTCTGGAAATCAGCAGGGCCGCAGCAGAAAAAATCGACAATTTCGCCAGCCAATGGAACAACTCTGCTTCCCATCTGGCGCTGGCCGCTTGGCAAGTGCTCTTGTGGCGCTTCAGCGGGCAGGCGAAGTTTGCCACCTCCGTCGCCTATGACGGACGCGAGTACGAAGAATTGCGTGAAGCCGTCGGCCTTCTGGCCAAAACCATTCCGGTGGATACCCGCTTCGACGGAGACTTCTCCTTTAAAGATATTACCGAACACGCTCACCAGTCAGTGCAGAAGCTGATGGAATGGCAGGAATACTTCAAGCCCACCGAGGGCAACAACAATCGCGCCGCCTACGAACATGTAACGATACCGGAGGGAGTGGCGAGCGGGGGACTGACGTGGACCGTGGACTCGGTGCGGGCGGTGTGGGAGCCGTTCGCGCTCAAGCTGGTCTGCCTGCAACGGGCGGGTTCGCAGAGCGCGGGAACCTGGCGCTGCGAGTTGCAGTACGATGCCCGCCGCTTCGCCGCCACAGATGTCGCCCGCTGGGCCGAGCATTTTCAGGTTCTCCTCGCCGCCGCCCTCGACGCTCCCGCAACGCCCGTCCGCCGCTTGCCCCTGTTAACTGTGGCGCAGCGCCAGCAGTTGCTGTCCGGCTGGAACCCCGCACCCACCGCCATTCCCGCCCTCTGCTTTCATCAGCTCTTCGAGCAGCAAGCCGCCCGTACTCCCGACCGCCTCGCCGTCGTCTGCGATGGCGTCTCGCTCACCTACGCCGACTGCAACGCCCGCGCCAATCAGCTCGCGCATCACCTGCGTTCCCTTGGCGTCGGCCCCGACTCTCGCGTCGGCCTCTGCCTCGACCGCTCCGTCTCCCTCATGGTTGGTTTGCTCGCCATCTTGAAGGCCGGGGGCGCTTACGTTCCTTTGCAATCCGATCATCCTCCGGCCCGCCTCGCCCAACAGCTCGACGGCGCCGCTGCCCTGCTCACCGAACAGAAGCTCCTCAGCGCCTTGCCCGCTTTCTCCGGACCTGTTCTCGCTTTGGATCGCGATGCCGCTTCCTGGGCCAGTCAGCCCTCGTCCAATCCGCCTCTCAACACCGAGCCCCATCATCTTGCCTACGTCATCTTCACTTCCGGCTCCACCGGCGTTCCCAAGGGCGTCGCCATCTCGCATCGCAATCTCGTCAACTACACGGCCGCGCTGTGTGACAAGCTGCAACTTGCCCGCTTTCCCGACGGCCTGCGCTTCGCCACCGTCTCCGCTCTCAACGCTGATCTTGGCAACACCTGCATCTTCCCCGCTCTGGCTTCCGGCGGCACTTTGCATGTCCTCCCCTACGACGTCGCCACCGATGCCCGCCGCTTCGCCCAGTATTCCGCCCAGCACCACATCGATGTTCTCAAGATCGTCCCCTCGCACTTGCAAGCTCTGCTCTCCGCCGATCAGGCCGCGCACGTGCTGCCGCGCCAGTTCCTCATCACCGGCGGCGAATCGCTCACCCGCCCCCTCGTCGAAACTATCCTTGCCCTCAACCCCACCTGCCAGCTCATCAACCACTACGGGCCCACCGAAACCACCATCGGCTCGCTGACCCTGCCCCTCCGCGACTATGACTGGCAACACTCGCGCGCCGCTACCATCCCCATCGGCCGCCCGCTGCCCAACACCCGCGTCTACGTCCTCGATGCCGACCTCGAACCCGTTCCCGTCGGTGTCCCCGGAGAGCTGTTCCTCGCCGGCGCCGGCGTCGCCCGTGGCTATCTGCAGCAGCCCGAACGCACCGCCGAACGCTTCCTGCCCGATCCTTTTGTTGCAGAACAAGAATCCACAGGCTCCGATGCCCGCATGTACCGCACCGGCGATCTGGCCCGCTGGCTCCCCGAAGGCCTCCTCGAGTTCCTCGGACGCGCCGACGACCAGGTCAAAGTCCGCGGCTTCCGCATCGAGCTCGGCGAAGTCGAGGCTGCTCTTCTCGAACACGCGCTCGTCCGCCAGGCCGCCGTGCTCGTACGCCAAGACTCCCCAAACGACACCCCGAACAACGACTCACAGAACGGTGCCCCCGGAGAAAAACGTCTCGTCGCCTACATCGTCCCCACGCCCGGCTCCCAACTCTCTCCGGACACGCTGCGCGCTCACCTCAAAACTCTGCTCCCCGACTACATGATCCCCGCCGCTTTCGTCCTGCTCGACAAGCTCCCCCTCACCCCCAACGGCAAAATCGACCGCCAGAAACTGCCGGCCCCCGAATCCCTGGCCCTGTCCAAGCCCTTTGTCGCCCCCTCCACCCCCACCGAACTCGCCCTCGCCCAGATCTGGCAGGAAGTCCTCCGCAAACCCTCTATCTCCGCCGACGACAACTTCTTCGACCTCGGCGGCCATTCCCTCCTCGCCACCCAGGTCGTCTCCAGGGTCCGCGAGCGGCTGAATGTTGAGATGGCTTTGCGGTCGATCTTCGAGACACCTACCATCGCTGGCCTTGCGGCCACATTGGCCGACTTTCCAGTTGCGACTTCTGCCGAAACACCAACGATCGCGCGGGTTTCGAGAGAGGGTTATCGGGTTACTCGAGGGTGAAGAACCAGGGGGAGAAATGTGATGCGAACAGGGCACTTCAGGGTATAATTCTCCACAACCCTCCCCAAGGTAGGAAGTTTCTCGTTTGTGGCAACGTTTGGGAAAATGTGTAAGTTATTGCACTTTGTTACCAAGCAGCTTCTCGAACGACGCTCGACTTCGTCTAATAGCTAGATAAAACAATAGTTTAGCTTCACTTGAGTTCGCCCTCCCCGGCTATCCGGCGCGAGTGGTGGTAGGCAAAGTGCAAGGTTGACAGTAGGAAAACCATGACTCAGGATCACCCCACTCTGGTGCCATACCGGTCTGAGTTCTCTATGGAGGGTGAATTCCGAGCAGGCGTGAAACCGGGGAGCTCACAATTGGCGGAAGCCCCACAGTGGGTTTGTATTCATCGCCTTATTGAGGCTCAGGCCCGGCGTTCACCGGACGAGATTGCGATCGTCTTCGAGGAGCGGTCCTTAACCTACCACGAATTGGACATCCGCTCGAACCAACTCGCCCATCTTCTGCATACGCACGGTGTGCACCGGGAGGTTTTAGTCGGCCTTTGTGTGGAACGGTCGCTCGAAATGGTAGTTGCGCTTCTCGGCATATTGAAAGCGGGGGGAGCGTATGTACCTCTTGACCCAGCTTACCCTGCAGACCGCATACGGTATGTCCTGGAGGATTCCCGCGTTGAAGTATTGATTACGCAGGAAGCCTTGCTCCCGTCGTTGCCCCCGACCAGCGCCAAGACCATTGTTCTGGATTCGACATGGAGCTCGATTTCGAGTCAGAAAGAAAGCAATCCAGGAAGCGACGTAGAGGCAAGCGATCTTGCCTATGTGATCTACACTTCAGGATCGACTGGCAAGCCCAAGGGCGTGCAACTTGAACACCGCAGCGTGGTGAACTTTCTGCATTCGATGCAGCGCGAACCTGGTATTCAGCCGCAAGATGTCCTGGTTGCAGTCACGACGCTTTCTTTTGACATTGCCGGCTTGGAGATGTACCTCCCGCTGATCGCTGGGGCCCGCCTTGTGGTGGCAAGCCGCGCAACTGCGCAAGACGGACGACGCTTAACCAATCTTCTGGAGCAGAGCGGCGCAACTTTAATGCAGGCCACGCCTGCAACCTGGCGTTTGTTGATCGAGTCGGGCTGGCGCGGCGACCGCGATCTGCGGGTCTTGTGCGGCGGTGAAGCGCTTTCTCCGGAATTGGGTCGCGAACTCGTGGCGCGCGCGGGAACGGTATGGAATCTCTACGGTCCGACGGAAACCACGATCTGGTCGACGATCTATCGCGTGCAAGGCGACGAAGACCGTACCATTCCGATCGGACGAGCCATCGACAACACCCAGCTTTATATTCTCGATGAACAACACCATCCCGTGCTTCCCGGGCAGGAAGGGGAGCTTTGGATTGGTGGTGATGGCCTGGCTCGCGGATACTTTGAGCGCGCCGACCTGACAGCGGAAAAGTTTGTGCCCGACCCATTCGCGGATCGAGTGGGAGCACGCATGTATAGGACTGGTGACTTGTGCCGCTCCCGTGCCGACGGTGTTGTGGAGTTCCTCGGGCGACTGGACCACCAGGTCAAAATTCATGGATTCCGTATTGAGCTAGGGGAGATTGAGTCGGTTCTCGAACAAGACGCCAGCGTGCAACAAGCAGTAGTGGTAGCGCGCGAGAATAGCTCCGGCGATAGGATTCTGGCCGCATACATTGTGGCTGCCATTGGTGCCACAGCCGCTTCGCGCCGCGATCTGCGCCAACGGCTGCAACAAGCTCTGCCGGACTACATGGTGCCTTCGGCCTTTGTCTTCCTGGCGTCGTTCCCTCTCACTCCCAACGGCAAGGTGGACCGCAAAGCGCTGCCCGCGCCTCAGCCCTCCGACTTTGACGCCGGGGCTGCCTACGTTGCACCGCGAACCAGCATCGAGCGCAAGCTCGTCTCCGTGTGGGAACAGGTTCTGGAGATGGCGCCGATTGGTGTGCAGACCAGCTTTTTCGAATTAGGCGGACGCTCCCTCGTGGCAGCGCGGCTCTTCATGCGTATCTCCCGGGAGTTTGGCCGCGATCTACCGCTGGCGCTGCTCTTTCAAGCTCCGACCATTGAAGGCCTTGCGAGGCACCTCGATGATACGAGTGCCGCTCCGCGTTACGAATCCTTGATCCCGATTCAACCGAAAGGCGCGAATTCGCCGTTTTTCTGCGTGCATGGTGGGCTGGGAGGAACGCTTTTCCTGCATCCTCTGGCGCAGGCTCTGGGACTCCGGCAGCCGCTGTATGCATTTGAGCCTGAAGGCATGGATGGCGGCCCCATCCAGCGCAGGACGATCGCAGCGTTGGCGGCTCATTACATCGCCGAAATGCGCAGGCTGCAGCCACATGGCCCCTATTGGCTTGGCGGTTATTGCTTTGGTGGCTTGGTGGCTTTCGAGATGGCACAGCAGTTACGCGCAAGCGGTGAATCCACAACTTTGGTCGCGATGTTCAGCGCGGAACTCCGCTTTTACAGTCCGACGGGGACCACGACCGCGGCAGAGCCAGATACAACGCCAGAAATGGCCGCAGACGTACCCCTGGCAGTCTCGCGGGCGCATCCAAACTATGATATCCGGCGGCCCTGGAAGGCCTTACAATGGCGCCTGCGTCGGTTTCGACGCAAACTTCAGCGCAAGTATCGTCCCGGTTTGTACTGGGCGATGTGTGCGGCTTTTGTGCGTCTGGGAATGAAAGTCCCGCAGGCCATGCGTTCCGAATACGTAGCGCTGGCTTTAGTGAAAGCTGAGAAAACCTACGTGCCGCAGTTTTATCCCGGAAAGATCGTCTTGTTTCGCGGACAGGGGTTGTACGATGCGGACCCGAACATGGGTTGGAAGGATCTGGCGTCCGTCGTCGAGAACGACGAAATCTCGAATGGCATGAATCAGACGTTGCGCCGCGACATCATGGACCCACCGCTGGTGCAGCAGTTAGCGGAGAAACTCAAGCTTTATTTGCCTACGGAAGAACCGTCGGAGAGGACACAATGAGCGAAGCAACAAAGCTGAAAAGTCTAGGAGCGATCCGGCGTAAAGCTGTCGATCTATCCCAATTCAATCCGGTGAAGGAAAGTTTCCCGATCGAGGGCAGCAACCTGCCGCTAATGATCTCGCCCGCGGCCGATCAGGTGGATTTGGCGGAATGGACACGCGGACACCGCGACTACATCGAACAGAAACTTTACCAGCATGGCGGGGTTCTATTTCGTGGATTTGCCTTAAAGAGTCCACAGGACTTTGAGGGAGCCGTCGCCGGAGTCTGCCGGGAACTGTTCACGGAATATGGAGATCTGCCGCGTGAAGGTGTGGCAGGCAAGATCTACACTTCCACGCCCTACCCGGAAGATAAAGCGATTCTCTACCATAACGAGAGTTCGCATATGAGCTGCTGGCCCGCTAAGATCACGTTCTTCTGCCTGGTTGCGGCGAAGGAGGGCGGTTGCTCCCCGATCGTCGATTGCCGCAAGGTGTATCAACAGGTCGATCCGGCAGTGCGTGAAAAGTTCGAGAATTTGGGTCTCATGTACATGCGCAATTTTTCCGACGGTCTCGACGTCAGTTGGCAGCGCTTCTTCCACACCGACGATCGATCTGTGGTTGAAGAGGCTTGCCGCAAAGCTGGCTTCCTCATCGATTGGCATGGCAAGGACAATTTGCGTGTTCGACAAAGGGCGCGCGGTGTATTGAGCCACCCCGTAACGGGGGAAAAAAGCTTCTTCAATCAAGTGCAGCTCCACCACGTGCACTGCCTGGACGATGCGACCCGGCAGTCTTTGCTATCGATTTTCAAGAATGACGAACTACCCCGCCACGTCTATTACGGCGACGGTTCTGCCATCGAAGACTCCGTGATGGATCATATCGGGGAGATTTACGAACGCAACGCGATTCGCTTCCAATGGCAGGAGGGCGACATGGTATCCCTCGACAATATGATTACCGCGCATGCTCGCGATCCGTTCGTGGGGCCGCGCAAGATCCTGGTCGGGTTAGGCGATCTAGTGGACGGAGATCAACTGCCGGCATAAAATTGGCGCGTTCTTAACATGGAAGCTGGGACCCAATCCGGACTGAGGCAAACGCAGGAAGCTTTCGAAGCCGAAGCTAGCTCCTACGCCTTTCCTTTGACGTTTGCTCAACAGCGCCTGTGGTTTCTCTCTCAGCTTGAGGGCGACTCTGCTTCCTACAATGTTCCCTGGGCTATCAAGATCGAAGGCTTGTTGAACGTGTCTGCGCTGGAGCGCACTCTGAGCGCCATCGTGGCCCGGCACGAAGTGTTGCGGACGACGTTTTCCATGGCCGACCACGCGCCCGTCCAGATTGCTACCGCCGCGCGTCCAGTTACGTTGCAGATCGTGGATCTTACATCGGTCCCGGCGGAAGAACGCGAGCAGCAGGCCCGGAAACTGGCGCAGGAAGAGGCTGGCCGGCCGATGGATTTGGTAAACGGCCCACTTCTGCGGACGTCGTTATTGCGGCTCGGAGACCGGGATCATGTATTGCTGCTGACCCTGCATCATATGGTTTTTGACGGCTGGTCCCGGCGGGTATTTGTGCGGGAACTGGGCGCCATCTATGAAGCTTTCAGCCTGGGCCGGCCGTCGCCGCTCGCAGAATTGCCGCTGCAGTATGCGGACTATGCAGTCTGGCAGCGCGAGTATCTGCAAGGCAGTACGCTGGAGCGTCACTTCACGTATTGGAGAAAGCAGCTCGAAGCCGCACCGGTCCAGTTGGAACTGCCTACGGATCGCCCACGGCCTGCCGCACAGAGCTACACCGGCACCGTTCTCCGCTGGGAAGCGCCCGCAGACCTGCTCGCGCAACTCACGGCGCTCAGCCGCGGGTCGGGAGCAACGCTCTTCATGACGTTACTCGCAGCCTTCAATGTCCTGCTCGCTAAATACTCCCGGCAAGAAGACATTGTCGTCGGAACTCCGATTGCCAATCGCAATCGGGCTGAGATCGAAGCTCTGATCGGATTGTTCGTCAACACCCTTGTGCTGCGCACGGATGTTTCGGGCGATCCCACTTTCTTCGAGCTCCTCAGCCGGGTGAAGGAGACCGCTCTCGGCGCCTATGCCCACCAGGACATGCCGTTCGAGAAGCTCGTCGAGGATCTCAAGCCGGAGCGCTCTCTGGGGCATAATCCACTTTTTCAGGTCTTCTTTTCGTTGCAGAATACCCCCCGGCAAGCTCTGGACCTCCCCGGCTTACGGCTCACTACTCTGGAACGAATTGGAACAACCTCAAAATTCGACTTGTCGCTCTTTCTCACCGAAACACCACAAGGATTACGCGGCGACCTCGAATACAACACTGACCTGTTCGATGCGGCGACGATGGAGCGGATGGTGCAGCACTACCTCCAGCTGTTACGCAGCGTAGTGGAAGCACCGGAGAAGCGGTTGTCAGAACTTTCCTTGCTCGCCGAGGATGCACGCCGCCAGTTGCTTGCGGGATTCAACGACACTGTCGTCCCATTTCCGTCCGACCTCGCGCTTCCGGATTTGTTCGAAGCGCAGGCCGCCCGCACTCCCAATGATGTCGCTCTGCTTTGCGATACAACCCAACTAACTTACCGCGAACTCAACGAACGTTCCAATCAGCTTGCACATTTCCTGCAGCGGCAGGGCGTAGGTCCCGATGTGCTTGTAGCCCTCTGCACCGACCGTTCTTCCGATATGTTGATTGGTGTTCTCGGCATTCTCAAAGCCGGCGGCGCTTACGTGCCCATCGACCCGTCCTATCCCTCGGACCGTGTCGCCATGATTCTGGAAGACGCCCATGCGCCTTTGTTGCTCACACAAGAGTCGCTGCTCCCCAGCCTGCCTCGGCAGTCGGCCCGTGTCATCTGCCTGGACTCCGGCTGGCCATTGATTGCGCGTGAGCCAAAGTCCAATCCCCCGCGTACCGTGCAATCCAACAACCTGGCATATGTGTTGTTCACCTCCGGCTCCACCGGACGCCCCAAGGGCGTTGCTATTGAACACCGAAGTGTGGTGAATTTTCTACATTCGATGCAGCGCGAACCCGGCATTCAGCCGCAAGATATTCTGGTCGCCGTCACGACTCTTTCTTTTGATATTGCCGGCCTGGAACTGTACCTCCCTCTCATCACAGGGGCGCGTCTCGTATTGGCGAGCCGGGAAGTTGCGCAAGACGGTCCACGTCTGGCGGAGTTGCTGGAGCGCAGCCGCGCGACTCTCATGCAGGCCACACCCGCGACCTGGCGGTTGCTGATCGAATCGGGCTGGCACGGCGATCGCAATCTGCGCATCTTGTGCGGCGGCGAAGCGTTGCCTCCGGAGTTGGGCCGCGAGTTGGTCGCGCGGGCGGGAGAGGTGTGGAATCTCTACGGTCCGACGGAAACCACGATTTGGTCGACGATTTCCCGCGTGCAAGGAGATGAAGACCACTCCATTTCGATTGGGCGTCCCATCGGTAACACGCAGGCATACGTTCTCGATGCCCAGCGCAACCTCGTGCCTATCGGCGTTCCCGGCGAACTGTACTTAGCGGGTGCTGGCTTGGCGCGCGGCTACCTGGGCCAGCCCGACCTGACGCAGGAGCGCTTTCTTGCTGATCCCTTCTCGGCTGCCAACACCCGCATGTACCGCACCGGCGATCTGGTGCGCTGGCAGTCGAATGGGCAACTGCAATATCTCGGCCGCATGGACCATCAGATCAAGCTGCGTGGCTTCCGCATCGAACTCGGCGAGATTGAGACCACGCTCGCACGCCATCCCGCGCTGCAACAAGCCGTCGTGGTTCTCCGTGAGGACATGCCCGGCGACAAAAGGCTCGTCGCCTATGTCGCGACTCGTCCCGGTCTCGAAGTCTCAGCAGCCGCTCTGCGGGCGCACATTCAACTCTCCGTCCCCGAGTACATGGTCCCCTCCGTCTTCGTTTTCCTCGCCGCCCTCCCGCTCACGCCGAATGGCAAGATCAACCGCAAGGCTCTTCCGAAGCCGGACCATCACGACAGAGCGGGTGCCGATGAACGCACGGCTCCACGGGATGACGTCGAATTCCTTCTCTACAAAATCTGGACAAAGCTTCTGGGTACGGAGGCGATCGGAATTCGGGACAATTTTTTCGATCTGGGGGGACATTCTCTATTAGCCGTCCGCATGGTCCGGGAAGTCCAAAAGCTGACCGGCAAGGAACTACCTCTCTCCTTGCTATTCCAGGGAGCAACCATCGAACGCCTGGCGGAACTGATTCAACAAGGCGAGGAGTTTCCTCCATGTCCCACGGCACTCGAAATTCAGGGTGGAAAGGGAGCCAAACCTTTTTTTGCTGTGGTTACCCCAGGTGTAAATGCCCTGGGATACGTTGCCCTCGCGCGTCATCTGGGCAAGGATCAGCCATTTTACAAGCTGCAAAAACATGCTCTGGTGCGGCCGGGAGAGCCCTACTCGCCCGAAGCGTTTGAGGCTCTTGCGGCCGATTGCATCCGTGCCATGCGCGAGATTCAACCCCAAGGACCGTATTACCTGGGAGGAATGTGCGAGGGCGCCCGCATTGCCTATGATATGGCGCGCCTTCTGGAATTGCAGGGTGAAGAAGTAGCTCTGTTGGTTATTTTGGACACCTGGGCTCTGGAACACACCCAGATTCGGCCGTTGTGGCGTCTCTACTATTACTCGCAGCGTTGGAAATTGTTCCGCAGCAGGCCTTGGGAACAACAGAGGCGGGAAATACTCGCTGTTCTAAAAAAGAAGCTTCGCCGGATGCGCGGCGCACGCGCAGCGTTTGGCGCTACCACGGCAGGCGGCTCAAAATACAGTTGGACGCAACACTATTGGCCTGAGAACTTCGTCCCGCCTCACTACGGAGGCAACATTACCGTGTTTAAGCGTGCGAAACAGCCGTTCTTTTATGTGCGGGACCCGCTCTTGGGATGGGGAAAGCGGACCTCGGGAACGGTTGAGACGGTTGTGCTCCACAGTCCGCACGGCCTTATTTTGCGCGAGCCATTCGTCGAGGATTTGGGAAAGCTCTTATCGGAATCTTTGACAGAGCTAGTCCCGCAGGAAGCTGCGAAAACTCTGGATGTAAGTGCTCCATCCCCCGCTGACCCCTGGTTATTGGCGGCTCCGACGAAGCTGTAAGATGAATAGTGGCGGGCAAACTCAACGAGTGCTCCTGCCGCATGCCCGCTCTGGTTCGCTCTTCACTGCTGCTCCGCAAACTGACTTGAGCATACGGACACACATCGCGCCACTCCATCCAGGTCCACTTCTTCCAATTCACCTCCCTGGTACAGCAGTGGATGTGTGGTTGGGAAAATTCGCCGACACCGATCCAATGGGGGCATGGGAAGCGATCCTCGCTCCAGAGGAACAAGAGCGAGCCCAGCGTTTCCATTTCATGCCCGACCGGCGGCGCTCTGTATATGGACGAGGCCTGCTGCGCTGGCTGCTCGGTTCTTACCTGGAGCTGGACCCTATCCGCCTTCAGTTCGCATACTCGTCGCAGGGGAAACCGGAGCTCACGTCGGCCCTTGTGGAAAAACTTGCGAAAGGTCAACTCCATTTCAATCTCTCTCATTCCGGAACCCAGCTTGTACTGGCTTTTGCCTGGGAGCGG
This sequence comes from uncultured Acidobacteriaceae bacterium, assembly GCA_964619065.1. GTDB lineage: Bacteria > Acidobacteriota > Terriglobia > Terriglobales > Acidobacteriaceae > JANXUC01. The sequence continues at coordinate 63,145 of CAZUCC010000008.1, read as the reverse complement.
CGTGTGGGCGCGGATGTGGAGCAAGTACGCTCCGACATAGAACTGGAACAGATTGCGGAACGGTTCTTCTCTCCCGCGGAACAAGGCGCGCTGCGCTCCCTGAAAAGCCCCGACCGCATTCCGGCCTTCTTTCGTTGCTGGACGCGGAAGGAGGCCTATGTGAAAGCCACGGGGAAGGGTCTCACTCTGCCTCTCGACCAGTTTGATGTCTCTCTGCTTCCCGGCCAACCCGCTGCGTTACTCGCCACACGTCCGGACGCTGAAGAGGCTTCCCGTTGGGCTCTGCACGGCGTGGACGTAGGCCCGGAGTATGCCGCCGCCGTGGCAGTGGAGCGAGGCCGCTCGTCCCCGCCTGAGCCGCTGCTGGGGAACAAGGGATAAAGCTGTCAGGGTGGTTCTCCTCTAGCAAAACTGCTGCCGATCCTCTACACTGTGGGTAATCATCTGGCCGTGTTTTCGTCTGGAAAGTCCAACGACGAATGACATTAAGATAAGTACCCAAATTGCCCAAACGAGGTGCAAGAGGTTGCACAGTTGAGTCCGTGTGCTGGAGAAACTTGTTATCATTTTACATTTTACCCTTTAATTTCAATAAGTTATGTGGGGGCACTGCACGTTAAGCGGTATAGAAGTTGCAACTTCTATCACCATCAAGAATACCCTGCCCCCGAATAGCGCGGGCCTTTTAGAAATACGGTCTACCGTTTCCCTCATTCTTCTAAAGAAGCAGTGAAACGGAATACATTCGTTCATTCTAAGGAGATAAGTTTGACAGCGTCGACAAGTCATCTGACCAGCCCTCATGGCGGCGAATTGGTGGATCTCATTTCCACCGCAGATCGCAAGAAAGAATTACAAGCCGCCTCCAAAGATTTTCCCTCTTGGGACCTCACCCCGCGCCAGCTCTGTGACCTGGAGCTTCTGCTCAATGGAGGCTTTTCGCCTCTGCGTGGCTTTATGAAGAAGACCGACTACGAGTCGGTGTGTAAAAAAATGCGGCTGGCGGATGGAACCCTGTGGCCCATGCCGATCACGCTCGATCTGCCGGAAGAATTTGCTGGCAAGCTCAGCGTCGGCGGAAAGCTCGCACTTCGCGATGCCGAGGGCGTCATGCTCGCGGTGCTCAACATCGAAGATATTTACAAGCCGGACCGCACCGCCGAAGCGCAAGACGTATTCGGCACGGTAGACAAGAAGCATCCTGGCGCGGATTCTGTCATCAACCGCACCAATCCGGTTTACGTGGGCGGAAAAATCGAGGGAATGCAATCGCCGGTTCACTACGATTTCCGCGGAATTCGCCTGACGCCGAAAGAGTTGCGTGAGGAATTTGCCCGTCTCGGCTGGCGGAAGGTGGTTGCGTTCCAGACGCGCAACCCTATGCACCGCGCTCACGTGGAGCTCAGTATGCGTGCCGCGAAGAACGTAGAAGCCAGCCTCTTGCTGCATCCCGTGGTGGGAATGACGAAGCCCGGCGATGTGGACTACTACACTCGCGTGCGCTGCTACCAGTTGCTGCTTCCGAAGTATCCGCACGGAACCGCGAAGCTGTCGTTGCTGCCGCTGGCAATGCGTATGGGCGGACCGCGCGAAGCGATGTGGCACGGCCTGATCCGCAAGAATTACGGCTGCACACACTTCATCGTGGGTCGTGATCATGCAGGTCCGGGCAACGATTCCACAGGCAAACCGTTCTACGGACCCTACGAAGCGCAAGAGCTCTTCGCCAAGCATGAGAAGGAAATGGGTATCACCATGGTGCCTTTCAACATGATGGTGTACCTGGAGAAGGAAGGTGTCTACGCTCCCGATAATGAAGTCGCGAAGGGCACACCGACGCTCAACATCTCCGGCACGGAATTGCGCGACCGCTTGAATCAGGGCCGCGACCTTCCGGAATGGTTTACGTATCCGGAAGTTGCGCGCGAACTGCGCCGCAGCTATCCGCCTCGCGCCAAGCAGGGCTTCACGGTGTTCTTCACCGGGCTTTCTGGTTCGGGCAAATCGACCATTGCGAATGCCTTGATGGTGAAGTTCCTGGAGATGGGCGGCCGTCCGGTCACCATTCTCGATGGAGACCTGGTCCGCAAGAATCTCTCTTCGGAACTCGGGTTCTCCAAGGAGCACCGCGATATCAACATCCGGCGCATCGGCTACGTGGCGTCGGAAATCACCAAGAACGGCGGTATTGCCGTGTGCGCTCCGATCGCGCCTTACGAAGCGACTCGTAAAGCGGTTCGCGAGATGATTGAACCGGGCGGCGGCTTTATTCTGATTCACGTTGCCACTTCGGTTGAAGTCTGCGAACAGCGTGACCGTAAAGGCCTGTACGCCAAGGCCCGCGCCGGCATCCTGAAGGAGTTCACCGGAATTTCGGATCCTTACGAAGTCCCGGAGAAAGCCGACATGACCATCGACACCGGAGCTCTAAGCGCGGAAGAAGCGGCCCAGGAAATCGTTCTTCACCTGGAACGCGAAGGCTACATCGGCGTGAACGACGAGAAACAAGGATAACCGGCAGAGGAATCTTCGAGAAAAACTTTCACCATGTTTGAAATGAAGATTCTCGTGGGGTTTTTGGTCGGTACCCTGATCGGCATGACGGGACTGGGGGGCGGCGTGTTGCTGCTCCCCATCCTCATCTACGGTCTGCACGTGCCCGCCATGCTAGCTGTTGGCTCGGACGCTCTTTTTAACTTCGTCACAAAAATTGGCACCAGTTGGGTGCACCTGACCAAAGGAACGGTCCGCCGCAAGGTGGTCATTGCGCTCGCTTGTGGCAGTATTCCCGGGGCCTACGGCGGCGTCGCATTTCTGAAACACCTCCGCACTCTGTACGGCACGGGCGTCAACTCTTTCATCGCCCACGCCATCGGTATTCTCCTGATTTGCATCCCGATGCTTCTGCTACTCCAGGGACGCTTCGAAGAAGAATTAACCGTTCGCCAGCCCACAGCGAAGTCGTTTTTCGGAATGACGATCATTGGCCTGCTGGCAGGTTTCCTGGTGGGAATGACTTCGGTGGGCTCAGGCAGCATCGTCATGATGCTTCTGCTGCTGTTTTACAGCTATCCGCCGCGCGTAATGGTCGGTACTGACATTGTCCATGCTTTGATTCTCACGGGCTTCACCAGCCTGCTCCATCTTCAGATCCACAACATTGATTATTCTCTTGTGGGCGGCCTGCTCATTGGATCGGTTCCTGGCGGGTTGCTCGGAGCGTACCTGGCTACACGCGTCCCGATGCTGTGGTTACGGCGGATTCTTTGCGGCGTGCTGCTCATTACTGGGGCGCGCATGCTCTGGGCCTAGTTTTTAAGTTTATTCAAATTTATGACTTCCATTTCTCATACCGAAGCTCTATCCCGCATTCAGGAAGCCCTGGATGCAGCCCGCACCATCTTTGCCCGTTTCACCCCCGGTGAAGTCCAGGCGGAATACAAAGCTGGACACGATCCGGTCACCGAAGCCGACCGCCAGGTCGACACCGTGCTGCGCAAAGCCTTGTTGCGGCCTGGAGAGGGGTGGCTTTCGGAAGAGAGCGTGGACGATCCCATCCGCTTGGAAAGCAGTTGGGTTTGGATTGTCGATCCTCTCGATGGAACGCGCGAATTCGTGCAAGGCATCCCGGAATGGTGCGTCTCTATTGGACTCGTGCACGATGGCCAGGCTTTCGCCGGGGGCATTTGCAACCCGGCCACACAAGAAAGTTTTGTTGGCACCGTGGAGAGCGGACTGCTATTCAATGGGCGTCCGGCAAAGCCCAGCTCGCGCATCAGCCTCGATGGCGGTGTTGTGTTAGCCAGCCGCAGTGAGGTCAAGCGCGGCGAATGGGAACAATTTCAAGGGAAGTCTTTTGCAGTGCGCCCAACGGGTTCGGTCGCATATAAGCTGGCATGTGTCGCAGCAGGTCTGGCCGATGCCACTTGGACTCTCACTCCAAAACACGAGTGGGATGTGGCGGCAGGGGTTGCGTTAATTGAGTCCGCTGGCGGTTTTACCAGTACGCTGGACGAGTCTCCGCTTCTCTTCAACAATCGCAAGCCGAAGCTTACTGGTTTGTTGGCAGGAGGAGCGGGACTAAAGAACGAAATCCTCACGCTTACATCCACTGCTAAGAAGCCGCAGCCCGTTCGCTAGCGCGAGCACCCTTCGCGGGGCGCCGCGCCGACGCCAAATGACCTGCTCCGCTCAGCCAAGCTTCGAACACAAAGAGGGGTTGACCTCCATTGTCGATGAAGCGGGGCAGAAGTAACGGGTGACTCTGCCGGTTGGCAAGCCCGGGATCGCAAGTAGTAGCAGAAGTCACGCCCTCTTTTTCCAGCCATGGAAGGAAAGCCATCTCGTAATGCCCGGAAGGGTAGCAGAAATGTGTGGGCGTTTGACCGCAAATTTCGAAAATCCGCTTCCGATTGTCCACAATTTCCTTGCGAAACAGGGACTCGTCCAAGGGTGTGCGATGACGATGAGTATGGAGCTGAACGTCAAAACCCGCAGCCGTCATCTCCGCGATTTCCTGAGGCCGCATGACCTGGAGCAGGCGCTTGGCCAGGAACGCTTCGTAGTCCAAGCCGAGAAACTTCGCAAGCCGCTCCAATAGATCGTTTTTCTGAGCCCCCGTCAGACTTTCTTGCAGGCAGAACTGCTCCAGCTCGGTTGCGACCCGTTGACGCCCCTCGTTGGAGCGCAAATCCATCTCCTGGTGGACTCCCAAATCCTTCGTGGGCGATAGAACCTCACCCCGGCGCTTCCACAACAAGTAAGAGGACGCGAGGCCGAAGATTGGTTTCGGATAGTCGCTGTAATAGGTAGTCTGGTAAATCGTGGCCGGATAGCCAAACTCGCGCAGAAGCGGGCTAGCCTGCTTGTAGAAATCGTAGCCGCCGTCGTCAAAAGTAAGAACCACGCTACGAGGTGGCAAATCACCTTGGAAGAGCCGCTTCACGGCTTCCCCTAAAGGAAGCACCGGGTAGCCTCCACGCTTCAGGGCTTCGAACCGCTCCCGTAGCAGAACTGGGTTCATGTAAAGATTAGGGCGCCACTCGTGCTCATCCTCAATTGAGATTCCGTGGTAACAGAGAATCAGCAGCCGTTCCCGACGCCAACGGCTGTCACGGATTCTTTCAAAAGCTCCACTGCTCTTCATGAGGCGCAGCGCGCCGAGTTTCATCCTTCGCAGCATGAAATCCTGTGCCTTCTCTGTAAGAGGTTCTTCGATTGGTACGGGGACGCAGAGCAAGTCATGACGTTCTAGCAATGCTGCTGACTGAATCGCTCACGGGCACCTCTCCGTCGACAAACACGCGATGCCACATTTCGAGGTTCATCAGCCTCCAGATGCGGTCTGTGTGATCGCGCTGTTTTTTGCGGTGTTCAGCGAAGATGTGGCGCAGCGCTTCGACTTGAAATAGGCAGCGCGCCTGACTGCGCTCGCTGGTGAGCATGTCCTCCACTGCATTGAGCTGATTGCCCTGCAGCCACCGCGCCCATGGTGTGGGGAATCCCATTTTCTTCCGGTAGAGAATATCGTGCGGCAAAATATCCTCAAGAGCACGCTTGAGCACCATCTTTCCGGACAATCCATTCAGCAAATATTTGGTTGGGATGCGCATGGCCTGTTCGACGAGTCCGTGGTCGAGAAACGGCACGCGGCTCTCGATGGACGCTGCCATACTCATCTGATCCTGTTTCATGAGCAACTCAACCAGGTAAGTCTTTATGTCTGTATAGAGCAGCTTGTGTAGCAAATCCCCGGAGGAGTTTTCCCAATAGCCCATGGCGTTTGCGTAAGGATCGCCGGCATTTGCTTGCGCCTCTGGGGTGAGCAGATTCGTCTGCTCGCTGGCAGGAAAGGCGGAATAGAAGTTGTCGAAGTATAGGGATTCCCAGTGTCCGCCGTCGCGCCCGAGAAATGTATGTTCCAGACGCCGCCGCAACGTGGCACCCAACCGCTCCGATTGAATGGCATGGCGGACCTTCTGTCGCAGGAAAGAGGGCACAATTCCGCGATAAGCGCCGTCCCCACGGGTATTCCAGAGCGTCCAAGCATAGCGGCTGTAACCCCCGAGCGTCTCGTCGCTGCCCTCGCCGGTCAGCACGACCGTGACTCGTTCTCGCGCCAGGCGCGCCACAAAATACAGTGCTACGCTGGAAGGCCAAACAATTGGTTCATCTTCGTGCCAAATCAGACTGGGCAGCGCATCGAAGAACTCCGTCTGTGAAACGCGCACCTCATGGTGCTTAGTTCCAATATGCGTCGCGACTTCTTGCGCGTACCCGAGCTCACTGAAGGCTGCTTCTTCATAACCCACCGAAAAAGTCTCAACCGGCCCACCTCGGATGCGCCGCGTCAAAGCAGCCACAGCGCTCGAATCCACGCCGCCGCTCAAAAAGACACCGAGTGGAACATCGCTCATGAGGTGGCTGGAAACTGCCTGCTCCAGCCCTTGACGATACATGTCAATGTAATGCTTCTGCGGGAGGCTGCCGTCGTCCGGGGTGATCTGTAAATCCCAGTACTGCTCGCTTCGCCACTCGCCGGTTTCCTCAAGCTCGAACCAGTGGCCGGGCATGAGCTTTCGGATTCCCGCAAACATGGTTTCTGCACCGGAGGTGTAGCCAAAAGCGAGATATTCGCCCAGCGTCGTGCGATTGAATTCCACTTTCACGCCGGGATATGCCAGTATCGTTTTAATTTCGGAACCAAAGAGAAACGTCCCGTCTTGATGGCGGTAGTAGAACGGCTTGATTCCGAGGCGGTCTCGCGCCCCAAAGAGGATACGGCGGCGTTGATCCCAGATCACGAAGGCGAACATGCCGCGCAGATGTTGCACGCAGTCGCGGCCATACTCCTCGTACAAATGCACGATCGTCTCGGTATCGCTCTTTGTGCGATAGCGATGCCCGCGCGCTTCCATGTCTGTGCGTGAATCCTGGTGATTGTAGATTTCGCCGTTGTAGACGATCCAAACATCTCCAGTTTCGTTCGACAAAGGCTGATGGCCGGACTTGACATCAATGATGCTGAGACGACGCATGGCCATGCCCACGTTGCCGTCTACAAACAAGCCTTCGTCGTCCGGGCCGCGATGCGTGATCTGGTGATTCATGGACGCCAACGTAGAGCGGTCAACGCGTCGTCCCCGGTCCTGGTTAAAAATTCCGCAAATACCGCACATTCAGTTACCCATCCGATCTCGTGTGCCAGACAACGACAGCGCTGCATCGGGCCTAGTTACGGTGTGGCTCAACGCTTCGTGAAGCACAATGCGCTCGCTCCATGGAGAAACAACTTGAGTTGCATCCCCGCGAGGTACGAGCTGGCAATAGGGAACAACACCTTGTGAGGAAACCAGCCGCTTGCCTCTGGCCTCCGCATAACTACCGTTATAGAAATACAAGTCGCGAAGCCCGCTCGAATCGGCGCGATAGTAGAGGAACTCCGCATCACTCGCCCAAACTCCCTGCATCCAGGGTCTTGCACTCTGCCGAAAGAAGAACCCATGCTGCTCGCGACCCAATTCGTAAAGATACCCGCGGACTTCCGCATTGTCGATTTCATTCACAGAACGAAGACTGCCGCTGGCCTGGTTGTGATCTGCCAAGGGCATGACGATCGTGGCATATTCCGTGGGAAGCTCGCTTTCGCTCCGGTACCGGACCGTCCAGGATCTTTCCTTGCGACCGTAGACGGGAGACCACCAACTGGGTTGTATCTCACGCTGCCAATGGCCGCCTGCACATCCCACGAGGGCGACACCGCACTCTGGATTGGTGCTGTTAAAAAAACCATTCTCTGAATCCGACGGATGCAGCTCCGGACCCAGATGCCAGGCCACCTCAAGCTTGTGTACGCCCTGGCCTTCCACCACGTCTCGAACCAGCCAGAAACGATTTTGCAGATGAAACACCCAGCGCCGATGCGTGATGCCCTGCTGCGCATAGCCATCGTGACTGCCGCAGAACAAGTCGAAGTATTCGCCCGCAACCCAGGCTTCCTCTCGCGTTTGGGTGAGCCGGCTCCAGGAGAACGGCCCTACGGGCTCGCTCTGGCCCGTGCCATCCACGATCAATGTGTTGTGAGACGCTGTGCCCCGCATGGCGTTGCGGTCCTGGCCTTCTCCTACGTACTCGAGAGTTCCTGGGTCTTGCAGCAGCACGCGGCCGCCATACAGAAGCTGCAGGCTCAGAGCATCCGCGTGTCCGTGTCCGCCAGATCCACTACCTTGCGGGCCGGCATCGATCACCATCTGTTGCGGGACAGGCTCCGCGCTGCTCATCAAATAAAAACCGGAAGCCACGAGTGCCGTCGAAGAGAACTGGGGCGGAACCGACCTCAAAGAGTCGAACTGGTCAACGCCCTCGACTCCCAACAGCCAAATCGTTTCCTCGCGCAGGCCACCCGCAAGGTATTTGAAGTCTCCGCGCCCAAACACCACCGCAGCGGTCGCTAGCGGATCCACGAAATGCTCGGTTAGGTTCCGCTGCCCGTCGTGCAAACGGCCTCCATCGTCGTCGCCAAAACGGGCTGAGGTTCCGGTGCGGCTCAATAGAGCCAGAGTCGCGCACATATGTTCCACCGTGCTGGCGTACTCAGCGGGGGGCGTCACATCGTTCTTCGAGGCCAGGAGCCCGCACTGTAAGAAGAGGTCCAATGCGTAGACATGATAGTAAACACTCTGCTCGAAGTAGAAACCATCCTCGCGCACTTGCTTGCGCGCTTCCTCCACGACAACACGCCATCCCAGTTCCCGCCAGTGGTCGGATTGGTTCGCTTCCGGGCACAGCGCTCCAATGCAGAACAGCGCCATGGCCTCGCCGAGGAGATGCGTATTGGGAGAGAAATATGTGGAAAGATAGCGCTCAATGTGACGGCCGCTCAGTGCCAGCGCCCTCGATAAATCCGCGGAGAAGGTGTGAGGAACCACGGGGTCGCCGTCCAGCAGCGCGCGCACCCAAAGCCAGGAAAGACTGCGGAAAGCCACTTCGAGAGTACTCGCCCAGTTAATCCCGACCGGGTACGGGTTCTGCTTCTGCCAGGCGTACCACTGCTCAAAGATTTCCTTGGCAAAGCGCTCGTCTCTGGTCAGCAAATAGGCCTTCGCCAAGAGCACGAGATGTTGGTGACGGTTCAGCTCCCACGTCACCTTGCTGTCGCCGACTTTGGCAAAATTCAGGTACTCCACGCGAAAGGCTGATTGGCGGGGTGCTCGCTTGCCGTGAACCTTGTCCAAGTGCCAATCGATGACCTTGCCGTACTCAACATTTTCAAAACCCAGCAGGTCAAAACGGTGCTGGAGAACACGCTCTGCACGGCGAACGACGGCATCCGCCTGCTCCGGCAGCCGTTCCCGAAAAAGTGCAATCAATTGCGGAACGGCCTCTGGTTCGAAGAAAAACTTTCCCTTGCGGGCGGATGGCGTCGGGCGGAGTTGTCCAGTCCAGTTACGCCCAAGCTGCGTTAAAGTCTCGTCCCAGCGCTGAGCCACGGCCTGCCGAGAACGATCCAGGAACTCCGCGCGATCCATGGATGCAACACGCCGAATTCGTTGTTTCCATGCCGCCATAGTGAACTTTTCTTTCCAGACAACTTCAGCTTGCGCGCTTAACCCGGGGCACAAAACCGACAGCAACCCGACCCACTCGGAGTGAGGAACGGGCTTGAATTACCGCAACGATCGCGCCGTTCTAGGGGGAAACTTACCGAATTTTACAGGAATTGAGACTGGACTTCGAGGTCTAAACGACGACGAATTGTCTCCTGCTTTCAATAACTTCGGTAATTTTGACCCAAGCAGCCTCCTGTGCGTTCGGGAGAGAAGCTGGTATGCTTCGAGAGGGGAAGGTGGAGCACAATTCTCCCTTCTCGATTGAAACTGTCTGAGCGCGCAATTGGTGAGAACTTGGTAGGATAGCCAGGCATAGAGTGTGCATTATTTTGCACAGTTCCCAGCTCACTCGCCCTTGATAGCCTGCCAAAATCGGTGAAGAGTAAGCATCGATTCGGCACATAGCGTGCCCACTAGAATTGTTCCCCCTCAGCAAGAATCCACGAATTTGTGAGCGGCAAAATAACTTCATAAGGGAATCATGACTCGTTCTATTAGCGTTTTTGGTCTCGGGTATGTTGGCTCAGTTAGCGCGGCGTGCTTCGCGAAGCAAGGGTTTCCCGTCATCGGCGTGGACTTGAATCGCGACAAAGTCGAAATGATGGATTCCGGGCGCAGCCCGATCCTTGAGCCGGGCATGAGCGAACTGATCGCCGAAGCGCACAAAGCTGGACTGTTACGCGCCACTTTGGATGTGGCGGAAGCCGTACAAAAGACGGATATTTCCATTCTTTGCGTTGGCACGCCGAGCATGCGAAGCGGCAAGCTCGATCTCGGGCATATTGAGCCGGTTTGCCGTCAGATCGGCGAAGTGCTCGCCAAAAAGAACAGCTTTCACCTCGTTGTGCTGCGCAGCACTGTGTTGCCGGGAACAGCAGAAACGCTGGTTGTTCCTACTCTGGAAAAAGCAAGCGGAAAACGTTTAGGGAAGAACTTTGGCGTGTGCTCGAACCCGGAGTTCCTGCGCGAGGGTTCTGCGGTTAAGGACTTCATGGAGCCGGCCATGACCGTGATCGGAGCGGCGGATCCCGCTCACAGCACATTCCTCCGCGAAATTTATGCGTGGGCGCCGGGCCGCGTCTTCGAGACCTCCTTCACTTCGGCGGAGATGGTGAAGTACATCTGCAACTCCTGGCACGCTCTGAAAGTGGCCTTTGCAAACGAAGTGGGATCGCTGGCGAAGGAACTACATGTTGATCCGGAAACCATAGTGGAAATTTTCTGCGCCGACACGAAGCTGAATATCTCGCCTGCCTACCTGAAACCCGGATTTGCTTTTGGAGGCTCTTGCCTGCCTAAAGACGTACGTGCTCTGAGTCACCGTGGACGTGAACTCGATCTGAAGCTTCCCTTGTTTGAATCGATTCTCCCCAGCAATGACCGGCATTTGGACCGCGCTATCGATATGATTCTGCGCACAGGCAAAAAGAAGATCGGGCTTTTAGGACTCAGCTTCAAGGCGCACACCGACGATCTTCGCGAGAGTCCGCAAGTGATTCTCGCCAAGCGTCTGCTGGGCGAAGGCCGCCAACTCCTGATCTGGGATGAGAACGTCACCATGGGGCGCCTCATCGGATCGAACCGTCAATATATTGAGGAAGAGATTCCCCACCTCGGCTCGGTTTTGGGCAACGACCTGGCCAAGGTGGTCAACGAATCCGAAGTCATCGTGGTGGCGACGCGCGTCGACCGCGAAGAACTTCGGCGCTTGCTGCGGCCCGAGCAAAAAGTGATCGATCTTATCAACCTGGACAAGGACCGCCGTCCGGACGGCCGTCCCTCCTACGAAGGAATCTGCTGGTAAGCGCTGGCTAATCGTGAAGATACTCTGGGTCAAACCTGGCAAAATCCTGCCCCTCGATAGCGGCGGGCAATTGCGCACGTACAACATCCTCCGCTGTCTGGCTGTGGAACACGAACTCACCTATCTCTCTTACTATGGGGGCGAGCGGGACGAGGCTTACGAGCGCGAAATTCTGAAGCACATTCCCGGGACTGTGACCGTGCACACGGGCGCGCCGGATACGAAGCCGCTGGAGCGCTATCTTGACTATGCGCGCCGCCTGACATGGCGCGCACCATATGCGGTCAGCAAGTTCACTGATAAGAAGGTGCAGAAACTGGTGGCGGATTGGGTGCAGCAACGCCGTTTCGACGTGGCCGTCTGCGACTTCCTTTCCTCGACACTCAACTTCCCGGAGGATCTGCCTCTGCCGACTGCCCTCTTTCAGCACAATGTGGAAAGCATATTGTGGAAGCGCAAGGCGGAGGTCGAAGTCGAATGGCTGGAACGGATGGTCTCCAAGATTGAGTACGCCAAAATGCGCCGCTACGAACCGGAGCAGGTGCGACGCTTTCATCATGTGATCGCTGTTTCCGGCGCGGATCGCGACGTGATGAGCACGATGGTGCCGCCCACACACATCAGCGTGGTGCCTACGGGAGTGGACCTCAAGAAATTTCAGTACGACCCCAACGTTCGTCCGGGGCGGCTGGACGTGGTATTCACTGGTTCCATGGATTGGGAACCAAATATCGATGGCGTGGAGTTCTTCTGCAAGGAAATCTGGCCCGAGGTGCTGACGCAAGTCCCGAACGCACGCTTCTTGATTGTGGGGCGTAATCCGAACCAGCGTGTTAAGAATCTGGCCAGCGACTCGGTGGAAGTGACAGGCACCGTGCCCTCCGTCGTGAATTACTTGCGGCGAGCCTCTGTTTTCGTGGTGCCGCTGCGCATCGGTGGCGGAACACGCATCAAGATCTATGAAGGCATGGCGGTAGGTAAAGCCACGGTCTCCACAACAATCGGCGCCGAAGGGTTGGATGTGACGCACGGGCAGGACATTGTTTTGGCCGACGATCCCTCTGCTTTTGCGAAGGCGATCATCCTGTTCTTGCAGGACGAGACCGTGAGGCGTCGTTTCGAAGTAGCCGCCGCAATGACGGCCGGAAAATACGATTGGCCGGTGATCACCAGGCAATTTGTGGAAGTGCTGAAAACGACGATGCGTGCCGCATCCGGCTCTAAGCAGGAGGCGGCTGCACTGCACGCTCATTAGTATGAATACTCCGGAACTGCGCCAGGAAATCGAACGCCTTATCGCCAGCGGCGAAGCGGCTGCCGCCGCGCGCGGCCTTACGGAGCTTTTGGGACAAGATGCGAGCGCCTCCTCCGCATCCTTTGTGGTTGGTCGTTTCGAACAGCTCCGCGGAAGAGTGAATCTGCAGCCGTATCGGCTCGCGATTTTACGTTCGTATACCGTCGAACCCATGATCCCACCGCTGCGTGCCGCAGCCTTCACCGCGGGAGTGGACCTGACAGTCCAGCTCTCCGAATTCAACGCCTACGTGCAGGAGATCGTCGATCCCGGCAGCCAGCTTTATGCGTTCCAGCCGGATGCGGTCATTCTGGCGGTGCAAACGCGAGATCTGGCGCCAGACCTGTGGCGTGATTTCTCGCACATGTCTGAGGAGCAGGTACAGTCCACCGGCTCACGTGTGATCGCGGACTTCCGCGGCTGGGTCCGCAGTTTTCGTGCTCACTGCCAAGCGCATTTGGTTGTGCACAACTTCGAACAACCGGCGTTCCCGAATCGCGGCGTTTTCGACGACCAGTCTTCCAGCAGTCAGCACATTGTGATCGAGCGGATCAATCGCGAGTTGTGTAGCCTCGCTGCAGAAAATACCGGCGTGTACGTGCTGGATTACGACGCGCTGATCGCACGCCACGGACGCCTGCAGTGGCACGATGAGCGAAAGTGGCTGACGGTGCGCCTCCCGATGGCGGCGCAGAACACGCACCATCTGGTGAAGGAATGGCTGCGTTTCCTTCATCCGCTCACAGGCAAGGTTGCCAAGGCTCTGGTCGTCGACCTGGATAACACGCTCTGGGGCGGCGTCATTGGGGAAGACGGCATGAACGGGATCAAGCTGGGTGGCGAGTATCCAGGCGCCGCTTTCCAGGAGTTGCAACGCGCTCTTCTCGATCTACACCAACGCGGCATTTTGCTCGCCATCTGCAGCAAGAACAACCTTGAAGACGCGCAAGAAGCGCTGCGGAACCATCCCGGCATGCTGCTCACGCCCAAGCATTTCGCAGCGATGCGCATTAACTGGACCGACAAAGCGCAAAACCTTCGCGACATTGCCAAAGAATTGAACATCGGGGTGGACGCTCTCGCTTTTCTCGATGACAACCCGATCGAGCGGCAGCAGGTGCGGAGCCAACTTCCGGAAGTTCGCGTGATCGATCTGCCCACAGACCCCATGGCCTTCGCCCGGACGGTACGTGAGTGCCCAGTGTTTGAGCGGCTGGTACTATCCACCGAAGATCAACAGCGTGGCTCGTACTACCAAGCCCAGCGCGAACGCGAGGAACTGGAACAGACGATTACTTCCCGCGAAGACTTCTACCGCTCTCTGCAGCAAGAAGCTGAAATTGCTGCGCTGACCAAGGCGACGCTGACGCGTATCGCGCAGCTCACCAACAAGACCAATCAGTTCAATCTCACCACACGCCGTTATTCTGAGCCGCAGTTGTTGGAAATGGTTGGATCTGGAAATTTTAACTGCTTTTCGTTGCGCGTGAAGGACCGCTTCGGAGACAACGGCTTGGTCGGTGTGGCGATCACCCGTGAAACCGCAGACGTTTGCGAAATCGATACGTTACTGATGAGTTGCCGCGTGATTGGCCGTACCGTGGAAACTGCACTCTTATCTTTCCTGGCTGGTCACGCGCGTGCACGCGGCGCGCGCCGCATGGAGGGCTGGTTCCTGCCCACCAAGAAAAATGCACCCGCGAAAGACTTCTATCCCAGCCACGGATTCGCTATGTTGAAGGAGGACAGCACAGGCGCCCTATGGGCTCTAGACCTTAACGAACAGTCCCTGCCCTGCCCGGAATGGGTTCGGATGACTGTGCTGAACGGAGACCCTCAATGACCTCGCCAGTATTGGAGCGCGTACGCGGCATTGCCGCCGATGTGTTGCAAGTTTCCGCCAGTCAGATCACCTTGCAATCTTCGCCCGAAACTATCGGAACTTGGGATTCCGTTCATCATCTGAATCTGATCCTGGCACTGGAGCAAGAATTCGATACGCAGTTCGATCCTGAAGAAATCGACAAGATGATCAGCATCGAACGCATCCTCGAAGTCCTCGGCAGCAAGGTCCACCAAGACTAGCGATTCTGCTTATGGCCATCGCCATCCAGCCCTACACGCAAGAGTGGATTCCTGCGGTACAAGCCTTCAACCAGCGGCTGGCGGCTGGTGGCATTGCGCCGGAGTTTCATTTCCCGGAAAGCAATATTCCTCATTGGCTGCCTAAGCTCGACGGGCGCAGGATTTATCAGGAATATTTCATCGCTACGGACGGAGATGCGGTCCGCGGCGGTTACATTCTCAAATTTCAGGATTTCTCCTTTCGCGGCGAGATGCGCCGCGTAGGTTTCTACCGGCTGCCGCTTTCCGAAGGCATCGTGAACAAGACCTACGCCAGCGTCGGCGTGCATTTGTTGCGTCACGCCATCCAGTCCCAACCTCTGCTTTTCGCTCTGGGAATGGGAGGCTTCCATAACCCTCTGCCGCAGATGCTCAAAGCCATGGGCTGGAGTTTGCAGGCCGTTCCATTTCATTTCAAGGTCAACCACCCAGTAAAATTTCTACGCAATGTTGCGCTTTTGCGGCAGTCTCCTCTCCGAAGGCTTGCAGCCAACCTGGCGGCGTTCACAGGTGCGGGCTGGCTGGGAATCCATGCTGTGCAACGAATTCGTTCCCTTGGAACCGGTGCAGCGGCCAACACCGAGCCTGTCGCCAGCTTTGGAGAATGGGCCGATGAAGTCTGGCAGCAATGCCAGCCTCGCTATGCCTTGCTTGCTTGCCGTGATCGCGCGAACCTTAACGTTCTTTATCCTAACGACAAAAGTTTTGTGCGCTTGAAGGTCAGCCGGGGCAGCGAGGTCTTGGGCTGGGCGGTCTTGCTCGACACGCAGATGAACGACAATAAATACTTCGGCGACATGCGCCTTGGATCGATCGCAGACTGCCTTACTTTGCCGGAAAACGCCTCCGTGGTGGTGCATGCAGCAACGTGCTTTCTTCAGGATCGAGGCGTAGATCTCATCGTCTCCAACCAGCAACATGCGGCCTGGGGCACGGCACTAAAGAAGGGGGGCTTTTTTTCCGGCCCTTCGAACTTTATTTTCGCCGCCGGAAAGTCTTTAACTGAACTGCTGTCACCGCTGGAATCAACGTCCCCGGAACTGCACCTCAATCGTGGGGACGGCGATGGCCCGGTGAACTTATGATTCCTAGTGGCTCCTCCCCAGGGAAGGCACAGCATGTCCGGTAGCCTAGTTTATCTGATGTATCACGAGATCGAGTTGCCGGGCCGTGCGCTCTGCCAATCCGAACCGGGTTACGTTCGTTACATCGTCTCCGAGGCTGACTTTCGCGCCCATCTTAACCATCTCAAGCAGAACGGCTGGCATGGGATGAGCGTCGATCAGGCGTTGTCCTTGCCTGTGGCCCCAGGGGTGGTCTTTACATTTGATGATGGCTGCGAAACGGACCTCCTCACCGCAGCGCCCTTACTCCAAGAGGCTGGATTCGGTGGAACGTTCTACATTACGGTCGGTTTCCTCGGGAAACGAGGTTTCCTCTCACCGGCCCAGGTGCGCGAACTCAGCAATCTCGGCTTCGATATAGGCTGCCACTCGATGACTCATCCTTATCTTAGCGACTTGGCGACAGAGGCTCTGCCGGAGGAGATTGCCGTCCCCAAAAGCCGCCTGGAGCAAATGACTGGACGCGCGGTCGCTCACTTCTCCTGCCCTGGCGGCAGATTCGACGCGCGGGTCGTGCTGGCGGTTCGGGAAGCGGGGTACAAATCCATGGCCACCAGCCGTGCCATCGCAAATACGGTGCAAACCGATCCATTTTCTCTGGGGCGCGTGGCCATCATGCGGGGGACCCCCATCGGGCCCTTCTGGCGTATTTGCCAGAACCAAGGCTTGTGGCGGACGCGGTGGAACGATCAGGCCCGCGCCACGGCGAAAACGTTCCTGGGGAATTCCATTTACGACAGGATCCGCGGCCTATTACTAGGAAAATAGCCCTCCGAGGAAGCCAAGTCGGGACGTCGGGATCGCCCTTTGGTCGAATTCGTTTTCCCGTCCGTTCCAGAGAAGCCCTTAAGAACCGCCCAAATGCCCCGCCAAACGGAGCTTCGCAGGCGAGTCCACGCACAATCGCCGACCTGCGCGTGAGTGGCAGTGAACAACACGGAAGTAATTGGGCTGCAATGCGATAGTACATGTCCTAACAGAACCAGCGCGTGAACTACTGAGACCTATCCGCCTGCTCGACCCGCACTTAGAGTCGTTTTCAAGGACTCGACACGCGAGTTCCCCCAAACTCAGTTCGATAGGGGCGTGTAATGTCTACAAGTCATGTTGCCGCAATTTCGTCATCCAGCCTCGGCGTTTGTCATTCAAAGCGTTTCGTCTTGACTGTTCTTTTCGTCGCGCTGGCCGCTACGCAATCAGGTATGGCGGCTGCTCGCTCGAGCGAGACCGGCACGTCCGTAAGAGCCGTCATGAGCGTAGCCGCCAATCGCACTCCTGTCCGACTGACTGCGATTCTGGGCAAGGCCACGCAGGGTACTCCTTACAGCGGCCAGATTATTGCGCGCGGTGCGAGCGGTCCTTACCAGTTTTCAGTGATTTCCGGACAACTGCCCGCCGGTCTGATTCTTCATGCTGTCACGGGCGCCATTACGGGAACACCGTCGAAGTCTGGATCCAGCAGCTTCACAGTTCGGGTCTTCAGCGCTCAAAAGGCATATCACGCGGATCTCGGACTTCTTATGACCGTATCCGCTCCGCCAGCTAATGTCACGGTGACTGTGACCCCAACGAGTGCGACAGTTGCTTCGGGTGCAACCCAACAGCTTACTGCTGTGGTTCGTGGAACGGAAAATGTGCAAGTGAGATGGAGCGCCAGCGCCGGATCGATCTCCGCCAGTGGCTTATTTACAGCGCCGACAGTGTCCAGCGCAACCACCGCCACGGTGACGGCGACCAGCATGGCGTCTTCAAGCGCATCCGCATCCTCGACGATTTCAGTGACGCCGAAGGCACCCACGGTCACCGTAACGGTCTCCCCAACGAGAGCCACCGTCGCTTCCGCCGCTACTCAGCTGTTGACCGCTACAGTGAGTGGAACCAGCAATACACAAGTGCGATGGAGCGCCAGCGCCGGAACGATCTCCGCCAGTGGCTTATTTACGGCGCCAACCGTATCCAGCGCAACCACCGCCACGGTAACGGCGACCAGCATGGCGGCCCCAAGCGTATCCGCATCTTCGACGATTTCGGTGACGCCGAAGGCGCCAACTGTCACCGTAACGGTCTCCCCAACAAGCGCCACCGTCGCTTCCGCCGCCACTCAGCTGTTGACCGCTACAGTGAGTGGAACTAGCAATACGCAAGTGCGATGGAGTACCAGCGCCGGATCAATCTCCACCAGTGGCTTATTCACAGCGCCAACCGTATCCAGCCCAACCACCGCCACGGTGACGGCGACCAGCATGGCGTCTTCAAGCGCATCCGCATCCTCGACGATTTCGGTGACGCCGATCTCCACTCCGGCCCTGGCTGTTTCGACGGGTTCGCTGCCGGATGCGACGCAAGGTTCAGCGTATTCCGCGAGTCTCGCGGCGACAGGCGGTACAACGCCCTATTCCTGGAGTGTGGCATCTGGAACGCTCCCCACTGGCTTGTCCTTGAATTCATCCGGAGGCCTGAGCGGCAGCACTTCGCAAACGGGCACGTTCTCGTTCACTGCGCGGGTAGCCGACTCTGCGTCTCACAGCGCCACAGCTAGCCTGACTTTGATCGTGGATCTCTCGAGCAGCAACGGGAAGTTCGATGGTCCGGCGGAGCTTCCGCGGGCCTACGTTCTGAGCGCCTTAGCCAACACGCCTGCGAACGGCAAGGTTTGGCAGGTTTCCGACAGCGCGAGTTTGCAGGCAGCGCTGAATGCTTCGGCGTGCGGTGACACAATCCGCTTGCTCGCCGGCGCAACCTTCACGGGTGGCTTTAACTTCCCCGGTAAGAGTTGCGATGATCTGCACTGGATCATTGTCCGCACATCGGCGCCAGACTCTGCCCTGCCCGCAGAAGGCACGCGTATTACTCCTTGCTATGCTGGCGTGGCTTCCCTGCCGGGACGTCCGGCTCTGAACTGCACAACCGTACAAAACGTGATGGCGAAACTGGTCATCAATACGAATGCCGGTTCCGGACCTGTCGCTCTCGCGGCTGGAGCCAACCATTACCGCCTCATCGGACTGGAAATCACCCGGTTAGCCAATGGAGGCTTCATCGGCAACCTGGTATTCCCCGTGGCCGGAGGCAACGATCACATTATTCTGGATCGCGTCTGGCTGCATGGCACGCAGAAGGATGACACCTCCCGCGGATTCCATCTGGGTACTATCAACTATGCAGCGCTCGTAGATTCTTACCTCAACGACTTTCATTGCGAATCCAATACTGGAAGCTGTACGGATGCGCAGACAGTCTCGGGCGGACTCGGCAGCACGACGGCTGGTCCCTGGAAAATCGTAAACAACTTCCTGGAATCCTCCGGCGAGGTCATCCTCTTCGGTGGCGGCTATTCCACGGCGACCCCGGCTGATATTGAGATCCGCCACAACCATCTCTTCAAACCTCTAACGTGGATGGCTGGACAACCTAATCTGGTTTTGGGGAATCATGGCAATCCGTTCGCCGTGAAAAATCACCTGGAACTTAAAAACGCGCAGCGCGTGCTGTTTGAGGGCAACATCGTGGAAAACACCTGGGGCGGATTCTCGCAGGCCGGGTTCACGGTCTTGCTAACCCCGAAAAACCAGTCTTCCCCCAAGGGTAACCTTTGCCCCATCTGTCAGGTCACGGATGTCACAATCCGGTACAACAAATTCAGTCACATTGGTGGCGGATTTCAGATCGCCAATGTCCCGTCGGATACAGGAGGCATAGCGTTCGCAGGTGAGCGCTACAGCATTCACGATGTGATTCTGGACGACATCGACCCAACCGCTTATAACGGACAAGGACAGCTGGCGCAGGTTTCAATGTCGCCGGGATCTCCCATGCTGAGCGATGTGCAGTTCACGCACATCACGGCGTTCCCGAACCACGCATTGTTCGTTCTGGGGAACAACCTCACTCCGAAGATGCCAAACTTCGTATTCTCCAACAGCATTGTAACCACGGGAGCGTACCCAATTTGGACGGTCGGCGGCGGCGCGAACAATTGTGCCTTCAACCCGAAAGTGCCTTCCGCCGTGTTGAATAGCTGCTTCACTGCCTATACCTTCAGCAGCAACGCGCTGCTGGCGGTTCCGGCTCAGTATCCGACGTCCTCATGGCCGAGCGGCAATACGTTGATGCCGGACGGCAACTCGGTAGGATTCGTGAACTTCAACAACGGCAACGGCGGCGACTACCACTTGAAATCGGGAACCCGCTTTGCGAGTGCGGCTTCCGACGGAAAGGACATGGGCGCCGACGTCAACGCGATCGCTGCAGCTACTGCGGGCGCGTACTAACTCATTCAATCGCACGACTTGGACGCCAGCCTATCCCCGGGCTGGCGTCTCTGTTTTTGCCTCTAACTGCGATCCGAGTCCTATTCCATCCCCGGCGTGAATCCCCAGCCGAAGCGGCAGTTCAGCCTCTATAATTACGTTATGTTAGTTAGAAATCTTCTTGCCGGATTCCTTCTTTCCCTGGCCTCCGTCGTGCCGAGCGCAGCCCAGGCCCCAGGTCCAGCTACCAGCAGATTTGATGGCCCCGCCGAGCTTCCCCGCGTCCATGTGAAAAGTTCCATGGCGGACACGCCATCGCCGGGCAAGGTCCACCTGGTCCACGCGGACGACAATCTAGCACAGGTGCTGAACCAGGCAGTCTGTGGGGATACGATTAAACTCGAAGCGGGAGCCGTGTTTACCGGCCACTTCGTCCTCCCTGCAAAGAAGTGTGACGATGCACATTGGATCATTCTGCGCACGAGTGCTCCAGATTCCGCGCTTCCGCCGGAAGGATCGCGGCTGACGCCCTGTTACGCAGGTGTCGCATCGCTGCCGGGGCGGCCTGCCTATCCTTGCTCGACTCCTAAGAATGTTCTGGCCCGCATCGAGTACCCGAAGAAGGGTTCTGGGCCACTCGACTTCGGCCCGGGCGCCAATCATTACAGGATCATGGGGCTTGAAATTACGCGCTCAGCGTCAGAAGACTCTGTTGCCAACCTGGTCTCTGTCGCCGGAGAATCCACAGCGGATCACCTGATCTTTGACCGCGTCTGGATTCATGGCACGGCGCAAAGCGAAACAACTCGAGGCATTAGGCTTGGCGGCAGCACCGACGTTGCTGTCGTCGATTCCTACTTTACCGACTTCCACTGCATTGCCCTGGTCGGCACCTGCACGGATGCACAAGCTGTGGCTGGTGGGCTGAGCTTCAACCCGATGGGCCCGTACAAGATTGAAAATAATTTCTTGGAGGCGTCCGGTGAAGTTGTGATGTTTGGTGGCGGTGGCGCTTCGTCCGCGCCGAGCGATATCGAGATCCGCCGTAACTATCTGTTCCGCCCCTTGACCTGGATGAAGGACAATCCAAGCTTCGTGGGCAGCACAGACGGCCATCCTTTCATCGTAAAGAACATTTTCGAGCTTAAAAATGGTCAACGGGTTCTATTTGAAGACAATGTTCTCGAAAATTGCTGGGGCGGCTTTTCCCAAGAGGGTTATGCGATTCTCCTCACACCGAAGAGCCAAGGGCACAACCAATGTCCGGAATGCCGTGTACTGGACGTGACCATCCGCAATTCCAAAATCAAGAATGTGGGTGGCGGGTTCCAGATCGCCAACATTAAATCCGATTTTGGAGCCTTGGCCAAGGATGGCGGCCGCTATAGCATCCACGATGTTTTACTGGAGAATCTTGACGGGGAACGTTTTAATGGGCACGGAACGCTGTTTCAGATTTCTTCCTCCACTGGAGTCCCTCTGCATGACATTTCCATCGATCACATCACCGGGGAAGCCTCCAAATCTCTCTTCATTCTTGGCGCTCCTACAGACCAGCCGACAACGAATTTCACGTTAACGAACAATCTGATAGGGACAGGACGGATGCAGTTTGGGAGCACGGGCGGTGGCCCCAAGAATTGCTCGTTCAAGCCTGAGGCCCAAGGGCCAGCCTCGCTCTTCGAGAGTTGTTTCAAAGATTACAAGGTGTCTGGAAATGTAATTATCGGTAGCGGCAACAAGTGGCCACCGAAGAACATCGTTGTGAAAAAGAGCGCGGATGTGGGCTTTATGGCAGAGGAAAAGGGCCAGGTCCGTGACTACCGCCTTCAACCGAGCAGCCGCTACAAGAAGGCTGGTACCGATCAGAAGGATGTGGGGGCCGATGTGGATGCGATCGAAGCCGCCACCAAAGACGTACTGTAGGCGTTCCATAGATGAGCCGTTTCTCCTATAAGCTATTTGTTTTGTTGATTATAGAAGGCACTACCTAACTTTATTTTCGACTCGCAATTCGTTGCTCCAGCGAGTTATCTGAGCTAAACTAGAGTTTCGGTAGTTGTCGGCTGCCGAGTGTTGTTTCCCGAAGTCCTGTTGCCCCGCGGGCTTCAACCCAGTCTGTTATTTTTGCCTCCAAAACCTTCATCACGGGAAGGCAGATCAAGGAGTGTCGAGTCGATGATTCACCAACTTACCTACGCCGTGAAATATGTCTTGGGCAAGGATATTGCCGGACGAAACTTCGCCGTATATCCCGACGATACGTTCCTGGTCTCCTACCCGAAGTCTGGGAGTACCTGGGCTCGATTCCTTCTGGCGGCCCTGGCGAATCCCAAAGAAACAGTGAGCTTCGCCAACATTGACCGGCTCCTGCCCTCGGTTTCTTCCCGATCGAAACGCGATCTGAGAAATCACCCTCGCCCACGGCTAATCAAGAGTCACGAGTACTTCGATGTGCGCTATCAAAACGTCGTTTACGTTGTTCGAGACCCGAGAGATGTGGTGCTTTCGCAGTACCGCTTCTTCCTCAAGCGCGGCGCTATTGATGATGGTTACGCCCTGGATCGCTTCGTAACTCGTTTTCTCGCAGGAGACTTGAACACGTACGGTTCCTGGGGTGAAAACGTGGGAACATGGCTGGTGGCCCAGCAGGGCACAAAGCGTTTTCTGTTACTCCGCTATGAAGACATGCTCCGCGAAACCGCGCAAGAGCTGGCTAAAGTTTCGGACTTTCTCGGATTGCAAACCACTCCGGAACATCTGGCGCGGTGTGTCGAGCAGGGGTCGGCTGACCGCATGCGCGATCTCGAGAAAAAGCAAGGCGATCAGTGGGTGACTACCAAGGGCAAACGCAAGGATGTTCCTTTTGTCGGTGCTGCGAAAGCGGGCGGATGGCAATCAGGCTTGCCCGCCGAACATATCGCGCGCATAGAAACGGCTTGGGGGCCACTCATGCAGTACCTTGGCTACGATTTGATTTCTGGTTCAGTCCGGCGCGAGTCCAACGCCCTCGAAGCGATTCTGGAACAGCCTTCTCGATGATCCCTAGAGTGGCTCCTCTGCGACCTGAAATCTGCAATCGCCTGCTTCCGTATTGCCGAAGTATGAAGTCGGATTGGAGAAGTAAAACCGCGATGTGTCATGCGTAAGCTCGACGTCCTAAGAAACGTAGGTTCCAGCTGGTTCAGTCTTGGAATCAACGTCCTCATCGGGTTCTTCATTTCCCCATTTATTCTTCACCGGTTGGGAGACGCCGCTTTTGGAATTTGGGTTTTGATCTTTTCCATCACGGGCTATTACGGGATTTTCGATCTCGGCATTCGCTCTTCGGTGGTACGCTATGTCTCCAAGTTTACTGCCGTTGAGGACAACGAAGGACTGGCCAGGTTCTTCAATACCAGTCTCGCTACCTACGCTTGCATCGGGCTGGTCGCGACGTTGGTCACGTTGGTCGGCAGCCACTTTGTTGGTTCGCTGTTTCACATTGCCCCCAACTTTCTAACCACGGCGCGATGGCTTTTCCTGATCGTAGGACTCTCCGTGGCCCTGGGATTTCCGCTCGGGATTTTTGCTGGAATCCTTGAGGGGCTGCAACGCTTCTACCTTCTGAACTTCACCAATATCGTTGCCCTGGTGTTGCGCGCCGCCCTTACCGTCATCGCTCTGCGCCGCGGCTACGGTCTGTTGATGGTTGGTACCATCACGGTCCTTTTGCCCTTGCTGAGCGCGGTGGCGCGCGCTTTTCTGGTGTTTCGCATCCTGCCGATTCCGATTGGATGGAAGTACGTCGACCGCAGCGTCTTCCGGGAAATGGCGAATTACAGCGGCGCGACCTTCGCCATTCAAGTAGCCTACAAACTTCGCTTCAAGACGGACGTACTCGTAATCGGCACGTTCCTCAATTCTGCGGCAATCACACAGTTCTCGATCGGTAGCCGCCTTGTGGACTACGCGTCCGAAGTGGTCAGCAGTCTGGCTCAGATATTCCTCCCCATGTCGAGTCAATCCGACGCAAAGGGCGACATCAACCGTCTGCGCAAAATCTTTGTGGCGGGAAACAGAGCCTGTGCTCTCATCATTTTTCCCGTCGCCGCCATTCTCATCATCTTAGGCAAGGCGGTCATTGAAGCCTGGGTCGGCCGTAAATATGTGGCCGGCAGCTACCCAGTGCTGATCATGATTCTGATTCCCACAACACTTGTCCTGGCACAGAATGCCACCCCGCGCATTCTTTTTGGCATGGCCAAGCACAAGACGCTGGCCTGGATTACTTCGATCGAAGGCGTGGCGAATCTGATTCTGAGCGTCGTGCTGGTGCGGCGCTTGGGTGTAATCGGCGATGCCATTGGGACCGCTGTTCCTCTCAGCTTTACGGCACTGTACTTTACGCCGCGCTACCTTTCCCGCCTGCTGGGGGTTCGGGTCGGAGCCTTCTTACGCGAAGCCTACGTCCTCCCACTGACTCTATGTGTGCCGCTGGTAGCCGTATTACTCGCGATGCGGCAATGGCTCCCGGTTCACCGCCTCATACCCCTAGCGGTGGAAATCTTGATTGCCATGCTGGTCTATAGCGTGGGACTTTTCTGGGCAGTCCGTACCCGGCGCGTTTATGAGGTGGGAGATCTCGCCAGCAAATCGCTGCTCGAGGTCGAAACCACGGAGTTGGCTGAGAGTCTCACGGATCAGGTATGACGGATCAGGTATAGAAGCGATTCGGCCTTGCGGCTGAAACACAAGCTTCAACTCACCACGACTGGCGCCGGCGACTGCTGAGGAAGATGGCCTCCGACGAGCCAGTCCACTTTCTCTCCGACCTTATCTTCCGATTCATTCTCTCGGAGAGAAGCTTTGATCGCGGATCTATGTTCCACAACGTAGGTCAGTTTGGCGCACATGTCTTCGGGATCAGCCTCGCGATAGGTGACAACGCCTTCCGGACGGCGACCGTTCTCGCTGGCCACCACCGGGATCCCCAACGTGAGACTCTCGAGCACCGAAGCCGCGACGCCATCGCACACGGGCGAGCGCCAATAAATTGCCGAGCGGGTCATCAGCGTAAGGAATTCATCGTGATCCAAGTTGCCAAGCAGCAACAGGCTGCTGCGTTCTTCAGTGGGCCAGGTTGCGGCAAACTCTTCCGCTCTCGGCATTTCTTTGTTGGGAAACCCGAGCCAGATCAAACCAGCCTTGGGATAGGTCTTGCGGAAGCGCGATAGGGCATCCCGCATCACGTCCAGCTCGTACTCCGGACGGAATGACACATACGAAAAAAGCACGGGCTCGTGCGTGCGCAAGAATTCTTCCACCGGTGGCGGGAACGAGCGAGACTCAAAATCCAGATACTGCGAAGAAAAGGGAGAAATCGCCCTCACTTTATTCGGGGCAATTCCGTACCCAACGATCTCCCGGGTGATTTCTTCGCTATCGCAAGCGATCTTTCCCGCCAGCGTAAAGAGGAGCCAAAAGGCACTGCGCAGCCGGAAGGAGTCGTGGCGCGGAAAATACATCTGGGAAAGACCGCCATGAAACGTAAGATAAGACGGCCGGAACGTCATTCGTCCGACCAGCATCGCCGCAAGCGCCAGCAAGTATCCAATCTTCGATTGACCGTTGACGTGCATGCTGAGCCGGTAGCCGCGCAAGGCAAAGCGCCAGAGCTTGAGGAAGTAATCGACTCCTCCCTGCACATCAACATAGTCCGGGCTCTTGACCTCCCGATTCTCATTGATCTTGAGGATTTCGCAGGTGTAGCCGCGACGGCGCATTTCATCGACCACCAGCTTCAGGTGAATCGCCCAGCCGCACAGGGGCGGCGGATAGTTGCCAATGTGCAGAATTTTCGGTGCGCCGTTCATAGCCCGTTCCCTGCTCTCCATCATCAGTCAGCCCAGCATCTGCCAGCCCAGCCGGTTAGATCAGCCGGTCAGTCCAGCCAGGAGAGATCGCGCGGGACCAGCAACGGCGCGAACAAACTCTGGCGCTTGAGAAAAAGCTTGCTTTCGAAGTAAGCGCGATACAGATCCCGCCGCCACCGGAGCCTGGCCCGATCCAGAGTGCTTGGAGGCTCCGTCAAAAGAGAATAGCCAAGCTCCGTCAATGCAGGACCCAGAACTGCTTCGAGCTCGGCTGCGGTTTTTTCCGGCAAAGTTTGCTTCCAGCGCCCCAAGGGGCTGAACTCCGCCTCGTCTTTTCCTGATCCGAATCTTCCCGATTCAAACGAAGTGTTCGGCTTGCTCACCGAGCCCACGCCAACCTTCAGAATCTGGTCATAGTCGAGCTCCTGCCCCACAAACGAACTGAGGTCCGCCAGCGTCTCATGGGGCTTGAGGACCAGATCTTCATAACGCACTTCCCTGTAGCTTGCGCCCATTTTTTGTCCGGCACGCCGTCCGTGTAAAACCATCCACTCCCAGAACATGGCAGCCGCCAAAAGCTCTCCACCTTTGTCCCAGGGAAAAGGTCGAATCCACCCCTGCTTTGCTGTCGAGAGCGCGACATCGCGGCCGTCGCGAATTACGTGAATCACCAGCGCATCCGGAATTGTTTGGCGGATTCGTTCCAAATAGAGAATATGTTCCGGAGTGCTCTCCGCCCAGCGTTCCACCCCCTGTTGCTGGGCCATCATTTCCATGTAGATGCGCAGGAAGTCGCCCCCGTTGCGGCATTCCGTCATGACCCTCGATTCAACCGCAGCGAGCTCCAGTCCCGTTCTCGTAAACATACGCGTAGGCCGCCATAGATCCAGCAATTCGCGCCGGTTGGCTGCTTTGCGCAAATCTCCGACACGCGGCTCGAGGACGTTGAACACATTCGATTCCGCACGGTAGATCGCGAAGTTCCCCGCCGAGAAGAGCATGTGGTAGAGCCACGTTGTCCCCGAGCGCACGCAACCCAATACAAACACGGGAGCCTTGCTGCGGGTTGTCACCGTCTTGCGCTCCGCGAGATCTGCAACTGGGCTATTCACCGTTACTCCGATTCCAATTACCTTTACGCTTTTCGAGCAAAGCGGCGGTGTAAAGGTCTTCGTATTGCTTTTGGATGCTTTCGACACCGAACTGCGAGCGCGCCGCTTTTCGGCCCGCCGCCCCAAATTGATGGCGCAAAGATTCGTTCGTCAGCAATGTCCGAAGCCCTTCGGTCAATTGGGCATCGTCGCCGGATTCCACCAAAAAACCTGTCTCGCCGTGGCGTACAAGCTCCGGGCAGCCACCAACGCGCGTGGACACGACCGGCAGTCCCGCAGCCATCGCTTCCATCACCGCGTTCGGCAAGCTCTCCGAGAGCGACGTCAGTACGCTGATATCGAGGGAAGCAAGAACAGCGGGGACATCCCGGCGGTCGCCGAGAAACACCACCTGCCGCGAGATCCCGAGGTTCACTGCCATTTTTTCCAACTCGGGCCGCAACTTGCCATCGCCAGCCAGTACGAATTCCACATCTGGAATGTCCTTGACCAACTGGGAGGCCGCGCGCAATAAAGCGGGATGATTCTTGACCCTCTCGTTCATGCGGGCCACCAGTCCAACGCGCAGAGTCTTTCCTGTCCGTGGCAGAGCGGGTGGGATCGGATCGAAGCACTCCGAGGGCAACGCATTGGGAATGACCACCAGCAGACGGGATGACACACCGAGTTCGCCCAGCCGTTTCGCCGCCGCGCGCGAATTGCACACGATGCGGTCCGGAAGAAAGCGCAGCACCCAGGCGAGAATCCTGGTCTGTGCTGTACTCAGGCGGTCCCCCAACTCCCGCATGCTGCCGATCACAACGGGAACTCCGGCAAGCTTGGCAGTGGGTAGCAACATCAAGTTGGAATAAAAATCGAAAGAGTGGGCGACCGCTATCTTCTTGCGGCGCAAATCCTTGGCCAGCGCCCAACGGCTCCGTTGCGCGCGCCACGATAAGAAACTCCCCCCTAGGGAATATTCCCCGATATTGGGCAGGTTGTCCAAAAAGCTGCCTGTGTGCCGGATGCAGCCGGTCTCAATGCGAAAGGAACCGCGACCCAGGGCTTCCGCCATCACGGCAAACTGGCGCTCGCTACCTCCAGTGTCTCCCGTGTTGGTCATCAGAAACACACCGGGAGTGAGCATAAGATCTGCGCTCACGCTTGCGCCGTCACTCGCACTGGCAACTTGAGGACTCAAGCGCGTCCTCCAGTGACTGGCTCCCGTTCTGATTCGTAACTGGAACACTCCATCACTCCACCTTGCGTTGGGCAGATAAAAGGCATCCCCGCGGGCTGCGTGGAATACCCGCGCGCCTCCAGGAAATTGCGATGCCACAGTTCGAACATCAGCAGGCACCAGACGGCGCCGGTCCGCGTGCGGCGGCCGCTGACGTGCTCCTCCACCAGTTTGCGCACGGCGACAGGATTGAAATAACCCCGCTGTATTGTTCGCGGCTCAAGAAGAATTTGCAGCAGGTCGTCCTTGAGTCCCTGACGCATCCAGTCGACCAGAGGTAACTGGAAACCCTGTTTCTTGCGGTAAATCACTTCAGGAGGGACTCCCACCCTCTCGGCTAGTTTTTTCAAAATATACTTGCGGGTTCCACCACGAAATTTCCACTCGGCGGCCAGACTCGCAGCCCATTCCACAAACTTGTGATCCAGCATGGGCGCGCGCATCTCAAGCGAGGTCGCCATGCTCATACGATCCACCTTCACCAAAATGTCGCCGTTCAGATAAGACTTGGTGTCCACATAGAGCATGCGGCTCAGCGCATCTGGCGCCGGCTCACGTTCATGCCACCGGCGGCCTTGCTCCCAGGGATCGGGCAGTTTCGATGCCGCCTCCGCAAACTCCGGTGAGAACAGGCCCTGCTCCCGGTGCAAACCGGGCAGATAGGAAACCGAATCGAGAAAGCGCTCTCCAGGCGGCAACGAACCGTTCCACAAGAGATTTCGTCCATAGGTCGCCGCCGGCACCAGGCCGTGGATGTGCTTGCGGTAGGCCCGCCCCAGCCAGTCCGGAACAGTATCAAATCGCTGCTGCTTCATGTTGACGAGGTAGCGGTCGTATCCCGCGAAAAGCTCGTCTCCGCCGTCTCCGGAAAGCGCTACAGTCACATGCTGGCGCGCCATGCGGGAGACATGGTAGGTCGGAATCATCGACGAATCGCCGAAAGGCTCTTCGAGCATTCGGGTCAGGTGGTCAATCGTCTGTTCGATGTCGGCTTCGACCACAAGCTCATGGTGCTCCGTCCCAAAGCGCTCCGCGACCGCGCGAGCGTACCCGGACTCGCTGAATTTTTCATTGTTGAACGCGATGGAAAAAGTCTTGACCGGCGAGGAACTCGAACGCGCCATCAGCGCAACCACAAGGGAGGAGTCCACGCCACCACTCAACAGAGCCCCGAGAGGAACATCGGCAATCAGCCGGATGCGGACTGCTTCTTCGAGCTGCTTTTCCAGCTCTTGCAGGCATTCTTCTTCGCTGGCGGGCTGATAGGTGCCGTAGGCGGGGACGTCCCAATATTGCTGGGGCACGTTCAGGCTGCCGTTCTTGAACTCGATCCAGTGGCCGGCGGGTAGTTTTCGTATGCTCCGAAAAGAGGAACGCGGGTCGAGAATGTAACCGAAGTAAAAGAAGTCGAGCAACCCCTCGGGGTCGATTTGCGCCAACTCCGGGGCAACTGCCAGGATTGTCTTGATTTCCGACCCAAAGTAGAGCCGGCCCTCATGCTCTGCATAGTAGAGCGGCTTCTTGCCCAGGCGGTCCCGGCCCAGCAGTAGTGACTTCTTGCGCTCATCATAGAGAGCGATGGCAAACATACCGCGAAGCTTGGTAAAACACTCCGCCCCCATCTCCTCATACAGATGCACAATGACTTCGGTATCACTATGGGTATAGAGGGAGTGACCGCGGGCTTCAAGCTCGCGCCGCAATTCCGGAAAATTGTAAATCTCGCCGTTGAAGACGACCCAAATGCTCTTGTCTTCGTTGTGAATAGGCTGGTGGCCGCCAGAAAGATCGATAATGCTGAGGCGCCGCATGCCCAGACCGACGGACCCGCGCGCATAAATTCCCTCATCGTCCGGCCCACGATGTACGATCGTTTCGCACATGCGATGGACTTGCTCTGCGTGAACCTGTTCCTCTGTCTGGACGACGAGACCCGCTATTCCACACACAGTCGCACCTCCGTGCAAGCGCTAAGCTGTTTCGATCTTTCCAAGCCGAGAGTCATCATCAACGCGTCCATGCAAGTTTGTCCGTTTCCGTTTTGGGTGCGGGCAGACGCGTCCATTTGCTCTTCTTGACCTCGGGCTCCACCTCGCCATAGCTAGGGTTATGCGCAATGCGGTACAGAGCACAGGTATAGGCGATTACGAAATAGGGGAAGAGGGTGTATTCCGTGGACGCAAAAGCTGCGCCCGCCACATACGCCGCCAAACTGGCCCAGAGAGCGTCCGTGTACAACCGCACCGTGACATCCTTTTGATATCCGGGTGATTTTCGGAGGTTCCTGATATTGCGGAACGATCCCGTGAGGGCCAGCAGAAACAGACTCACGCCGGGGATTCCCGATTCAGCGGCAAATTCTGTATACGTGTTGTGGGCGACCTGCCAGCCTTCCGTAAACATGGGAAAACATCCGGGGCCAACTCCGAAAACAGGATGCTTAGCCGCCAAAAAGATACTCATTTCCAATAGATAGGTGCGCTTTTCCAGCGAGCCGTGATCTCCAGACTCTGCGATGTTCCCCTGAACAATGCTTTCCACACGGGCGCGATACGTCCCCGAACTCGCTACAACTCCCAGTCCCACCAAGCCTAGGACTGCTGTGCCAAAAACGATTCCCATGCGCCGGCCCTTGATGCCGTAGGCCCAAAAACAGATAAGCCCGGAGATGATCATGGCAATGAGGCCGCTACGGGAGTATGTGGCATAGACCGCATAGAGCAGTGTTACCAGTCCGAACGCCCACAATGTTTTCTTGAAGGCCCCCTTGCTCGCCAGCAGGAACGCCACGCACAACGGAAAGCTAATGGCGACGTTAATCGCCAGATCGTTGGGATTGAACAGAATTCCCTTTTGGATTCCGTACAACCGGTCATATTTGCCGTGATTAATCAGAATTGAGAAAAAAGCAACCGCCACAACGGAAACGCTCTGAATCAGAAACAACGTGCGCATCTGTTGAATGGAAGCTACGATCATTCCCACCATCACCGCGACCATCACTTCTTTGGAGAATTTGTTGACGACAGTGTCAAGGGCGCCCCCTCTCCAGACGGCGAACAATGAGGACACCAGCATGTGCAGGAACAGCAAAATTAGCACTTTGATCGCCGTGGGAACCTTAGGTTTATCCTTGGCTCCAAGGCTCACCAAAAGCCCAATCAGCGCGATCCCCCCGCTGATCTTGCTGATGGGAATATATTGCAGTCCGGGAATGAAGTCCTCTGGCCGGGCGTAATAAAGAAAGGCAAACAGCACCAGCGCTCGATAGGCAATCTTCGGCTGGTCGACGGCCTTTTTGAGTAGAGGTGCCGGATTGAATGCTGAGGTTGCCATCTACGATTTTCTCCGTCCCTACCGGCTCCACACCGTTTTCCGGCCCAACGCGAAGTTGCGGAATGCCACCAAAGCGGCCGTATTGAGCACTACAAACGTGAGCGCCGCATCCGCCACACGGCCGAGGACTCCCAAGCGCGCCGGCATCGCAGCCAATAAACTGAGCATGTAAAACCCCAACTGCACAGCGAAGCATGTCAGGTAAAATGAACCCCCGATCCAGGCCGAGCTCAACAGAAGGCCGGCGAGCGCGAATGGCACCAACAAGCGCAGCAACTTGTGACTTACAAAGTTCCACCGCACGGAATTTTCCTGCCTCAACAGCCAGGGCGCCGCCTGCACCAGTTGGTAGTTACCACTCAGTGTTCTTACCTTTCGCCAGAACTCGCGGCCGGAACCGAGATCGGGTTGGTCCCAGGCTCTCGCCCTAGGATCGAGCACCACGCGAAATCCCTGGCGGATCACGCCCATCGGTAGAAATACGTCATCCAGAATTAAATCCGACGGAAGTTGCGTAAGCAAAGCTTTGCGGGCTGCGTAGAGGGCTCCCGTCGCGCCAATCGTGGATCCAGACAACGACTCCAGTTCTCGCACTTTCTTTTCCACCCGCCAGTACAATCCCATGCCGCTCGAGCTTTCGCCGCTTTCCATGTTTCCCAACATGAGTTCCCCACTGGCGCAGCCCACATCGGCATCGGCGAAATTCTCTACGAGTAGTCGTACAGCCTTCGGCTCAATACTTTGCCGGGCGTCCGTAAATACCACCACTTCACCTTGCGCCAGCGGTATGGCGTGATTTAGGCCGGAAGCCTTGCCACAGTGTTCCGGAAGCAGTACCGAACGAATTGCGCCACTCTCTTCCCATGTCCGAAGAATCGCATCCGTTCCATCTGTCGATCCATCGGACACAATCAAAATCTCCAGGCGGTCCGGAGGATAATCCAGCGCTGCCAGATTTCGCAGCTTCCCCGGCAGCGTGGCTTCTTCATTGCGGACTACCATAACGATGGACACCATCGGCGTAACCGGTTCCCGTAGAACCGACCGCGGTTTCCATAGGCTGCGCAGCCACAGCCATGCGGGATAACCCAGGTAGGCGTATACGATGAGTCCCGCGGAAAGCCAAAACACCCACTTCATCTCGCCCCCCGGCCGAACAACACGGTCTTGACCGTTTGGAACATGATGAGAAAATCCAGACCCAGAGATACGTTCTTTATATAGAATAAGTCGAATTGCAGTTTTTCCTTCGCGTCCTCCACCGTGTTGCCGTAGCGGTAGCGAACCTGCGCCCAGCCCGTGATCCCGGGCCGCACTACGTGGCGCACGGGATAATAGGGGATCTCCTTGGTCAGCCACTCCACGAACTCCGGACGCTCCGGCCGCGGACCCACGAATGCCATGTCGCCGCGCAACACGTTCCACAGCTGAGGAACCTCGTCCAGCCGGGCTTTCCGCAGAAACTTTCCAATGCGCGTAATCCGCGGATCATCGTCCCCTGCCCAGGTCGGTCCTGTATCGGCTTCCGCATTCGGACGCATCGTCCGGAATTTATAGCAATGGAACACCAGACCGCCCCGTCCCACACGCTTCTGTTTGTAGAGCAGCGGCCCTCGCGAATCTAGCTTGATGGCCAAGATTACCAGCGGAATTACCGGCAGGACCAGCAACAGCAATAGCAACGACGCGGACCAGGAAAACACGCGCCGCAGCACCATGAACGCCGGACTGAACCGGAAGCCCTCGGCATAGATCAGCCAGCTCGGATATAAATGCTCTACTTCAATCTTCCCGGAAATACGCTCGTTCAGGGACGTGGCTTCTTCAATCTTCACGCCCTGCAGTCGCAGGTGCAGCAACTCCTTCACTGGCAAATTACCGCGGCTGTCGGCCAGCGCCACGATCACATGATGAATCTTCTGCTGCCGCACAGCTTCCAGCAGGTGAGCGCCCAGGCTTTCCCGGTTGACCGGGCCTTCCATCTCCCCTGTCCAGCTCACCACGCGCATCCCCAGATCGGCCCGCCGCCGCAGCCCGTGTACCAGCCGGTGTGCGCGGTCGCCGATTCCCAGTACGTACACGCTGTCCTGCAAGGAGTCCCGGCGCACCAGCCAGTGGTAGGCCGCACGCCAGCCGAATAGCGAGATCGTCAAAATCACGAGCCCGATCAGATAGGCATTCTTGCCCAGCATCAAGCTCGGAAACCGGTATCCGATCGCCGCCAATAGGAGCGCCAGCAGTCCGGGAACCAGCAAAAGCCGGAAGTACAGTTCCCCACGTTCTTCAAACTGCGCCGGATCGTACAGATCGAACCAGTAGGACGCCACCACAACGATCACCGTCACAGCCAAAATCTTGTAGTATCCGCCCTCGAAGTTCAGGGTGATATAGCTGTCCGGTCCATACTGCATGACGGTCGCGAGCAGGAACGAGGTCCAGACAATAAGAGCCTCGCCCACCAGCAGAACCAGCGTGCGCACCGGATAGTAAACATTGAACAGGCGAATCACGGCTCTAGCCCTTTTTCAACTCTACTTCCTGCCCGTAGGCGGGATAGTGGTAAAGCGAATACGAGCTTGACTTCGGCTCAATACCGTTCAGAACTACGCCCAGCAGTTGATCGGGCGCGAATTCCAGCCGCGCCCGGCGCGCCGCGTCCGAGGGTGTCGCATTGGAACGCACCACCATGAGGACACCATCACAATAATTGGCCAGAAGGCTGGCATCCGACACCAGCACCGCCGGCGGCGAATCCACGATGATCCAGTCGAACATGGACTCTAATCTGTTCATCAGGACCTTAAGTTTTCCGTTCGCTGCCAGTTCGGCGGCATTCGAGACCACCCTGCCTCCCGGAATCAGAAATAAATTCTCCATCGAGCCTTGCTGAATCACCGCGAACTCGTCCCTTTCGCCCGAAAGGTACTCGGAGAGTCCCGGCTGAACGGCCGTTCCAAAAGCCTGGTGCAACCGCGGACTCCGCAAATCGGCATCGATCAACAACGCCCGGCGGCCCCGCTGTTGCACCAACACCTGCGCCAGATTCGATGCCAGGAAGCTCTTGCCTTCCTTGGGCAGCGCGCTCGTGATCAGCATCTTCTTCAGCGGCTTCCTCTCGCGCATCTGGTAGAGGCGCGACCGCAGCGTCCGCAATTCTTCTTTTCCCAGCCCCTGATCCGATCCACCGAAAAACAGCATCGTCTTCGGATCGGGGTTCCATTGCACGCGCGCCGTCCGTGCCTGCAGCGCTTCGAACGTCAAGGGGGCATCCGCCACCATTCCCGGAGCCAACCGAGCGGTAATTCCCGGCACTATCCCTGGTTCTGCCAGTTGTTCCGTTAGGACTCCCTGATGGGCTCCCCGTTCCTGCTCGGCCCGCTTTAGCGCTTCATGAATACGGCTCATATCTTTCCTTCCTTAGAAAGCTCAGGTTCGGGCCGGCGTAGCCGGTCCGCCAGTGTTGCCAATGTGCGCAGTGCTTCCACCACGTCAAGCTTTTCCGGATTCGCCGCTACTGCCGCTGTTGTCACCGCGTCCGGAACTCCACTCTCGTGCAAATCGAAATCACGGGCCACGGCCTCAATGACCGCGGGTGAAACCGTCTTATGCTGATCGACGAAACTGCTCACCAGCGCATGTTCACAAAGCATATT
The DNA here is from genome assembly GCA_964619065.1 of uncultured Acidobacteriaceae bacterium. GTDB lineage: Bacteria > Acidobacteriota > Terriglobia > Terriglobales > Acidobacteriaceae > JANXUC01. The sequence continues at coordinate 27,766 of CAZUCC010000008.1, read as the reverse complement.
GACGACACGGGGAATGCCGCCCGAGTAACGGTAGATTACGTCCACCGACTCGGGCTCGAAAATCAGCTGACCGTTCGAACCAGCGATCTGCAATCTCTGATTGATGTAAGCCCGAGCTTCATCGAGCATGAGTGGATGCGTCTTGGCGCGCAGCGTGACCCGCTGGCGTAACTGCCGCAACTGGGGCTGTCGGAGCTTCGCTTCCAACTCCGGCTGTCCCACCAGGACAATCTGTAACAGCTTTTCCGTGAACGTCTCCAGATTCGTGAGCAGGCGGATTTCCTCCAACACTTCGTCAGAGAGATTTTGCGCTTCATCGACGATGAGAACCGCCGTCTCCCCGGCGCGATAACGGTCGAGGAGCCAGTTGTACAGGCGCAACAAAACCTGGCTTTTCAACCGCGATTCGCACGTAATGCCGAAATCAGCCATCATGAAATCCAGGAACTGCGTTGTGTTCAGCCGGGAATTAAAGATGAACGCAGTCGCTACCTGCTGGACACGCAACCACTCCAGCAATTTGTTGATGAGCGTGGTCTTCCCCGTACCAACCTCGCCCGTGAGCAGAACAAAGCCCTTGCGGCTTTGAATGCCGTACGTAAGGCAAGCCAGCGCTTCTTCGGTATGCCGCGTCAGAAACAGATAGCGCGGGTCGGGGTTGACATTGAACGGATTAGCCCGCAGGCCAAAAAATTCTTTATACATAAATATCTCGTTAGACCTCGACCGTCGCTTTCTCCGTCTCCGGTTCCTTCGATTTCCGCCAAAATACGGACGTACCGCCAGAATCGTCCCTCTCCTCGTTTGGGCCCACCCACGGTAGCGCAATAAGTGTGGGCAACTCGAGGACAGCTTCGACGTCGGGTTCCGTTCTTATCGAATCGTCCTTCAGTTCAAAGAGCAGGGCCAAGCCAAACCCCAGAGCGAGTCCTGCCCCCAAACCACCAGCCGCAAACAGCCAGCGCTTCGGGAAGCTTGGCGCATCGGGTAAATCGGCAAGGCCCAGCAATTCAAATTGCTCGCCCAACTGGCTCTTTTCCACGTCCTGCGTCGTTTCCGAGGCGCTGCGCTTGGCCAGCAGATCTTGATATGTCTTTTGTGCGGTATCGTAATCGCGCGTCAATTGTTTGTACTGTTCTTCCACTGTCGGGCTGATGGCGACCTTGCTCTGGTACGACACAATCTGCTGCTGCAACCGCCCCTGGTCGCGTGTCGCCTGGGAGATAATCTGTTCGTACTGGTGAATTTGCAAACGAAGCTGCCGAATCTCGGGAGGCTCTGAGGCGCTGGCCTTTTGCGTTTCTTCCTCCGTCACGTGAGTATTATTCGCCTCTTCGATCTTCTTCCTCAGTTCGGCAACGTCCCGCTTGAGCTTGATGACGTCCGGGTGATCCTGCGTGTAGCGGCTTTCCGCCTGCAGGAGCTGGTTCTGCAACGCCGTCATTTGCTGGTCGAGAGCCTGCGGACTGGTGGTGTTCAAAGAAGCTTTCCACGCCGTAAGCTGCTGAGCTAGCGTCGACTCGGCAAACGTCTTGTCTTGTTGCGCCCGGTTCAGAGACTGGACATTGGCATCCAGCTGCGAGTTCAGCCCCATCAGGATGCGCAAGTTACTATCTTCATCGCCCGGGAGTTGCCCCAAATACTGCCGCTTAAAGGCCGCCAATTTGGCGTCATATTGATCGAGTGTCGTTTTCGCCTCATCGAGCTGCCGCGCGAAGAAGGTCGTGGAGCTCTGCGCCACGCGCTCGCGCTCAATCAGGTTTTGTTGGAGAAGCATCGATGTCAGCTCGTTGCAAAGCTGCTGAGCGAGGCGTGGATTGCTGGCCGTATACGACACATTGAAGCCCGCGAAATCCGGCTGCGTCGAGCCCGGTTTCTTCTTGGTGGCCGGAGCAGCGGCCGCGGCGCTCTTCGCCAAATCGGCACTCATTGGCTGTATGCTGAGATTGTTGCGAATATCCGCCATGAGGCCCTCGGCCGCATCATCCCTCTTGGCCAGACCCAGCTTCTCGACCATCGGCTTGAGCCGGTTAGTGCTGAGAATCTGCTGTTCCATGGTAATGATCCGCTGGATCAGGTCCGCCGTAACAATAGGAGCAACTCCCTGGATTTGCTGCCCTTCCACCAATACCGCCGATGTCGACGTATACTTCGCCGGAATCGCATAGGAAACAAGGAAGCCCAGAGCTGGCGCAATCAGCGCCGGAATAATAATCCACCACTTTTGGCGGCGCAGCATTCCGAGGTAGTCTTCCATCCCAAGTTGCCGGTTCATGATCATGTTCGTACTCTCATTCCTGCTGCTCGTAGGCAGCTTTCATCAAAATATTGGCCGCAAGTTCCCAAGCTGCCTAGTCCAGCCGGATCGGCGCCGGATGCCAGCTCAACGTCAAGTCTCCAATGTGACGGTTCAGATAATGGCTATTAATGGAGGGGGAACAGTTCGATAGCGCCGGATTACAGGATTTCCCGTCGAAGTACTCATAGTCATACTGGTAATGAATCTGCACGCTGAAGAAGCGGCCCAGCCGTCGATTCAAACCGCCGCCTGCAAAGCCCGACTGGTATGCGCCTCCCAAGGCATTGCCCTGAGCCGCTTGCAGGGCTGTGTGCCGCGAATATCCCACATCCAGGGTGGAATTCCACAACCGGCTTAGAGGCCGCTGATAAGTAAATCGCGCCACATCGCTTTGCGATCCCAGATGGATACCCGAGCCTGCTGTGGTGTGCCGGTCGTAGGTCAGCGCGATCGAAGCACGCTGCAGCCGGTAGCGCAGGCTGGACCGAACGCTTGCCGAAATCTTCGTTGTCGTACTCGCCTGCGTTGGTGGTATGGCCGCAAGGTTCGCAGGAACCATGATCGTCGTGACTTGCGGACCGCCGCCCAGAACCAGGTCCATTCTTCCGGAAATCTGGTGCTGGTAGAGAACTTGCACGGTGTGAGAATCAATCGTGCCCGCCCCCTGGAGGGGGAATTGGAATTGCTGAAATCCGTACTGCAGCCCGAGCTGATCAAAGTGATTCAAAGCCCGGCTATAACCAGCCTGCGCGCTCACCTGCCGGCTATTCACCGTACCCGGGTTCGCGCTATTTAAAAAATCTGTGAACGTGTAGCCCCCAGCCACGGTGAGGGAAGAACGCGGATTCAGGCTCTCCCTCACATCGACGGTAACAGCGTTCGTCAAGCGTGGGTCCGTCCCCAAAGAACCAAAAGTGTTTCCGCCTCCGAACCCTCCTCCACCCGAGCTTCCTCCTCCGCCAGCTCCACCAAAACCGCTAAAGCCAAACGAGCCCTCCGGCAGATAGGTCAGGCCGTCCCGAACCTGCAACTGTCCGGTTCGCCAGGCATAGCGTTGCGACGCAGCCAACTCATGCACTTGCGAAGGCTGATCGAAGGAATCGCTGTAGAGCGAAGCCCCTCCCACGTAGTTCGCCGAAAAGGTGTAGCGGCTCCATAACCGCGTCAGATCCAGGCTCCCCAGAAGACGCGTAATCCCGACCGTATCCCTTTTGCCCAAGTTGCTATTCACCGACTCCGTCACATGGAGACCGGGTTGCAGAAAACTGCGCGCTGCGATCGCGGGCTCAAGAGACGCTTCGTCCAGCGAAGTCACTGGTGGTGCCTGCGCCACCTGTGGCGGTGGCGGCTCCTGCCCAAAAGCGGGCGCCGGAGTTGGTGGAGGTGTTGGCTCCTGCCCGGAGTCTTGTTGCGCCCACGCCGTTGTGCTCAGCAGCAAAACTCCAGCGAGCATGACCTGATATTTCCAATTCATCACGGTTTCTCTCATCTCCTACGGCACCACTACGGTATCGCCAGGCTTGAGCAGAATGTTCTGGTCCATATGCTCACCCTTGATCACCGCCTTGTAGTCGAAGAGCAATTTCTGCTGCTTTCCGTTCTCTGTCCGCAAAATGTAGATCTTCTTGGTATTAGCGAACTGCGAGAAACCCGCAGTCGCCAAAACTTGCAACACGGTCATGTTGGGCAGAAGAGGCACCGCGCCGGTATGCAAAACCTCACCGAGCAGGAAAACCTTCTGGCTGTTCATCTGCGTTACCACCACCGTTACCTGCGGATCGGCAACATACTTCTTGAGCTTCACCGTAAGCGAATCCGCCAATTGCATGGGCGTCAGCCCCGCCGCCTGCACATCGTTCAGCAACGGCAGGGAAATCTTCCCATCGGGACGCACCGGCAGGGTCGCCGTCAGATCAGGCTCTTTCCAAACTGAAACGTGCAGCGTATCCTCCGCTCCAATGACATAGTCTGCGGGAGCTACCCCCGCCGGTGGCGGAGCTGGCGCTGGCGCGGTGACCTCGGTTGCCGCTTGAGGCTTGGCCTTCGCATCCTGTGCTTGCGCTCCTCCCACTAAAACACCCAACAAAATCAACCCGCCCACCCCAAACCTTCTGCTCTGTATCATGACCCTCTCCTTAGTTCCGCGGATTCGACTTTCCACTGGCTAGGCTCCGTACTCTTCACAACCAATTTGCTTCAGCTTGTACAGCAAAGCTTTGTAACTGATTTGCAATTCTTGGGCGGCGCGGCGCCGGTTCCAGCGAGTCTTGTTCAAGACTTTCAGAATCAGTTCTTTCTCCGCTTCGCGCGATGCCGCTTTGCCAGCTTCTTTCAGGGAAATCCGGTCTGCCACCTGACCGCCAGAAAGCACGCTCAGCCCGCGCAATCCCCTCAGTACGACCGACTCATCCCCTCGAACTACCATGGCCTTGGCAACTTCCTGCAATTCCCGCAGATTTCCGGGCCAGGTATACTCCTGCAGGCGGCGTTCTGCGTCCCCACTGAACTTGGGCAGGGGTCGCCCCAGTTCCGAGGCATAGCGGGCCAGGAAGAAGCTCACCAGTTGGGGAATGTCTTCGCGCCGCTGCCGCAATGGTGGTAATCGCAGACAAACCCCACTAATTCGGTAGTACAAATCTTCCCGGAAGCGCTGCGCCGATACTTCCGCTTCCAAATCCCGCGACGTAGTAAACACCAGTCGGGCTCCGCCAACCGCGCCCTCCTCCACCGACTTCCCCAGAACCTTCATCAATTGAACCTGACAATCCGCAGTCAAGCTCGCCACGTCCTCCAGTAGAACCGTGCCGCGCCGGAAGGAACTGGTAAGACTGTTCTTCAAAGCTTCGATGGTGAGCGCGGCGCAATCCAGGACCACAAAAGGCTGGCTGCGGCGAATCGACATTTCGTGAATTCTCTGTGCAGCTGTCCGCTTGCCGGCTCCTGCTTCAGCGCGAATCAGAACCGGCGCGTCGCCCATGGCGAGCTCTCGCATGACCTGCTCGACAGAAAGCATCGCCGGACAGCCGCCTGGCAAGAATTGCAGCTCCGGAGGTGGTTCTGGACTGGGAAACGAAGCCTTTCCCGGCTTCTCCGTCAATGGAGGAAAGTTGTGATCTATCGTGGACATAATGGCGTTGCGCTTCGGGGGGACACGAGACCGCGAAATTGCTTTGCCTTACTCATAGTGCACGGCAGTTGCCACTTTAGAAACCATGTCAAGCTTGCACGACATCGTGCTTATCCCCTTATTGGCTAATTGCTTAGCCAATCTTGGGAAAACAATACTCACGCCGCCCCCGTGTCATATCTTCCCACGCTTCGGAATAAAAGTGGAAAAGATTTACCCATTCTTTCGTAATCCTCTTGAGTATCGCCTATTGGGGGGTGCGCCAACCCATATAACCTATTTTTAATGAACAATTTACATCGGTAATCGCTAATTCGCGTTGTTGCAAAAGGGACCCGGGAGCATCTCACACCTAATGGCTATTTGCTTTCCGCCTAATCTCGCATATGCTGACTAAAGTCCAATTCATGAATGCCGCGGTGCAGGCTGTGCCTTCTAGGCAAGACGTAGCGAAGGCTTGGGAGGATCGCACCTCCAGGGTACGGCTCTATTTGCTCGTGTGTCTGCTGGGGCTTCTCTATGGCCCCGTACTCCTGCGGCTGGCTTCCCAGTGGTCGCACGACCCCAATTTTTCGCATGGCTTCTTCGTGCCAGCCTTTTCCCTTTATGTCCTTTGGCAGGAGCGCACTCGGCTTTCCAGCGTTTGCCCTCGGCCCACATGGGCGGGTCTTTGGCTCATCATCCCTGGGTTACTTTGCCTGATTGTCGGGTCGTTGGGAGCCGAACTTTTCTTGTCCCGGGTTTCCCTCGTACCCGTACTCGGCGGATTGGTGGCCTTGCTTCTCGGATGGCGCTTCCTGCGAGCCGCGTCTTTCCCTTGGCTGTTTCTTCTGCTCATGATTCCGCTTCCCGCCATCGTGTTCAACCAGATCACATTTCCGTTGCAGATTCTGGCATCGCAAATCGCCGCGAACCTGCTGCCTCTGGTTGGTGTGCCTGTCCTGCGGGAAGGCAACGTCATCCGCTTGCCGGCAATGGCTCTCGAAGTAGCCGAAGCCTGTAGCGGCATTCGCTCTCTTATGTCCCTCGTGACGCTGGCCATTATGTACGGTTATCTACTGGAAAGGCGCTGGCAGGTGCGCGTGTTGCTGGCTCTGGCGGCTGTCCCGATTGCGGTCGTCGCCAACAGTCTGCGTATCGTCGGCACCGGCCTGCTGGTGCAATACTGGGATCCCGAAAAAGCTGAAGGCTTCTTTCACACGTTCTCGGGCTGGATTATTTTTGTCGTTTCCTTACTGCTGCTGTTTGCCGTGCGCCGGATTCTGCATCTGTTTTTGGACTCGAAAACCCAAGACTTGCAAAACCAAAACCGGCCAGCTTCGGAGCTCTCCTCATGAACCCGCGGTACCCTATGCGCTTTCTGCTCGCTGCCGCCTTGCTGGCGTTGACAGCCGTCCTGCTTTACGCGCGGGATACGCAGGAAGTCATCCTCACCCGCGAGCCCTTGTCCTCGTTCCCGCGCTATCTTGGAACCCGCACTGGCGTCGACTACACGATCCCGCAGGACGTTCTCGACGTTCTCGGCAATGGAGATTTTCTGCTCCGAATTTACCCGGATACTGCCGGATCTCCAGATGTCGATCTCTTCGTGGCCTATTTCGCCTCGCAACGTGCCGGCGACACCTTGCACTCGCCTAAGAACTGCTTGCCTGGAGCGGGCTGGTCCCCCGTACATTCGGCGGAACGGGAAGTCCAGGCTCCCGGTGTTGCTCCTTTCTCCGCCAATGAGTACTTGATTGCCAAAGGCACCGACCGCAAGCTGGTACTGTACTGGTATCAGGCGCATAACCGAGCCGTGGCGAGTGAATACTGGGCCAAGTTCTATCTGGTTGCCGACGCAATGCGCTTGAACCGCAGCGATGGTTCCCTGATTCGCATCACCACCCCAGTCGCTTCGGAAGAGCGGATCGAGACAGCCCGGGCCAGGCTTCTGGAGTTCGCTGCACTCGTGACGCCCCAATTGGGACGGTATATTCCACGATGAGCAATGGGCAAAGATGCATTTACGGGACGGGCCTGCCCTGTTCCTCTCGTAACTGGCTTGTGGCGAGCGGGGACGCTACACTGAATTCCTGGCTGAATTGGGCATATATCCCCGGTATCGCCGTAGTTGTTCTTCGATAATTGTTTGGGAGAATCCCCGATGAAACATGCGTCGTTCCGTTCCTTTCGCACGCTTTCGCTTTTCCTGTTCGTTCTGCTGGCGCTTGCCGCCGGTTGCAAGCGCGATCCCAGCGTGCAAAAACAGAAGTACTTCGAAAGCGGCCAGCGCTATTTCGATAAAGCCAAGTATCGTGAAGCGATCATTCAATTTTCGAATGCCGTGCAAGTCGACCCGCGGTTCGTCGAAGGGCACTATCAGCTTGCCCAGGCTTACATTAAGTTACAGGATTGGAATTCCGCCTACGAGCAACTGGAACGTACCGTCGAGCTTCGCCCGGATCACTACCAGGCGCACATCGATCTCGCCAATCTGCTGATTGCCAGCCGGACACTCGACCGCGCCAAGGAGCATCTTGACCTGCTGGCTGCGAAGGATCCCTCGAATCCTCAGTTTCACCTGGCCATGGCCAACTACCTGGCGGCCCAGGACAACCTGCCCGCAGCTCTGCAGGAGATGCAGAAAGCTCTCGACGCCACTCCAGGCAATCCGGATATCTTGCTGAACATGGCTTTCTTGCAGGTCAGGGCCAACCAGCCCGCAGCCGCCGAAGCCAGCTTCCGCAAGGCCGTGGCTGCAAATCCCAAGGCTGCCAATTCGCAGATCGCCCTGGGAAGTTTCTACCAATCCCTTTCCCGGTGGAGCGAGGCGGACCAGGTATTCCACCATGCCATTGAAACTAACCCACAAGACCAGGAACCACGCGCCGCATTGGCCCGTCTTTATATGGAACAAGGCAAACGGGACGAAGCCGAAAAGCTTCTGCGTCAGGCCAAGACCGACCTTCCTGACAACAACGAGGCCTACCGAATGCTGGGAGATTTCTATTTTGCCTCCGGCGATTTGGATAAAGCCACGACGGAGTACCAGTCCGTATTTTCGGCGCACCCGAAGGACTTGCAGGCCAAGAAAAACTACATCCAGCTCTTGATTCTCAAAGACCGGCTGGATGAAGCCACCAAGTTGAATGACGAAATCTTAAAAGCCAGCGAAAAAGACGCCGAGGGTCTGATCTATCGCGGGCAGATCCAACTCAAACGCGGACAGCCCCGCGAAGCCTCCGCAACGCTGCAGGCGGTCATCAACGCCGATCCGGATAATGGCGTGGCCCACTATCACTTGGGTGCGGCCTACGATGCCCTGGGCAACATCCAGTCTGCCGAAAACGAATGGCGGAACGCAGTTCGCCTGCGTCCCGACCTGTTCGAAGCGCATCATGCACTGGCCGCCCTCGAACTCAAGAATAATAACTATTCAGCGCTGGAGGAATCCGCCAACCAGATCATTAAGCTGCAACCGCTTCTACCCGATGGATATGTTCTGCTCGGTATTTCGCGACAAGGCCGCAAGGATGAGAAACAGGCGGAAATTGACATGCGCAAAGCCATCGAGGTTGCGCCGCAGAGCCCGGTTGGTTACATCCACATGGGCAATCTGCGCCTGGCCCAGAAAAAATACGCCGATGCAACCAATTTCTACGAGCAGGCTCTTGCGCATGATCCCAACGCCGCCGATGCTCTCGTCGGAATCGCTCGTGTCGATTCCCAGCAAGACCAGTTGGATAAGGCAGTCGCGCGCATCAATGTGCAGATCGCCAAGGTTCCCAACAACAGTAATTACTACTATCTGCTGGGCGTCGTCCTCTCCGACAAAAAAGACTATGCGGGAGCTGAGGCCGCGATCAAGAAATCCATCGAACTCGACAAGAGCAATTCCGACGCTCTGCTGAAGCTTGGCCAGGTACAGGTCGCCGCCGGCAATACCGACCAGGCGATTACTACGTATCTACAGTCCATCAAGGACAACCCCACCGACGCCCGCTTTTACGTCTTGACCGGAGAGATGTACGAATCCAAACAGCAGTGGCAGCCCGCCAAAGACATGTACCAGAAGGCGCTACAAGTCCAGCCCGATAACGCGCTGGCGAAAAACAACATGGCCTACCTGATGTTGCAGGAAGGCGGCAACGTGGACGTGGCCCTCGCGATGGCCCAGGAAGCCCGCCGCGGGATGCCCGATTCTCCCAACTCTGCCGACACGCTCGGCTGGGCGTTTTACCACAAAGGTATCTACGGCTCGGCCATCAATATGTTCAAAGCATCGATTAAGAACGGGCAGGACGGCGACCAGCCCGAGGACCCCGTAACTTACTACCACCTGGGTTTGGCTTACCAGAAGAACGGTCAAAAAGACCTCGCAAAGACTACGCTGCAGAAAGCCTTAAAGCTAAATCCGAAATTCCCAGGGGCCGACGACGCGCGACAGACGCTGGCGCAATTGTAAGAGGGAGCGGTCGCATCGAAGGAAACGATTTCCCTTGATTTTTCAGTTTCCCGGGCAGAAGCAAAACTCAGGTTCCTTACACCGCCTTCACTACTTCCTGCACTGCACGGTAGGCCTGGTCAATCGCAGCATTCGTGTACGCACTCGCTGCTGCGTCGGAGTTCGCAATCGAGATCCGGCCAAACTGCTTCCGGCCTACCACACACGGTCGCTCCGCCGCCGGCCAGTCCGGATCCGACAGCGAGTTGTATTCGTAAGCGTATCCGTGAGCCCAGCGGTTCACCGTGATTCCCGCGATGTCGCGCGCGGAATCGAATCCGGCCGCGCCCAGCATTTTCTGCAACTGCTCCCGAATGTTGCGCTCGAAAGTGGAGAATGGCGTTTTCAATAGTTCAACCCGTCCCGCACGGTATTGATCACGGCGTTTCAGCCCAGGATGGCATGGGGTGCGCAGCATAAACAGCACCATGGGCTCTTCCGGCTGGCTAGGAAATTGGTAGTCGCCAATGCTCACCGGAAAATCCAGCGCCGTAAAGCAGTGGTAGCTGCCGGGCGAAACGATGTTCCGAATTCCCAGTTTTTGGAACGCCTGCCAGTTCCGCAGAGCTACGTGTGTGTAGATGAGCGGCTCCTTCACACCATAGTGCAGCGCTTCTTTCTGCTTCTCCGGCAACTCCGGACACAAATACGGAATCATCATGTTGTAGCAAGCCAGGACACAATGACTCGCCCGCACCGATTGCAACTTGTCCGCGTGAACGTAGGCAATCTCCACCTCTTTGGCGGTTTGCCGAGGCCCCATGTGGCGCGCCTGCACTACCGTGCTATTGAGACGAATTTGCACTTCTGAACTCGCTTCATCCAGCCGGGCGTAATCGGCGTGGGTGGTCACAACATCATCCATCGTGCTACCGGGCATACTTCCGGGCACCAGGGAACGTACCAGCAAACGCGCAATCGAAGCGTTGCCATCAGGAAAATGAAAAATGTACGGCTCTTCTTCTGCGGGCGTTCCCAATTTCATCCCGTCAAACCCCGGATAAATCATTGCCCCATAGTCGTCGGGATTCTCAAAGCACGCCAAAGCCGAGATAGCCTCGATGCCCACCGCAAATAAATCGTGAGTATACGTTTGGAAAAACGGCAGGACTTCAGCGGGCGCTTTGCAGATCTTCGTCAAAAAATCGGCGTAACTGATTTTCGCCAGCCGTTTGCGCTTCGCTTCACGCGAAAGCCCCGGCAGGTAGTCGACTTTCTCCGAGTAGAGCCGAGCGATCTCGCGCTTGCACACGTCCGACAGCGGTGTCTTCGCTAGAAACTCCGGCCACGGCGTTGATCCCATACCCGTAACCAAGCGGTCCTCGCCAAACGTCTCACGGTCAAAGAAGCATCCGGTACCGAGCTTGTCGTAGAGCTTGCGATCGTAGTCTTTGTAGAAGTGAGAAGTCTCAATCCCTAGCTCTACCAGCAATTCCTTCGAAACTCTGCTGTATTCCGAAGGATTCTCAATCGATTGCGTACCGCCATTCGCCAGCAGAAGCCGCTTACCGACACGAAACTCATTACGCTTGGCGTGTCCTCCGAAATCATCGTGATTGTCCAGGACAAGGATTCTTGCTTTGGAACCGGCATGTTTACGAAAGAAGTAAGCAGCTGCCAGGCCGCTGATCCCTCCGCCCACCACAACCAGGTCATACTTCTCGCCTGTCGGCTGCGGTTTGCCCTCACCTTCCCAGAAGTCTCCATCGCGCAATTTGTGTGCGTAAGTGTAGGTTCCATCGTGGTTGCCGCGCATACCCATCAGGGCCGGAGGATAATAGTTGGGATCCTTCTCGAACGCATCTTTTCCAGCCGCAGTACTCGCGGCCGTGTCGGGGACCGAAACTAACGCCGAAGGAAGACCAGCCGCCGAACCAAAAGAAGACCCGGCTGCCGCTCCTACAATCGATCCGCCCACCGCAACCGCGGCTCCATTCAAGAAATCCCGGCGCGTGATTTTCCGGCGCATGCCCAGTTCCCGATCCCATGTGCTGCCTGCCATAGTTGCTCCCCTGCCGCAGATACAACCCTGCCGGAGGAATCATAGCGCGGATGCTCAGGTTGAGTCTTGGGTCGTAGGCCCGCGAACATCGCGGCGGTGGGGCTAACGCCGTGGAGGAACTACGCATGCCGGCGAACTTACGAGGACTGAGGCGAAGATTGAGGGGATATCTGCTTTACGACGGCAGGATGATCGTCGGCCAGCACAAATTCATCGAGATCTGATCCCTTTGTGACAGGCCGCAACGCTCGCACCAAACCGTTGTTCTTGTACACGAGCTTGGACTCAAAATACGTTCGGTGCAGCAACCGCGTGGCCCGCAACGAAAGATCCAAACCTTTCTCCGCGCCTTCCGTAGCGGGCGCATAGCCAAGTTCCTTCAGGCTCTTGCCCACCAGCCGCTCGAAACGCAACAATTGTTCCTGGGTAAAACTCTTTTTCCATCGCCCCACGGGACTGAAGCCCGCCTTTGGCGATTCCGTGCGAAACGACGTATTTGGTTTGCCCACAGAGCCGTATGCCGTTTGCTGGATGACTTCATAATCCAAGCGATGGTCAATGAAACGGCCAACTTGATCCAGCGTCTCCTGAGGACGCGCGATCAAATCCTCGAAGTGAAGTTCCATATAATCCGAGCCCAGCGCCTGCCCGAAAGTGCGGCCTTTCTGTACAATCCACTCCCAATAAAGCCCGCATCCGATCAGCCCATGACGCTCCTCCCAAGGGAAACCGCGGACATAACGCAGTTTTCCGAGCGATGTCGCCACATCGCGACCGTCGCGAATAATGTGCACAATCAGGGCATCCGGAATCAGTTGTTTAATCAGTGGGAGATACAGCATTCCTTCCGGTGAGTTCTCCGCCCAGCGGTGCATCCCCTGCAGGGAACAGATTTCTCCCATGACAATACGCAGAAAATCGCCACCATCCCGGCATTCCTGAAGGATTCGTTGCCGGATGTGATCAGCGTCAAGGCCGGAGGAGAGGAAGAGCTTACTTTGCAGCCATGCGTCCATCAAGCGCTCGCGGTTAGTCGAAGAACGCAAATCTCCGAAACGCGGCATTAAATTATTAAAGACGTTGGATTCAGCAAGATAAACAGCGAATCCGCCCGACGAGAGCAGCATGCCGTAAAGCAGCGTCGTCCCCGAGCGGGGACTCCCAAGCACAAAAACCGGTGTATTTTTTCGATTTTGGGCCGGGCTTTCCAAACTGCTTGTCGATTCCTTCTTCAATTCTCTGGGTGTGAGACGCGTCGGGCACTATTGTAGCTTACCCCTCAGATTTGGAGGCAAAGTGGGAGCCTTCGCTGCTACCTATCCAATCGGTCGCACGCAGAAAATCCAGCTCAACGCAAAAAAACCGCCGCTTTTCGGCGGCGGGTTTATGCTTTGTTGTTGGCTGAAAAACTCTATAAGTCAAGCTTTAGACGTGAATTGAGCGACGGCGTACCACACCGGCCAAACCGACCAAGCCAGCTCCGAGGAGCGACAAGGTCCCTGGCTCCGGTACCGGCAGGGCAATATTCACATCGCCGCCGGTGAAATGCAGGCAGGTTCTGCAGGCTTTTGTGCCCGCCAGATTCAAGCTCACCTTGCCATTCACCAGTTTGCCGCCCCACATGCCGGCAATTGTGCCCGTCAGAGTGTAATGATAAACGCCGCCCGAAACCGATACAGCCAGGGTCACGGGACCCGAGAATTTACCGGCGAAAAGCGTTCCACCAGGAACGCCGTTCTTGCCGTTTCCGAGGATGGAGAAAGAGCCACCTGCTGCGAACGTTCCACCCTTAAGAAGCGAGCCTGTTAACTTGCCGGTCGAGAAAACGATCTTTCCGAGATTCGGTCCCGAAATACTCGCGGCACCCATCCCGTTGACGAGAGAGTAGTGCGAGGAGCCAACTCCAGTAGATAAAACACCATTGGCAAAAGCACCCTTGCCATTAAAACCCTGGAAATCTACGCTGCTGCTCGCCCATGAAGCCAGCGGCATTGCAGCAATCAATACAGCCAACAAAGCAATCTTGCGCATTCCAACCCTCCCGAGTCATACAGCCAAGCTTGTAAACTTGTAGCCTCGTTGCGCCTTGGGGCGGACGCATGACGGACTACTGTCTCAGGATAACCTGCAATCGCGTTACCTAAGTGTTAAAGGATTGTTTATTTTTGGAATCAATAGCTTACAAAGGGGTTGTGGATAGCAAACATGCAAATGTCTGCACTCTAGAAGTAATCCTCTGCGTCTTACTCAGCAAGATGCACTTCCGTGCCAGCGGCTCCAGCGGGAAGGGGCTGGTTCCGGCGCGAGGGCAATCCAGCATTGCGAATCTTGTACAGCAAGGCACGGTAGCTGATATTCAGAGCTCGCGCCGCCTGCTTCCGGTTCCAGTGATGATGCTGGAGAACCCGCAGGATGATTCGGCGCTCCATTTCGTGAACCGCCTGACGGGTCAGCTTCTTCAATGAGATCGGTCCATCCACCGAAATCTCGGCCGCGAACAGATCGGGTTCCCGGGGGACCATATCTCCGCTGATGGCTTCCTCATTACCGAGGATGACATAGCGCTTCAACATGTTCTCGAGTTCGCGAATGTTCCCCGGAAAATGATAGTTCTTCAGGGTATTCATCATTTCGCCAGAGAACGGTTTCGCTCTGCAATTGAACTTGTGGTTGTAGTGTTCGAGGAAGTAGTCAACCAATTCTTCCAGATCGGCACGGCGCTCTCGTAACGGGGGCAGATACAGGTTGACCACGTTGATACGGTAAAACAGATCCTGACGGAAAGTTCCACTCTCGATTTCGTGCTCGAGCTTGCGGTTGGTGGCGCAGACGACGCGCACTTCCACTTTTTTGTCTTCCTGTGCCCCAATCCGACAAAACTGGCCATCTTGTAGCAATTGCAGGAGTTTAGACTGCAAACCGGAATCCAGTTCCGAGATTTCGTCGAGAAACAGGGTGCCGCGGTGGGCCATCTCCACCCGCCCGGGTTTGGTTCCGAAAGCGCCTGTAAATGCACCCTTTTCGTAGCCGAACAGCTCGCTTTCCAGCAGGGTCCCCGGTATCGCGGGACAATTCACCTTCACATAGGGACCTGTCCGCCATGGCGAAAGCTGGTGCACCAGGCGGGCGATGATGTCTTTCCCCGTGCCGCTCTCCCCTTGGATAAGAACGGGGACGTTGGCTCCCGCGATCTTTTCCAGGCGTCCCCGCACCATTCGCATGGTATCGGTACGGCCAAAGATCACGGAATCGGGCGGAATTTCACCGACACTTTGAATCAGCGGACTGCCAGGATTTGTCACTGATGTGCGCATAATTCTGTACCACACCCCAAGTAGAGCACATCATGCACCAAAGTGCCCACACGGAAGACCAGGCGAGGGAACCCTACGTAATCCATTTATTTTGAATGAGTTGACCTAGTTCTTAGAGATTCTTTGCCGGGGGCGACGGGGCCGCTATGTACCATTCATTATCATGGAAAAGGAAGGAAAAGACTTTCACACTGTGGAGGAACGTTTCTTCTTCACGGATTTCTCAGGCGCTCCCGCAGCAGTAGTCAAAGGCCGCTGGAACCGCATCCCGATCAAGTGGAAGTCCTCACCGTGGATCACCCGGACGATCCTGGCAAGCAGCTTACGCGAAGTCTTCGGCGCTTTGGCGGGAAGGGCAAAGGGGGCGACGGGAATCTCCAAAAGGGCCTGCATAGCCAGCGGAAGCGCCCGGCGAGTCGCCACCAGGATTCCGCCCGCACTGACGTTGAGGCCAGTGGCGAACTCAAGGGACTCCTTGCCATCGCTACCAACACTCCGTAGAAATACGGGGAGGGCTAGGGGTAAGCGATGCCACTTTCGTCGTTCCCGGCTAGGTACCTGATGATTCAAAGGATTATCCCTGATTTAAGTGGCTCTGAACCTGTCCCAGTGGCATCTCATGGGCCAAAGAGGAGGAGTTTGGGTGAGTTTTTGGGGCTAGGACCAACTTTTGGGGACGGATTTGGGAAACTCGGCGTGCAATCACCGTTTGGCGGGATATTCGTTTACCTGAACACGGGTTGGACCCGGGGTTCCCTCACCGTTCTCTTCCCGGTTTGTTTGGTACGTCCGGCTCGATTGTGCAATATTTTTCCGTTTCTGGAGAATTTCCTGACAATTTGCGTTGACAATCGACTACGTTCCACCCTAAGATTAGGTCAATTCAGCACCCCCCTAACTGCTGAATTTGTCTCTCCTCCCCTCGCTAAGTTCAGTACTCCGAAGCCCATGACACCTACTCCGAAGAATGCAGTCGTTTCTCAGGTTGAGGCACCGGCGTCCGAACCCACCCCGCGCCGCAAAGATGTTGTTTCCAAAGACTCATTGCCGGATGTGGAGGAGCAATTCGAGCGCTTGCGGGAGCGTTACCAGCGTTGCACAACATCCCTGGCTTCAGCAGCTCACGATCTGAAGACGCCGCTGTCGATCATCTCCGGCTATGTCGGTGTTCTACAGGGAGAAAAGCTGGGAGCATTGAATGACCGCCAGCACGAAGTGTTGCAGGACATGGCATCGAGCTGCAATCGTCTGCAAAATTTTATCCAAGATTTCCTCACCTACAGCGTTTTGGAAACTGGCGAAATGCGATTGCGATTCGAGATGGGCGACCTGAACGCCAGCCTCGCGGAAGTTTGCAGCTTGTGGTCGCCGCGTTTTCAGGAAAAAGGACTCGCGCTATATTTTCTGGCGAATGAAAAGATCGCGCCCTTTCCCTTCGACGCACCGAAGGTGCAGCGCATTATTTCTAATCTTCTCGACAATGCATGCAAGTTCACGCCTACGGGGGGAACGGTATGGCTGCACGCCGATCCCTACATGTGGGAGCGCCGCGCCATGCAGCCCTCGAGTTTCCCTAACGACCGACGACGTCGCACGCAGACGGCGCCCAACGCGATCAAGGTCAGCGTGGCGGACACCGGACCTGGCATCGGACCCGAATTTCACCAGGAAGTGTTCGATGACTTCTTCCGGATTCCGCAGAGCAGCAGCGAGACAGACGGCACGGGCCTGGGCTTGGCCATCGTGCGCCGTTTCGTCAGTGCTTTTGGCGGAAAGGTGTGGGTCGAGAGCGACGCAGGCGCTGGGTGCAAGTTTAGTTTTCTCATTCCGCTGACTCCTGCCAACCCGCTGGATACAAATCGAGGTAAGCAATGAAGCAAGCCAAGAAAATTCTTCTGGTGGACGATGAGCCGGGGATGCTGCGCTATATCAAGACGCTCCTCGAACTCGACGAGTATGCGGTGGAGACGGCGAGCACCGGCGAAGAAGCCATCGAGTTGCTGCAAAAAGGTTCGGAGCCGGATCTCGTGTTGCTCGACCTGCTCATGCCCGGGATTGACGGCCTGCAAACCCTGGAACAAGTGCGGCAGCTGCGCCCAAGCGTGAAAGTCATCATGCTCTCTTGCGTGAGCGATACGCGCAAGGTGGTGCAGGCGATCCGGCTGGGCGCGAGCGACTATCTGACCAAGCCTTTTCAGAAAGCAGAGCTCGACGCTGTCATTGAGCAGTGCATCGAGCCGAAGAAAATGGCGTACGCCGGTGAAGTGGAAGAACTGTGCGATGACGTATTCTTCGTCGCGGCCAGTCCGGCGATGAAGAAAATCCGCGCACAATCTGCTCTGGTAGCGAACGTTGATATTCCCGTTCTCCTGCTGGGCGAAAGCGGCACAGGCAAGGAAGTGCTGGCTCGCCTGGTGCACAAACTTTCACCGCGCGCGCATCGCACGTTTCTTAAGGTGAATTGCGCCGCGGTGCCGGCCGACCTGCTGGAAAGCGAATTGTTCGGCTATGAGGCGGGTGCATTTACCGGGGCAACTCATCCCAAACCGGGCAAATTTGAGCTCTGCAACCGGGGCACGATCTTGCTGGACGAAATCGGGGAAATGCCGCCGCAATTGCAGGCCAAGCTCCTGCACGTGCTGCAGGACCAGCAGTTCTCACGCCTGGGCAGTCGCACGGTGATCAAGGTGGATGTGCGCATCCTGGCAGCAACCAACATCAACATTCCACAGGCGCTGGCGAACAAAACGTTGCGTGAAGATCTTTACTACCGGCTGAACGCCTTCTCTCTGTCGCTTCCGCCGTTGCGCGAGCGTAAGGAAGAGATTCCGATTCTGCTGAAGCACTTCATGTCACGCATGTCCGAACGCTATGGCCGCCCGCCCTTACCACTTTCTCCATCGCTCATGGACGCGTGCCTGGCGCACTCGTGGCCGGGCAACTTGCGCGAACTCAGCAATTTCATCAAGCGCTATTTGATTCTGGCCGACGAGAAACTCGCTTTGAGTGAACTCCATCCCAAGGGCGATGGAGGAGTCAGTTTGCAGCCCGATGTTTCTCCGGGAGCGGACGATCTGGGTGGACTGAAGTCACTGGGACGCAACGCGAAAGACGGAGCGGAAGCCGACGCTATCGCGCGAGCTCTTGAGCAAACTAACTGGAACCGGAAGCAGGCAGCGGCGTTGCTGAAGATCAGCTACAAGGCGCTGCTGTATAAGATTCGTCATTACCGGCTCGGTGATACAGGCGAGAGAAAGCTTTCGGCGCGGGCGTAAGGCTGAAAGCTTACTTCTTCTGCCTGCCGTCTGCAGGCAATCATATTACTAAGCCGAGCGGTGCTCGATTGGCTTGTCCAGGCCGACTTGCCGGAGCGGTTTCGACCCCTCAGTACGCGGAGGGCGTTGCGGAGTAGGCACAAAGAGTGGACGGTAATGACGGTGCATGCAGTGATGACATCTGGCTAGCCGGAGCAGAAACAAGATCGGCAGCTCCTGCCAAAAGCTCTTGGGGTGGGAAGCGTAAACATCCGAACCCCCGCAATACGGACAACTCTCCAACCCTATTCTGTACATTGATTCGGCCCTACCTAACTTCATCCATTCGGCCCTGTCTGCATAGATGATACCCCTCCGGGACAAGGTTGCACTGTGCAAAACTGAATTCCTCAACAAGACAGAACCTACTCGGGCACGTAGATTACACGCCCATGGCATAGCCGTGAATAAGGAATAAGGAAATTTCCTTAGGCTTTGGCGTATGGAACGGCCGAACTGAGAAATGACGAATCTCTGGGATTAGAGTCCCAAGAATTGGGGGCTCTGTGCGGCGCTGAAGCGTCGCACTACCCAAAGCCACCCTTACATCGACCCTTTCGGCGGTGCCGAGGGTATGTGCATGCGTTGGCGCAGGCGCGCCACATGAAAAAAGGCCACGCCCGGAGGCTTGGCCCTTTTTTCGAAACATGGAACTCCTCAGTTCGGCGCGGTTACGGTGATGACGACTTTCAGCGGACTAGTAGACGCAGGCGTAGTAAAAGTGCCCGAGGTCGCCGAGACTCCGATCGCATAGGTGCCGGGCTGAGTTCCACCCGTAGTGCCGGGTGTGCGCTTACTGCCACATGCAGGCAGCAATGCCACGATCGAGAGAACCACAAACAGCGACAAACCCATAACCCAGCGGCGACGGCGTGACGATCCCACACCCAGCCAAGCCAACCCAGAAATTGGCAGCCACATGGCATACCAAAACGTGGGAGCTTTCCAAAGCGCCGCGGTGGTCGGGGCCGTCGTGCTAATCGCCAGGGTTACGGTGGCCGCGCTACTGTTGGGAATCGTCTTCACCGGAGTCGGGTTGAAGGTGCAGGTCACAGCCGCAGCCTCCGTGGGCACGGCGCACGCTGGGGTGATGTTGGCGAGAAACTCGACGGGTGTGATGGGGCTATGCGGCGTCAGGGTAAGGGTAAACGAAGTCGACTTTCCCGCGATCACTGTCTGCGTCGGTGGCGTCGCCGACAACGTGAAGTAGTCGATGGCCGTTGTCACTGGGGCTGGGGGGCTGTTGTTACTGAGAACAGGATCGACTGCGCTGTTTCCGGGAGAGAGCGTCCCATTCATCGAAAGCGAGGTAGGGACAGCCCCCGAGGAGGTTAGAGTCGATGTCAGCGCAGCGGTAATGGTGGCCGGAGTGCCGTTTGCGGCTAAGGTACCTAGAGTGCAGGTCTCCGTGGTGCCTGTCAAAGCGCAGGATCCCGAGCTCGAAGTGAACGCGGCGGCCGTTACTCCCGAAGAGGTGGGCGGCACGGGAATGGTTAAAACTGCGCCTGTGCTGGCATCGGGTCCCAGATTCGTCACGGTGTAAGTGAACGTAGCGACGTTGCCAATTCCCACGCGAGATACGGTGGCAGGTGAAACAATAGGTGGAGGCGCTACGACCAGCTTGAGATCCGTGACGGGGCCGAAGTTGGCGAGAAAGGCATCGCTGTTCGGACCACTGCCCGTTCCGTTCAGCTGGAGTTGCAGCGGTGTGACGCCCGAGATGGTAGATCCGACAGGGAAGTTGGTGGAATTGGTGTCTCCGGTTACGAGCACGCCACCATTAATATTTTGGGCAATGCTTGTGCCACGGTCGATTCCACTCCCTCCGAGGAGGGCGGACGACGACAGGCCCGCAGTCGAGCCTGTTGTTGTAGCGACCTTCACCAGGAACGCATCTGTCGCGTTGGCTGCCTGTCCGCCCGCTGGAACTGAGGGAAAGTTGGAAGAGCTGGTCGAGCCGGTAACATAGGCATTCTGGCTGGAGTCGGCAACAATCGCGAAACCTGTGTCCGCACCCGAGCCGCCCAAATAGGAAGCATAGGTTAAAACAACCGTGCCCGACGTGGGGTTGTTGAGCTTGGCTACGAAAGCGTCCGTGGTTCCTCCACCATTCGCGCTCTGGAAACCCGCCGTAGAACCAGCGGGCAAATCCGTCGACTTGGTCGAGCCGGTGATGTAGGCGTTCCCGGAGGAATCAAGAGCGATGGCGTTGGCGGCATCATCCAAGGCTCCACCGATGTAAGTCGAATAGAGCAGCGCTGTGCCGTCAACCTTGATCTTGGCAACGAAGGCATCTGCGCCACCGTGATTCGAGGCCTGGAACGCGTTCGTGACGGCGAGGTTGGTGAAAGTAGTGCCTACAGCAACGTAGGCATTTCCAGTTGTGTCGAGGGCAATACCACCACAAGGAAGTTGCGCGCAAATGACGCCGTTGGCCGGGGTCGCGGACACGGTGGGAGTACCGCCTCCCAGAAACGAAGAGAACGCCAGGCTGGCGGTGGAGCTGGTGGCGGCAGTATTGAATTTGGACACGAAAAATAGCTGAGTGGCGTTGTTGGCACCGGGCTGGAAGACAGCCCCAGCGATGGGAAAGTCTGCCACGGACTGCGTGCTTCCGAGCACATACGCGTTGCCGCTATTATCGGCGGCCAGGGCGAAGGCGTTATCTGTATTGCTGCCGGAAAGGTAGGACGAGTACAGGAGGTTCGCCCCCGTCGGGTCGAGTTTGGTGAGGAAAACGTGCGTTCCCGCCGCTTTCGGCGCCGTCTGAAAAGCGGTAGCCGCAGTGACCGGAAAATCGCTGGATGTTGTTGTCCCGGTGACGTAAGCATCCCCGGCGTTATCCACGGCAAGGCCGGCGCTCGAGTCCGTTCCTGTCGCCAGGGTTGTTCCATTGATATAGGTGGTGTAGACAACCAGTGATCCGATCGAATTCAGCTTGCTGACGAAGACGTCCGTCGCGCCCTTCAACGGGGGTTGTGTTCCACCACTGGGAATTGGAAAACCCGCTGCCGAAGAGGTAGTGCCCGCCAGATAAATATTCGAGTTCACGTCCACGACAACTTGCGGGTTGATTTCATTGCCTGCGCCGCCAAAGTAGGTGGCGTACGCCAAGATGGGGTCAATAATTAACTCGCGGCTGCGGTCATATTCACCGAGCGCAAAGCCTATGCGATTCCTTGCCAGGAGGTCAAAGCGTCCGGCAACTTTGCGGCGCTGGCCGTTCACTTCCTGATAGACAACCGGCTTATTCCAGCGCAATTCACGCACCGGCGTCTTGAGGCACAAACTGCCATCGGTACCGAGAGAAACCTGCTCAGCACCCGCAACGTTCAGTCGAATCTGCCGGGGATCGGCTCCAGAACGCACCACAAAGTCATATTCGAGCTGTCCCTGTTTTCCGTAATAGACAAGATCGATTCCTGGGTACACGGCGCTGTATTGGACGCGTGCGAACTGGGGCACATTGCGCACCCAGCGCTTGGGGTCGTTGCCGTAAAGATAATTGCTCTTGCCGGGAAGAATATCTGTCGCCGCGATTTTTGGGTTCGCGGCCGCGCCTTCAAGCTGCAGGTGAACTGCGGCGCTGATGGGGTTTCCGTCCTTCGAGACGCCCCGCAAGGAAAGCACAGCTTCGCTGGCGATCAGAGAAAGACCGAATCCGCTGCCGTGGGCTGAATAGACGGTCTGCGCGTCCGCTTGTCCCCGGTTCGGCTCAAAGGAAAGCGGCAGCCTGCCAGCGGAAGCGAAAGCTCGCACTTTGACATCACCTTCGGTGGGAGCGCTGGGCTGGGTCTGCGCCATCACTACAGAGGTCTTGTGCTTGGGAGCTTTGCCGGATATCGACCACAGCGCTCCCGCTCCCATAAACGTGAGAAGCGCAACTGCCAGTAAAGTGGCCTGCGACGTGGCACAGCCGCGAGTCCGGCGAGCATTCAAGATCACGAAGTCCTCCAAAAATTTTATCCAGTGATGGAGAGGCTGCCGGAACAGCGTTCCTGCGTCCCGCTCAGAACACGCGAGACGACGTTAAACCTGTCATCAGAACTGGTATGAAGTCAAACTAACTACTTAAACAGCTTAGGGTTAGCCTGTCAAGCAAGGGGCCGAGTTCTGCCCAAAATCCACACCCCTGATTGCCGTTGGATGCACCGACCTGGCGGGAAAGCTGTCTGGCGTCTCGAAATTCCGGATTTTGTTGCAATAGGTTGCGGATTCAAGTCTGTGGGTAGCATGAACTTGCCAATGCCATGAAAAACCGAGTACAGAGGCCCGAAAAAGGCCGGCGAATGGATGTCTGATTGCTCTATACGTAAGGAACGCCCACCCCCAGAGTTCTCTCCCCCAGGGCCCTCCCCTTAAAATAGCTTGCGCACTACGGTTAACCGATTCCATTCCAGGCTGTTTTTGCGCTTGCTAACGCACCGTCGCCGGGGTGAATCTGTTTCCAGACCCCGCTGAGCTCAGCCATGGAGACTGCCCGTGGAGACGAACGGTAAGGATCGCATTCTCGCCATGAGTGAACCAACGCAAGAACGGCGCGCCATTCGTCGCTTTGATATGCGGCTTCCTGCGTCTGTGCGGCTGGTTGGGAGCGATGCGCCCGTACTGCTCACCGAGACCCAAAACGTGAGCGCTCGTGGTGTTTACTTTTACCTCGATCAGCAGCTGCCCCTCGGTTCCGAGTTCGAAGTCACGCTGACCCTGCCGCCCCACATCACGCTCACGGATTCGGTGCGCATCCGCTTTCACGCCCGCGTCGTGCGCGTCGAAGAACTGCGGCCAGGTTCGCAGATGGGCGTGGGTGCTTTGATCGAGGAATACGAATTTGTCCGCTCCGGCAACGCGCTTCTTTCAGAGCTTGGAATGCATTTGAAGAACGCTGGGTAAACGGCGTCCGCTACTTCCGCTGGAAATCCTGCATCTCGCGCGCCGACTTCCGGTAGCGGCTGACCAGCGTCATCAGATACACGCCGTGGATCACCCAAGTCACGATGTAGGCGGCATAGAGGAACCGTATGGAATTCATCGGCCGTTATCTCCTCGATCCTTCCAGCAGAGCTTCCAGCGCCAGTGTTTCCTCGACATCGCGTTGTGTTCGCTCCAGCCGGTAGCGGAGCCAGCACAACAGAACCGCGAACGCGGAAAATGCCAGCCAGTTCCAGAGCAGCGCGTGCCACATGGTGGGATGAAGCGATCCACCGCCACCGATCACCGGCTGCGGATGCTGGGTACGGAAATACCGGATCGACAAATAAACAAAGGGTACGTCGACGAACCCGAAAATACCCAGAGCCGCCGCCAACACGGGTGTTTGTCCCCCCGTGGAGAAGCGGCGCAGGATCAGGTAGCTCACGTAGATCAGCCACAGCACCAAGGTCGAGGTCAGGCGCGCATCCCAGGTCCACCAAATACCCCAGACGGGACGGGCCCAAAGCGGGCCCGTAATCAGAACAACCGTGCAAAACACAACTCCCACTTCGGCCGTGGTTACCGCTAAGGCATCGGCTGCGTTGGTTCGCCGAATCAGGTACCCGATCGAAGCCATGAAATTGACGAAAAATAGCAGGAAGGCAGTCCACGCGGAAGGCACGTGATAGTAGAAAATACGCTGCACGTCGCCCATGGTCTGCTCGGTGGGAGCCACAACGAGCGCCTGATACAACCCAAAGCCCAGCAAGGCAATGACCACCACAACGGCAATGACCAGGGGGACTTTCATTCGGCGTTGAGCACCGTTTCAAACAAGGTCAGACACACAGTAGTAAACACCAAATCATAGACCGCGAGCAATACAATCCAAAACTTGGCGGAGGACTCTCCCGTCAGGATAATCGTTGTCGCTTCCACCATGGCGAGCAGCGCCGGAAGTGAGATGGGGAACAGGATTAGCGGCAGCATGACTTCCCGGCTGCGCGTGCGCAACGAAATTGCCGCGAAAAACGTGCCGTTCATCACCAGCGCCAATGTGCCGAGCACGGCCACAACGAACAATTGATAACCTGGCCCGAGTACCCGCAAATCGTAAAAGACCACGAACAGAGGGGTCATCAACGTTTCCAGCACGCCCACAAATAGGAAGTTCCCCAGCACTTTCGCGAGGAATAAAGCATTCGCGGGCGCCGGAGACACGCGATAAGCATCGAGCACCTGATTGCGAATCTCGCGCGCCCAGGTCTGGTTGAGCGCCATCACCGCGGCAAAGAGCAAAGCAATCCAAATGAGTCCGCCGGCAATCTGACGCGACTCATCCGCCGTGGGATTAAACGCAAAGCTGAACACTACAACCACCAGAAAGGCAAAGAAAAGCATGGAGTTGATGGAATCTTTGCTGCGCCACTCCAGGCGCAAGTCCTTGGTGAGAGTCGCGAGGAGAACTTGTGGCGCGCGGGGTACTTTTTTCTGAGTCTCGGAAGCGCTCATTGCACCGCCTCAAGGTCGAGCGTGGGCACACGTTTTTCGATGGTTCCGGAGTGCATCCACACAAATTCATCCGCAGCCTGCGCCAACAGCCGCGCCTGGTGTGTGACCACGAAAATTGTTTTACCGGCATCGCGCATGTGGCCGAGAAGCTGCACCATTCCCCGCGCGGAAGCGACATCCACGTTGGAGAACGGCTCATCGAGCAGCAGCAGGTTGGGATCGTGCAGCAAGGCACGCGCCAAGGACGTTCGCTGTCGCATGCCCTGCGAATATTGGCCAACAGGACGAACTAGTGTGGGGTCGAGTCCGACGAGTGTGATCGCAGCGACGCAGCGTTCCTCGTCCTCGATGCCATACAGACGCGCGAAATAACGAAGATTTTCCAGCGCGCTCATCTCGTCGTAGAGAAGCGAGGGATGTGCCATGTATCCCAGTTGGCCACAAACCTCGTGTACGGACTTCGAGCCCACGTATTTCGAACCGAAAACCGTGACGTTTCCTCTCGTCGGCCGCAGTAAACCGGCCATCGCACGCAGCATCGTGCTCTTCCCTGCTCCATTTTCTCCGAGCACAACGTAGAGCTTGCCCGCAGCAAATTCCGCGGCCACATTGCGAAGCGCGGCAAAGCGCCCGAACTGTTTGGTGAGGCCAGTGAGGACCACAGCTGGAACAGCGGCCGAAGCAGCTGGCGGAAAAGCCGCGGAGGAAATAGTCACTTTGGATTCAACACCGAAATCAAATCCCGGAACCGCTGGCAACCGGCGCTGCTGTCATGCTGCCAGGCTGAGAGTTGGGCTGGCCACCGGGGGCACCTTGCTTCGGGGCATATTTGGAGGCGCATTTCGCCTGCAGATGCCTGGCGTGAAACACGCCGTCGCGCCCCATTTCGCCTTCCGCCAAGGCTTGTGCTTCATCCTTCAAAGTGTCCGGCGGAGCATCCGTTCCGGAATATACGACGGGCAACTGGCGTCCTTCCTCAAGGAGAACGAATTCCAGCTTCAGACCCGTGCGCCGGATCGATCCGGTCTGGACGTTACCAGCAACACGCAGGCGCTTGCTGTAAGCGCCATCGCCCATGCCGTTCAACTCTTTGATTGTGACGTAGTAACTCTTGCTCTCCTGCACGCCAGTGTAGGCCAGATATGCCAACGACAATAGGATGATGACGATCACCGAGCCAAACTTGACGATCTTTGCGGCCTCAGCGGACATAAGAATAACCTCGGCTTGCTACGCAAACTCTACTGCCCACAAGCCTTAGGGTCAAGTCTCGGGAGGGCTGGAGCGGCACAGTTGAAACTCCAAAACTCACCCTCTTTCGGGATTCCTGTGCAGGAGAATATGGCCTTGAACATATTGCAATATCGTGTTTTTATGCGGGGGCAGTCGAGAGTCAAAATCTGGAGAAACTCAATGATGAGCGAAGGAAAAAATCCTGCCGCACTGGCAACTATGCCGACGCGGCGACAAGTGATTACCAGTGCTGCCATCGCGTTGGGCAGTCTGGCTGCAATCTCAAATGTTTGGGGAAAAGCTCAGCAGACTATGACAGAAACGCCGAGCACGGGAGCAGAAGGACTGCTCACGTATCTACATCAAGAGGTCGATTTCAAGGCGAGCCCTCAGCATATTTATGAGGTGCTGTTGGACTCAAAACAGTTCGCAGCGTTCACCGGTATGCCAGCCGAGATCGACCCTAAAGCGGGAGGCGTCTTTTCCACCTTCGGGGGATTGATCGTTGGACGAAATGTAGAACTGGTTCCCAACCAGCGAATCGTTCAGGCTTGGCGTCCCGCTCATTGGGACCAGGGCATCTACTCGATCGTCAAATTTGAACTCAAAGAGCATGGCTCCCAAACCAAAGTCATTCTCGATCACACAGGTTTTCCGGAAGGCAATTTCCGGCATCTCGACTCCGGATGGTACATACGATATTGGGAGCCGCTGAAGAAATTCCTCTCTTAGCGCCCGATGGACACACGATACCCGCTGACGGTTTCACACTTGGTTCAGCAGCAGTTTCGAAGTAAATCGACATCACCCTAGGGTAACTTCGGGCGGTCGCATGCCACCGTTTACAATCAGAGGGATGTATTTTCCTCATAATTGGAAAGGTGTCATTTCTCTGTCATGATTCATCCTTGGCACGACGTCACGCCTGGCAGTCTGCTTCCACAAGAATTCAACACGGTCATCGAAATTCCGTTTGGCTCGAGCGTGAAGTATGAACTCGACAAGGACAGTGGGCTGATTAAGCTGGATCGCATTCTCTATTCGGCGGTGTACTATCCCGCCAACTACGGCTTTATTCCGCAGACACTCGCCGAAGATGACGATCCGCTCGACGTGCTGGTGCTGTGCCAGGAAACCGTGGTTCCGTTGACCATCATTCACTCGCGCGCCATCGGCGTGATGACCATGATCGATTCCGGTAAGAAGGATCACAAGATCATTGCAGTGGCCACCGAAGACCCCGAGTTCAATGCTTACCGCGAGGCCAGCGAAATGCCACCACACCGCCTGCTGATGCTGCGCCGTTTTTTCCAGGACTATAAGCTCCTGGAAGGCAAGGCTGTGGAAGTGGATGAAATCCGGCCTGCTGCTGAGGCTTACCCCACCATCGAAGAAGCGTTGCGCCGCTATAGCCAGGAGCGACGCAAAGGATTCAAGAGCAAGAACTAGAACTCAATCGCGCAACCCCACGCGATGGCTGAGCGCACGCTCGGCCTCCGGCATGGTGCTGAAATTAACCCTACCCAACACGGCACGCGTTCGCCTTCACCATGGACTGTCCAGCCTTACAA
>CAZUCC010000007.1:50241-98900 GCA_964619065.1 uncultured Acidobacteriaceae bacterium | reverse complement strand
GGGTTTGAGCTCGCGGGGGTTGCTCCAGTGGGTGATTTTGCCGAGCATCGCCGCTTCGAAGACTGGATCGCCGCTGGGCGTGCTGCGGAAATGCAATATATGGAGTCGCGTGACGATGCGGGTGGGCTGAAGCGTTCCTCGCTTGCGCGGGTCGCACCCTGGGCTCGCAGCGTCGTTGTCTGTGCTGCAAATTACAACACGGCGCATCCCTACTCTACGGCGGTCCACGACTCATCCCGTGGTTGGATCGCCCGTTATGCCTGGAGCCGCGAGGACTATCACGACTCGATCCTGCGCAAGCTGCGCTTGGTGGAAGGGGCGCTTCGGCAGGCCCATGACTCCGGCGTTCCAGCCAGCTCCAATGTTCCCGAACTAGTCACCCGCTGCTACGTCGACACCGGCCCCGTCGCCGAGCGCATTTACGCTAAATATGCCGGCATTGGCTGGAGCGGCAAGAATACTTGCCTGATCAATCAGAAAATGGGGTCTTGGCTCTTCCTCGGTGTAATTCTGACTTCGCTCGAGTTCGCGCCCGACCTGCCTGCGCCTGACCGTTGCGGCAGTTGCACACGCTGCATCGACGCTTGTCCCACGCATGCGATTGTTGCCCCGTACCAGCTCGATGCCAGCTTGTGCATTTCCTATCTCACCATCGAAAAACGTGGCCCGATAACGGAACCCATGCGCGAAGGTCTGGGCCGCCATGTATTTGGCTGCGATATCTGCCAGGATGTCTGTCCCTGGAACCGCAAAGCGCCCGTCACCGCCGCCGCAGAATTCCAGCCTCGCGAGGGCCTGGTCAATCCCGTCCTGGAGTGGCTGGCGGCCATGGATGAGGAAGGGTTCCGCAATGCCTTTCGCGGGTCGCCCATCCGCCGCACCAAGCGCCAGGGCCTGCGCCGCAACGCCGCGCTGGCGATGGGCAATAGCGGCGATCCGAAGTTTATCGAAGTGCTGGAGAATATGGAGAGTGATCAGGATCCGGTCGTTGCGGAAGCCGCCCAATGGGCGGCTCATAAGCTGCGGAGCAACAACTCGGGTCAGGAGTGAATCATCGCGAATCCAGAAGCGTCTTGCAGGCTGAGAGGCACGCCTTCTCGATTTCCTGCCCGTCGTGGCCTCCTTGCCGTTCCGCGGCGATCAGCAGAGTCGCGGCACCGTGAACCAAGCACCAAAGCTTGATGGCGAATCCGGCGTGGTCCCTGGGATTCCCGCCAAACGTTTCCGCAAGCTTCTTTTGCGCTACTTGAAAGATGGGCCCCTGATATCCGGAGGCCACCGCGTCTCTCCAGCCCGTAGTCATCAGCAGTTCGTATTCGTAGGGATGCTGCAAAGCAAAGCCGAGATAACGACGGCAGGCATCTTCCATGGAGCTAGCCCGCTTTACCTCGCGAGCAAGGCGCATACGAACGTCCTCGCGGAGCGCTTCCAGGATGGCTTCACGGTCCGTAAAGCGTTGATAAACCGTGGGCGTCGTGGTTCCAGCGGCCTCCGCCACGGCGCGCATGGTGAGCGCATGAGCCCCGTGCCGGGCATAGAGGGCCTGGGCAGCTTTCATAATCTTCTTCCCCAGGAGCGGATTGGCAGTTCGCGGCATTTTCTCTCCGTTTAGGCCTTATGAAACCGGTTGCAGATTAACCTTTACATTGTTAAAATAACAGCGTATAAATATAACACAGCCACAAGTGCCGTAATGAGGGTCCCCGTACATCGGAAGTTTTGTGTCTGCCGCGTCGTTTCAACCGGCTTCCCGCTCCGCGGGTTCTCGCGCCTGGAAAAACAACATCGCGGGAAAGGATTGTTCAAAATGATGTTGGAAGAATACCGTGCCGAGGACTGCGTCAAAGACCTCGGAGCGAAAGTGGTTCAATCTCTGTTGGAAGGAGACGCATCGGCTCTTTCTGAACTCCTGGACGAAGGTTTTGTCCTCCGCCTGCATGACGGAGAACGAATCTCGAAAGAAGAATGGCTGCATCTGCTCTCAACCCGTCAGATTCAGTACGATTCCTTGTCGGTGGAGTTCGCCGCCGTTCACGTTTATGACGGTCAGGTTGCTTTTCTCTCCGGTCACTCCGACTCGGATAAGATGTACCGCGGAAAGCGGGTAGCGGGGCGTTTCTCCTATACCGCGCTCTATGTGTGCCGGCAAGGAAACTGGCAAATCGTGGCGATTCATCAAATCTCAGATAGCGCGCGCATTGGCGCGGGAAGTCGCGCGAGAATCGAGCCTGCACCGTTCTGGCCGTGAGGCTGTATGTCCGCTTGCGGCGGCACCCACCCGTGATAGCATCGAGCCAATTGGATGTCCAGTCGGTACTCCTTCGTTATGGTCTTGGTGAAGTGTGCGCGGATTCTCGACGGGCGAATCACCTCAGGTCCGCTTCTGCGCAGTTTCTTCCTGGCGGGCTCGCTCCTCACGGGGTCACTCCTTCAAGCTGCCGACACGCAATGGATCGAAGTACGCTCCCCGCACTTCGCAGTCATGACGGACGCCGGTGACAAGCGGGGCCGGGAAGTAGCGCTTCGCCTAGAGCAAATGCAAGCAGTCTTTGCCGGATTTCTGCTCAAGCAAGACTTGACGCGCCCCATCCCCTTGACGGTGATCGCGTTCCGCGGCGACAAGGAATATTCCCAGATTGCTCCACACAAGCAGGGAGCGCCCATCGCTGCGCCTGCCTTTCTTCTGCGGGGAGAGGACCGCGATTTCCTGGTGCTGAATCTTTTCGCCCCGGAGCCCTGGCGCGCTGCGGCACACGATCTTGCCCACGCTTTCCTGGAGGGCAACTATCCGACCACGACTTCCTGGTTCGACGAGGGATTGGCGGAGTATTTCTCCAGCATTCAGCTCGACAACAAGAGGATTGATATCGGCGGCGATCCCGAACTGGCACCATTCCTGAAAACCGATATTTTTGACACAACGAATCAAAAACAAGAATTGCCCAAACCGCTCACCGATTTTTTGCTTGCGCCCATCTGGATCAATATGGCTGACCTGCTGACCATGCAGCGTACGGGTCCGGAAGGCACGCACCGCACGCTCTTCCACGCGCAGAGCTGGATGACCATCCACTATCTGCTGGCGCAAAAGAAGATGACGGAGACCGGAACGTTTTTCGATCTGTTGCAAAATCAGAAAGTGCCGGTGGAGCAAGCTGTCCAGCGCGCCTATGGCATGACGAGCAAACAATTCGAGCAGGCAGTCAAGGACTACTTCAAAGCGCAAAAGGACCTGTTCGCGGCACGCGATGAGGCGCAGCAAGCGGTTGAGATCACGATCCCACAGCCCTACCAGTATCCGTCGCCAATCGATCCTGAGACCGTCGCGTATTCCGTGAAACCCCTGCCGGAACTCGAAGGCCGGGTCGCGGTGGCCGAAATGGAAGCCCGCCTTCCCGAGCACCGCGCCAACGTTCAAGCGGAAATCCAGGCGATGATGCGCGAGTGCCCAGAAAAGGACAAAGATAAAGAGAAAGAATGTCCGGAAACCGCCTCCGAGCACCGTGTCCTGGGCTGGATTGCGTTAGAGACCAAGCAGTGGGACGCCGCCGTGGAAGAATTCGCCAAGGCGCTGGAGCTGAATGTCAACGATAACTGGTCGCACTATTATCTCTCCGTGACCAAGTTTCGTGCCGCCCAAGCGACCAATCAGTCCGTCAAGGGATTGGCCAATGCGCTTCTCGATCTGAGAGTTGTGATTGACTGGTATCCGGAATTTGCCGAAGCCCACAGCTTGCTCGGCCTCGGGCGCATCGAAGGCGGAGGCATCACATCCGCCGCGGAAGCCATGCAGGCCGCAATCCGCTTGAATCCGCGCCACGAGTGGTACCAGGTCAACCTCGCGAAGATTTACACCGAAGCCAAGAAATTCGACGCCGCGCGTGCTTTGCTCGATCACCTCAAGCAGAGTAGCGACCCACAGGTAGCGGCTGCTGCGAAGCAACAGATCAAAGATCTTGCGATCACCGAGAAGTACGGTATCTCTCCCGAACGCGCCAGACAGCAGGCGCAAGCCGCTGCCGAAGAAGCGGCGCGCGAGGCCAAAGACGCCGCTGAAAACGTTCGCCCTGTGGAAGCTGCGCCCGACAAACGCCCCGTCGTTTTTGCGAAAGGCCGCATTGTAAGTGTGGATTGCTCGCAAGAGCCCGCCGCTGTGATGACGCTCGCTACGAGTAACCGCACGCTCAAGTTGCATGCGGCGGACAAGAGCACGGTCATCGTTGTCGGAGAAGACAAGTTCTCCTGCCGCTGGCAAGGCGTGAATGCGATGGCCAATTACAAAGCCGGGGCTAAGGCGGGCGAAGGGGATTTGGTTTCGGTGGAAGTGCAGTAACAGAGCTTAGGATGACAATCTCAGATTGAGTAGTGTCCCTCCAGGTACTCGCAACCCGATATCTCTCCAGCTATCCTGATTGTTCACGAATTGTTCCACCACGGAGTCGCCATGAAAAAAGCCATCGTTCGTTTCCTCGCCTGGTTTGGAGCCGCCGTTCTCATCTACTCGATTTATTTCGCGATCATGCTGAACTACAAAGGTCCGGTGCCGTCGAAGACCATCCTCGAGGTGAATCTCGGGAGTCAGATGATTGAAGACGCGCCCGAGTCTGCCATCGCCAAATACATGCTTTCCGACCGCCCTCGCGTGCGGGATATTGTGGATGCGCTCGACCGCGGCGCCCACGACGATCGTGTCGTTGGACTTGTCGCCACCATCAGCGCCGTTCCCATGGGCATGGCCGAGGCACAGGAAATCCGCGACGCAGTATTCCGTTTCCGCACCAAGAAGAAGTTCGCCGTCGCTTATGCCGAGACTTTTGGAGAATTTGCACCCGGCAATGGCGCTTACTATGTAGCCACAGCATTCGACCAAATCTATCTGCAACCCTCTGGGGATGTGGGCCTCACCGGACTGATGATCGAAACGCAATTCCTCAAGGGCACGCTCGACAAGCTCGGCGTAAAATTTCGCGGTGATCACCGTTACGAATACAAGAACGCAATGAACATTTACACCGAAACCAAGTACACCGATGCGCACAAGGAAGCGAACAGCAAGGTGATGAACTCCTGGTTCGGTCAGATGAAGAGCGGCATCTGCGAAGCCCGCCACCTCGACCCGAATCAGTTCGATGCGCTGGTCAACAAGGGTCCCTATCTGGGCAAAGAGGCACTTGACGCCAAACTCGTCGATGGCATGGCCTATCGCGACGAGGTTTACGAGAAGGTCAAGACGCAAGCCGGGAAAGACGCCGAACTGCTCTATCTCGACAAATATCTCTATCGCGCTGGCCGCCCGCACAACAGCGGCAAGACTGTCGCTCTGATTTACGGCGTAGGCCAAGTGATGCGCGGTAAGAGCGATTTCAGTCCCGTGAACGGCAGCGTAACTATGGGGTCGGACACGGTTGCTGGTGCTTTCCGTAGCGCCATCGACGACAAGGACGTGAAAGCGATCCTCTTCCGCGTCGATAGCCCCGGCGGGTCCTACGTAGCTTCGGACACGATCTACCGCGAAGTCGTCCGCGCCCGGAAAGCAGGGAAGCCAGTCATTGTTTCCATGGGGAATCTCGCCGGCTCCGGCGGATATTTTGTCGCCATGGCCGCGGATAAGATCGTAGCCGAACCCGGTACCATTACGGCTTCCATCGGCGTGCTCGGCGGAAAGATGTACGCGTCGGGATTGTGGAGCAAACTCGGCCTCTCCTACGATGAAATTCACACCTCCCAGAACGCGACCATGTTCACGACCACTCATGACTACAACGACACGGAGTGGCAGCGCTTCGAGGCTTGGCTCAACCGCGTCTACGAGGATTTCACGGGCAAGGTCGCCGAAGGCCGCCATTTGCCCAAAGAAAAAGTTATGGAAATTGCGAAGGGCCGCATTTGGACAGGAGAAGACGCAAAGGCCATCGGGCTGGTTGATGAACTCGGCGGTTTCGATACCGCGCTTCGGCTGGTAAAGAAATCCATCAATGTCTCCGAAGGAGACGAGGTCAAGCTCGCGGTCTACCCGAAACGCAAGAAGCTTTATGAACTGTTGTTAGTTCGCGGGGATGCCGACAATAGCGAGAAAGAAGCCTCGGCACAGGCGCTGGCGGGAGTCTTGCGCTCGGTGCAGCCAATGGCGCAGAGGCTGCAAGCGCTGGGCGTGCTGGAGGACGGGAACAAGAGTGGAGATCAGGGCGAAGATGTTCTAATGATGCCGGAGATGGAGCGGCAGCGCTAGCGATTGCGTAGAGCGCCTCGCCTGCCGCCTTTAGAAGACTGCTACTCGATTGTCATTCCGAACGTAGCCGCTGGCGAGCTTCGCTCGCCTGCCCAGACGAGGGCGTCTGGGCCTACATGGTTCGGGGCGATGCTTACGTCCGGGCTGCGTCTTTGAGCAACTGCGCCAGCCTATGGATATCGTCCGCGGTTGCGTCGCCAATCACGAAGTAGCGCAACCCATCCTGGCTCCAGGTTTCGGTGGTGAAGGAATAAGTTTTTGTTGCCGAGGATTCCGTGCGAAATCTATTTTCGTCCCGCACTTGGCCTGGTTTTTCCTGAAAGATCAGCACGGAGATGCGGTGCTTCCTTACCTGGTAAATCAGATGAGCTCCCGGCGCTTGATCCAAATAGCTAACGCGTCCACCTAACAGCGAAAAGTCTGAATTTTGCAGCTCCGGCAGATTGAACGTGAACGGGATTTTTCCCGCGAACCACGGCTTCACTGTGTGCCGGTCAGTGGAGATCACATCCACCGGCGTTGAGCTAGCCAGCGCTGCTACGTGCAGGTCGGCGATTTCGCCCTGAATCGCTTCTTCGCCGTGCCGGGATTTGCCAACGTAGTTCACGGACAAAGCCACACCCAGCACCAGGCCTGCCAGCGCGAGCGCGGCCGCGTGGAGCCAACTTAAATTCCGACGTCGCGCCGACTGCGTATTCCCACTACGTTGCACCCGCAGCCGGAACTCCTCACTGGGAGTGAACCGCTTTCCCGCTGCCTGCACTTCGCGCTTCATCCGCACCAGCGCCAGCGCGTCGGCCGCGCAGGACGGACAACCCCGCACGTGCGCATCGAAGGCGCGCATTTCTTCGGCGGGTAATTCACCGTCCAGGTAGAGATCGAGTTTTGCTTTCCACGAGTCGCAAGCCATAGCTATCCTCTTGCCAGTTTCCCCACCAACAGTTTCCGCAGCGCCGCGCGTGCTCTCGACAAACGCGACATCACAGTCCCCAGCGGAATCGAGAGCGTCTCCCCAATTTCCTGGTAGGACATTTCTTCGACCTCGCACAGCAATAAAATCTCGCGAAAGGGCAGCGGCAGTTCTTCGAGAGCCTCGTGTACCAATTGCTGATTCGCCCGCTCCAGCAGTATCGTTTCTGGTGTCTCGAATGTGATCGCCAGCTCCGGTCCATCCTCCTCCGCCTCCAGCGGCACGGGTGCCGCCGCTTTCAGCCCCGTGCACGTGGTCAGAAACGTGTTGCGCAGAATCCGATAGATCCACGCCCGGAAGTTAGTGCCTGGCTCGAAGGAGGAAAATCCGCGCAGCGCTTTGGCATAGGTCTCCTGCACTAAATCTTCTGCTTCTACGCGGTCATGCGTCAGCCAGTGCGCGAAGTTGTAAAGCTGATTGAAAAGCGGCATCGCCAAATCTTCGAAAGACACGGATTGGGGACGCGCTTCGCGCACGTACACAAGAGTAAACCAGTAGAGTCTTGGATTATTCCGTGATGGCGGAGAATATTCTTTAATACGCTCTGAAGGGCATTCCTGCCAGCACTCCTCCGGTATTTAAGTCACGCAAAGACCTGGGAAATATCCAGCGAACACCGTTGAAACCCAGCAAACACGCGGACAAGACAAATTAGTGCTTTTGCTCTGCCGGTCGAGCCTGTAAGCTTACCCTCGCGGCAAAAGCAGGAGAATAGGCTAGAGGGTTCGAAGGAATGCCAAGATTGAAAGCCCGTCGCGCGTCCTCCCGTTCCACCTCCCGTATGGCGTTGTTCACTCGCAACGTTTTCCGCTACCCCGCCATGCTCGGAGCCGTGGTTCCATGCTCGCCCTTTCTAATCAACGACATGCTGGCAGCGGTGAACTGGAGGCGGGCTCGGGTATTAGTCGAATACGGCCCTGGTATCGGGAACATCACAGAAGAAATCCTGAAGCGGATGGCGCCCGATGCCCTACTGATTGTGATTGAGTTGAACCACGAGTTCGCTGAATTCCTGCGCCAGCGGGTTCGCGATCCTCGTTTGTGTGTGGTGCAAACCTCGGCAGCTCATGTACGGGAAGTGTTGGCCGGAATGGGCCTGTCGCGAGCCGATACTATTATTTCGAGTCTTCCGTTTGGCGCCATGCCGGATTCCGTGCGCCGCCACATCATGCGGGAAACACGCAGCGCGCTGCATGCGAACGGAGTTTTTGTGGCCTACCAGTATTCGCGCGTCATGCTGCCTTGCCTGCGCGCGTGCTTCCGCTCGGTGGAGCAGGGTTTCCAACCTCTGAACATACCGCCAGCGCGCATTTTTTCCTGCACGCCCTAAGCCGGCCTGTACACAAAAAGAAAAGCGGCCGAGGCCGCCCTTCAAAACTCTCCGCCCGTACCGCTTACAGCTTTTTTACTTCCTCGTTGTAATATTTTCGGTAGAGAATCTCCCATTCCTGGCTGCCCTCCAGGATGGTCCGTTTCTGGTTCTCAATCTTCATGCGGGCTGCCTGATCCAGTCTCACTTCGTGCATGAGCAACGCCTCAATGATCTTGCGAGTCTCCTGCTTGATGGTGTTCGGATCCTCCACAAATTCCACTTGATCCGTCTGCTTCAGTACTTCCATCACGTTTTTGGCAAGCATGCCTGCCTTGTCCCGGCTGATTCTCATAATTCTTTATTCTTTGATCTCAATTTCCGAGCCTTACAGCACCGCTTTGTATTTCTTCACCAGTTCGTTTTTGACCTTGCGGAACATCTCCTGATAGTCCGCGCCAGAATTGCGCATTTCGTCGGAGTACGTCTCGAGGATGATCCGCACCTCGTCGTTAATGCGGTCTTCCAGGCTGAGCTCTTCCAGCAGGGCGCCGTTAACCTTTTCGATAACGACGGGCAGATCCTTCGCTTCAATGACCTGCGCGGTTGTGAGTTTCTTAACGATCTCGCGGGCCATATAGGCCACAAATTCTTTGGACACCAGCATAGGAATTGCTAAGGAGTGCGGAACAAACATCAAAGTTTAACACACACGGCACGGCATTCTCGAATGGCTGCCTGCTACTTTTCTGGCACCGGTTTGTGAAACATCTTACAATCCAACTGGGACTTCTTGCGCCATGGCTGACAATCTCTCGACCCTCAAAGACGACATGATTGCCTTCATTGAAGGCCACGGCATGCGCCGTTTTCACGGCTATGCTTCCGAGGACGAAGTGCAGGCCATCATGTGGCACAGTCCGGACCACTCCGACGGCTGGAAGGACTTCGTCGAACTCGCTAAACATTGCGGTGCACCCTTTCTCACCATGCACGCCTGGACGCTCGAACGCGCCGAGCTCGACGAGTTGATCCAGCATCTCAGCGAAGTCCGTTTCGGCTCCGAAGATGATATCGAGGACGCGCGTTGGCTCCGGCAGCACGTCGGCAAGGTCGGCTTCATTCAGGTGGGATGGGCTTATCAGGGCAGCATGTTTCTCTATGAAGCCTCCACCGAGTGGTATGAGCAGTATCAGCACCTGCTGGAGTTCAGCGAGGAGATCGGTGGCTTCACGCTGGGCGAAGAATCCGGCACGGATGGAGAACCCTGACTTCGTCTTTCAACTGCATTCATCCGAAGGCGTTGCTGTTGTAAGATGGCCTGACATCTGATGCCTTCGAGCCCCATGCCTTTAAGCCCCAAGGTTTACTCCGAGGTCTTAGCAACACCCGAGCAAGAGATCGCGCGCATGGCGTCTTTGCCCGAAGTCAAGCAGGCCTGTGACTGGTTGCGTGCGGGGGAACCGAAGCTGGCGCAATGGCAGATGGAAATGGCCCGCATCCCCGCTCCTCCGTTCGGAGAAGCCGCTCGTGGGGCGTGGCTCGCGGAAAGATTTCACGAGCTTGGCCTTGACGATGTCAGCATCGACGAAGCAGGCAATGTTTTGGGCGTGCATCCTGGGCAAGCCGGACCGTATGTCGCGCTGAGTGCCCATATCGATACAGTCTTTCCCACCGACAGTCCCCTGAATATTCGGCAGGAAGGAAGTAAACTGCTCGGCCCGGGAGTCTCCGACAATGGTGCAGGCGTCATCGCGCTGCTGGCTGTAGCAGGGGCATTGCGGGCGACGGCGATTCATCCGGGCAAAACGATCCTGCTGATCGGCAACGTTGGCGAGGAAGGCGAAGGCGATCTGCGCGGCATGCGCCATATTTTCTCGCAGCCTCGGTGGCAGGACTCGATTGCCTATAGCGTGATTTTGGATGGCGCAGGAACGGACGTCATCGTGGCGGAAGCGCTGGGCAGCCGCCGTTTCGAGGTTACTGTGCGCGGGCCGGGAGGCCATTCCTGGAGCGATTACGGTGTTCCCAATCCCATCGTAATTCTGGCCCGCGCCATTGAGGTTTTCAGCCGCACGAATATTCCACAGAACCCGAAAACCTCGGCCAACGTCGGCGTGATCCGCGGTGGAACTTCGGTGAACTCGATTCCAGAGTTTGCCAGCATGCGTGTGGATATCCGTTCGACGTCGATGACCGAGATGGAGAGGTTGGAAAGTGCTTTGCGGCGGGCGTTGGAACAGAGTGTGGAAACCGAACGCGAATCTGCGAGATTCGGGGTTCGTCAAGCCGCGCTCACGGCCGAAGTGACGATGATTGGGAACCGCCCCGGAGGCGAGCTGCCGGCCAATGCGCATATTCTGCGAGTGATTCGCGCCGTCGACAAACATCTCAACAACCCGGCGCAAGTTCAGCGTGCTTCCACGGACGCGAACATCCCGCTCTCGTTGGGGCGGGAAGCGATTGCGCTCGGCGGCGGCGGCCGCGGCGGCGGAGCGCACACACTGCAGGAGTGGTTTGATTGCGGCGGTCGCGAGCTGGGCCTGCGGAGAATTCTGCTGGCTGTGCTCGCGCTTGCGGGGGTTCATGAATGAAATGCCAAACAACGTGGCGTGAACGAGTGCGGTGGGAACGAGTAAAGCGAAGCGCTTTCCTGTTTCTCTTGTGGATGGTCAGTGTGCGGGCCGAGGGTCAGGTTGCAGGCAAGCCGGTGCCGCAAGCGGATGTGATCTTCACCCACGGCAATGTGTATACGGGCGTCCCTGGAGCATCGTCGTTTCATGAGATTCAACGCGCGGATGCGATCGCTGTTCAGGGAGACCGGATTCTCGCCGTCGGCAAGACCGCCGATCTCATGAAGCACAAGGGACCGGCCACGCAAATCATCGACTTGGCTGGACACTTTGTGATGCCGGGGTTCAACGACGCTCATCTCCATCTGACAGACGGCGGATTCCAGAGACTGCAGGTTAATCTCACCGGAGTCAAGACGCTGGAGGAGTTCCGACAGCGCATCAGGGAAAAAGTTGAGCAGGTCAAGCCCGGGGAGTGGATTGTCGGCCAGGGATGGGATCACACGCTATGGCCCGTCAAGGAGTTGCCGACCCGGTGGGATGTGGACGAGGTTACGACCCGCAACCCGGTCTACCTTGTGCGAGTGGATGGGCACATCGCAGTTGCGAATACGAAAGCTTTGCAACTGGCCAGTATCACTGTGGCCAGTAAAGATCCCGCAGGCGGCAAGATCGACCGATTGGAGAGCGGAGAGCCTTCCGGGATTCTGCGGGAAACAGCACGGAATGCTGTCACAGCTGTCATTCCGAAACCGGATCATACCGGGCGGCGGAGAGCCGTTCTGCTCGCCCTTGAAGAGGCCGCCCGCCGGGGGGTGACTTCAGCGCAGGACAACTCCGACTGGGAAGATTTTTTGATCTACGAAGAGCTGGAGAAAGAAGGCAAGCTCACTCTGCGCATCACGGAGTGGCTGCCCTTTGAGGAGTCCGTGGAAGTGCTGAAAATTCGCCAAGCCGCGCACAACCATGACGACAACCTGCTGCACACAGGCATGCTGAAAGGCTTCATGGATGGTTCGCTGGGTTCGCGCACCGCAGCCTTGCTCGCTCCCTATAGCGATGATCCAGGCAATTCCGGATTGCCGCAATACGAACAAGAAAAACTGAACGCGCTGACCAAGGAACGAGTGCAAGCCGGATTCCAGATCGGCTTCCATGCCATCGGTGATCGCGGCGTGGAAATGGCGCTGAATGCCTACTCGGAAGCGCTGAAGAGTATGAAACCGGATGCCAAACTCAAGCCCGATTTCCGGCTGCGCATCGAACACGCGCAAGTCCTGGCTCCGAATCAATTTGCACGCTTCAAGGAACTCAAGGTCATCGCATCCATGCAACCCAGCCATTTGCTGAGCGATATGAATTGGGCGCAGGCGCGGCTGGGCGAGAAACGCGCCGAGCACTCTTACGCGTGGCAGGAGTTTTTGCGAATAGGTGTTCCACTTGCCTTTGGCACGGATTTTCCTGTGGAACCAATTTCTCCATTCCGGGGCTTGTACGCGGCAGTGACGCGGCGCAGCGAGGACGGCAAGAAAGAATATTTCCCAGCGCAGCGGATCGGCATGGATGACGCGATCGCAGCCTACACCCGTGGCTCCGCCTTTGCAGAGTTTTCGGAAAAAGATAAGGGGCAGATCGCTGCGGGAATGCTGGCCGACTTCATCGTGCTCGATCGCGACATCACGGGTGTAACGCCCGCCAAGCTGTTAGAGACCAAAGTCCTGCGCACGGTGGTGGGTGGAAGAACAGTTTATGAAGCGAACTAACGCTGAAGTCTTAATTCTTGCGGACATGAGTGCCAAGTGCTTAAACGCAAACTGCTCTAATACCGGAACAAATACGAAATCTTCACAAAGAACTGCCGCCCGTCGTTAATGAAGTGATCGCGAGTGCGGTTAATATTCCCGTTCGGATCCAGCCCGAGCGCCGGGTCTAGATTTTGCAAGTTGCTGTTGTAACCCACGTACACAGCTGTCCCCGGATGGACCAGGTAGGTAAAGAGAACGTCCGCGTTGAAGCTCTTCGTCGTCTGTAGGGAAGTGTTAAGGGGGTTTGCCAAAACCGTAGAGTACTGCCCGATGAGGCGCAGCGAAAATTCACGACTAAACTGGTAATTCCACTTCGAGCGGAAGATATGGTTGTTAAACACACTGTGACCGTTGTTCTCGTCAAGCAGCCGCGAGAGCAAGTAGGAGGTATCAATCGTCAGTCCTTTGATCGGACGAACGGTGGAAAAAATCTGCGCGTAATTCGATTTGGCCAGTCGCGGAGGGCAGGTGTTAGGATCCTGAGAAATTTCATTAGGGCACACCGGTTGCGAGTTGACCAGCACGGGCAATTCCGTGTCGAAATTTGTTGACCGTCCCCAGCCCAGTTCACCACCAAGGGAGAGAAGCTTGAAATATCCAAAGTCGAAAAAGAAGCCGCGGGTATTGTGCGCATAATCCCGGTTCGTGAGTAGTGCGATATAGTCCTTGGGACGCAACCGCTCGTGGCTGATATTGCCGAAGAATCCGAAATCACTCTGCCGTGGCAAGATGAAGCGATAGTTCGAGTTCGCGAACCAGTCTAATCGCGTACCCGTGTGATCCCAGTTGTTGATGGTGAATAACCCCGGTCCGTGCCACTGCAACCATTTCTTTTCGGTGCGAAAGCGCCGCAAATTGAACATGCTGAAGCGCCGGATGTCTGGGCGCTGGAAAAATCCAGTTGCGGTCTCAAAGTTTTCCGCGTTGTCGATATACAACGCATTGTGCTCCCAGTTTCGAGAACTATATTCCTCATACACTCTGTAAGCCGGTCCACCCTTGTGCGTGCCATCATTGAATTTCGTATAACCGGTGACCGCCTGTGCCATAACGCTGAATTTCGAGGTGATCTTGAACTTTCCATCAATGCCGCCGATCCGGTTCGCCCCAATGATGCAAGGATCATCCGTGCACAGAGTCACTGCCGGATTGGCCGTGCGCAACTCGCGGTCCGTGTAGATCAAGCCAATAGAGGATTCCTTGCCAATGTCATGACTGATTCGAACAATCCCGAAGTTTGCTTTGGCGCCCGCCAGGGGATCCGTAGATGGCACACTTTTGCCAGGCGACTTGTCATTCGCGAAGAGCCCACCAATCGCCCACGGTCCTACTTTGCCCGTTAGACGCACTCCGTAGTCCGGATCGATGATGCGGCGCGTGAACACCAGATTGATCGGTGTATTGAAGAACGTTGAGTTCTCCAGAAAAAACGGACGCTTCTCGGGAAAGAAGACCTCAAAGCGCTGGTTGGTCGTGATCTGGGGGTCGTCGGATTCTACTTGCGCGAAGTCGGGATTCACCGTGGCGTCGAGCACAAGCGCGTCCTTGATCACTCCCTTCGCATCGAGACCGAGACGTGGCTCGATGTGCTTACCATGGAAGTGCGGCTGGTTCGGGTCCCGGTCGTCGAGTTCGCGGAAAGCGCGCACCGACGCATAGGGGATGAACTGCAGGTTCCGTCCTGGAGAAATCTTCTGTATGCCGTCCATCTGCGTTTCCTGGCTCAGGAAGCCCTGCGCATTGCTGGAAATGTGCGGATAAAATGCAAATTCATTGTTGCGGCGAATGTCACGCTCGAAGAAAATCCCCCACGTCTGGTTTTCTTGTGGAGAGAAGCGTAATGACTTGAACGGAACTTCAAACCACACCACATAACCTTTCGGCGTCAGCTCGGCGTCCGATTTCCACACCATGTCAAAGGAAAAATCCGGGTCCGAATTCTCATCCCAGATGCCATCCTGTTGCACCCCCAGCGGGTTTAAATAAAAAAATACGGCGTGTTTCTTGTCGTGGAAAGTATCAAGAACAAAGCCGAACTGGTCGTCGTCGTTGATAGCTTCACGGCGCGAAAGCCGGGCACGAATGTTCCGCAGTTCGGAATCGAAGCACAGGGCAATCACGTAAAGATTCTTGTCGGTGTATCCTAGATAGGCTTCGGTTTTTTGCGAGACAGGCGCGCCGTCTTTGGGGTCCCGCTGCTGAAACCCTTCCACCTTGAGCATCTTGCCCGCCACGGCCTCCGAAGGTTGCATGCCCAGGAAGTCGTTGATCCCCGGTGTCTGATCGAGGTGCGGGATGTGCAGCCCTGCGAAAGCAGATCTGTGGGAATCCGACTGAGGCTCGTTCTTCTTCGCGTGGGCAGGCGCTATCAGCAGGAGCACGATCAGCGCCAGTTTTGACGTCTTGTTCCACTCGATCCAAGTACTTGTGGTCATCTGTCTTGTTCCGTCGAGTAGATTCCTTGGAGCTGTGCAACCCGCAACCCTTAGACCGAGCATGCGCGAAAAAGTTAGGAAACTTCTGAATTCAGTTGCGTGGCTCCTGCCATCCTGAAGAAGCGCCATTGGTGCCCGATCTTCCAACCCGCAAGGTGGCGACGTAAACTCATGGTTATGGATTGGGAGCGGCGCGATAAGGTGTTCTTGACCGGTGCTCCTCTGGCGATGGTTCCGGCCGCAGCCTTCTTGCCGTTGTTTGCGTATCTCGTCATTACGCCCTCCTTCGCGCATGCCGCCCTTTGGCCCGCAGCC
Organism: uncultured Acidobacteriaceae bacterium; assembly: GCA_964619065.1. Classification (GTDB taxonomy): domain Bacteria; phylum Acidobacteriota; class Terriglobia; order Terriglobales; family Acidobacteriaceae; genus JANXUC01. The sequence goes on along the minus strand of CAZUCC010000007.1, from coordinate 83,264 downwards.
ATTTTTAGCACTTTGGTGTTCGCACAGATGCTTGGTTCGGTGCTTGTCGGTTTTGCCGGTTCTCGCGGTAGGTTCAGCTACGTAACTCTTCTCGCAGTGGCGACGGTGGGTTTGCTTATGGGGATCGCCGCCTATACAGGTTTCTTCTGCGCGGCTTTTGCGTTCAAAATGTAGCGGGGAAAACGATTTTGGCCTTTGCTGCGTCTAAGCTAACAGCACGCCAGCGCGGACCGAAGCTGGATTCCGCCGCCAGCGGTATAATGAACACTTTGGAAGTATCTGGAGGAAAGTCACTTATGGACGCGCTTCAAGGCGCTTTTTGGTCACGGCTCAAGGCAAATCGCCTGGCCTACTCAGTCACGATTGCGGCTACGTTGGCCGTGGGTATCCTGATCGGCACGGTGATTTCCGCAAATGTGAAGGGCAAGGAGAACATCAAGTCGGGGGATGCAACCCCGCTGACGATTCCCGCCCCGCAACAGCTTTCGAATGCGTTTTCGCAGATCTCGAAGCAGCTCGAACCGACTGTGGTGAATATTAATACCGAGTCGACCATCAAGACTCCGCATGCGCGCACGCGGCGCGCCCCGGGAGGCGACGACGACGGCCAAGGCAGCCCTTTTGACGACTTCTTTGACCGCTTTTTCGGTGGCCAGGGTGGCCAAGGCGGCCCGGATGCGGGCCCCATCCGCCAACGTTCCCTTGGTTCCGGCGTTCTCGTCGATTCCAAGGGCTACATCTTGACCAACCGCCACGTGGTGGAAAAGGCAGACCGCGTGCGCGTACACCTCATGGACGATCCTGCGGGCGTGCAACACGACGCGAAGGTGATCGGCATGGATCAGGAGACGGATCTTGCTGTCATCAAGATTGAGAGCGATCACGCCTTACCGGTGGCAAAACTGGGCAACTCTGATTCTGTCCAGGTAGGCGACTGGGTGCTCGCCATCGGCAGTCCCTTTGGCTTATCGGAAACCGTAACGGCGGGCATTATTTCCGCCAAGGGTCGCAACATCGTTCCCGGCCGCCAGTTTCAGACGTTCATTCAGACCGACGCCGCCATCAACCCGGGAAACTCCGGTGGACCGCTGGTGAATATGACAGGCGAGATTATCGGGATCAATACCGCCATCTACACGGAGACCAGTTCCTACGCCGGCGTTGGATTTGCCATGCCTTCCAACACCATTGCGCAGGTCTACAACCAGTTGATTGGACCAGAACACAAAGTCACGCGTGGTTCCATCGGCGTACAGTTCTCGGCGCAACCCTCACCAGCAGTTTCACGAGTGTATGGCGAAGGCGTAACCATTTCCGATGTCGTGGCCGGCAGTCCGGCGGAGCAGGCGGGTTTGAAAGTTGGCGATACGATCACCGCCGTTGACGGGAAGAAAGTTGGTAACGGCGACGAACTCGTGTCGGAAATCGCCTCCCGCAAACCGGGCAGTAAGGCCAAACTCGGGTACATGCGCAATGGCAAGCCTGCGGACACCTCAGTGACGATTGCCGACCGCTCCAAACTCTTTGCGGCACGTCTGGGCGAAGAGGATGACAACGGCGAGGACGCGCAGCCCAAGGAAAGTAAGCTGGGCGTAACCGTGAAACCTTTAACCCAGGATCTTGCCGAGCGCATGGATGTGCCGTCGGGCAAGGGCGTAATTGTTCAAGATGTGAAGCAAAGCTCTTTCGCGGAAGATGTGGGTTTGAGTCGTGGCGATATCATCCTGGAAATTAACAAGCAGCCCGTGAATAACGAAGCTGAGTTTCGCCGCGTGGAGTCCGGCCTGAAGAGCGGGCAGGACGTCGTCTTTTTGGTGAAGCCGCGCGGCCGCGACAGTTCCACTGTGCTTTTGGGCAATACACTTCCGTAACCCCAGCCAACTCGCGGGGGCTGGTACTGCGTCCTAGAATAGGTCAGGATTGCAGTTCCAGCCCATTTGCGTTTGGGCGCGGTTGTAGCGGGGAATCTTTTTCCTGTACAGTCTTCGGGTTCGAGCCGAGCGAGGAATTCGATTGCGAGGAGCTTTGCGTCATAGGAACTCCATTCTTGGAGCCCTGGTTCTTGCGATGTTGCTGCTGGCCGTTCCTGAATGGCTGATGGCGACGACCCCTCAACGGCGCACGACGCAGCGACCGTCAGCCCAGCCCTCCAAACCCCCATCGGCTCAGCCGGCCTCGTCCAAGTCGGGTCCCAAGCGTCGTGGGCGGCGGTCCCGTCATAGCCGCAACTGGCGCCGCCGCGGTCAACAGAAAGTCGATGCCCGGCGTACTCAGCAAATTCAGGAAGCTCTCATACGCTCCCACTATCTGGAGGGCGAGCCCACGGGCGCCTGGGACGTTAAGACTCAAGAAGCTCTACGCCGCTACCAGGTCGCTAACGGCTGGCAGTCCAAAGTAGTTCCCGATTCCCGCGCGCTGATTAAGCTCGGCCTCGGACCGAGCAATGACCGATTGCTCAATCCGGAGAGCGCAATGACCTCGCACGCCGAAACCACGCCCTCTGGCGCAAATGCCCACGATACAAATATTCCACAGCAATAGTTTGGGATTCGTCAGCTCCAAATTTCAGCGATGAAGCGCTGCCACACTCGCCGAGTCTCGTACAAAACAAATCGACGATCTACAATGAACGACCTGCAAGGGATTTGAATTATGCCCATAACTCATGCCCACGGCATCACCACAGCACAGCGCCTGGAGAATGTGCGTTATGCCATCCGGAGATGGCTTCTGCGGAAAGGCCAGCTTCTTCAAAGTTGGCCTTTCCGCGCTAGCTCGCTACGGCAGAACAGTGAAGTTAGCCGCGCTGCTTGCTGCTCCTCCCGGGGTTGTGACTTGAATCTTGCCCGTCTTGGCGCCGACCGGAACCGTGGCCGTGATTTGCGTGCCTGAGTTCACTGTGAATCCAGGGGCGTTCACTCCGCCGAAAGCCACTTTGGTTGCGCCAGTGAAGCCCGTACCCGTAATCGTGACGGCCGCTCCCACCAGGCCACTCGTTGGGTTGAAGCTCACAATCTTGGGCGTCACCCGGTATGCGCGGTTGCTGGTCAGCGTTGCGGATGGGGTCGTGACAGTGATAAATCCTGTCGCCGCGGCAGCGGGTACAGTCGCCGTAAGGTACGTGTCAGAAACGACGGAGAAAGTGGCGTTGATCCCGTTGAACGATACCTTGCTCGTTCCCGTGAATCCCTGGCCGAGGATCTCGACGGTTTTACCAGCAACTCCTTGCCACGTAACAAGACCGGCGAATGGCTGCAGGCCCATGTTGAGACTGTAGAAAACTCCACCATTGAGTCCGCCCGCCCCGCCCGACTCAACGCTGCCGTAAAACTTCCCGTTCGTGTGTTGCAGGATGGGCGTTTGCGGGAAGAACCCATCCGCGCATCCGGACGAGGAGCAGAAGTCGTGGAGAACGGATTCCGTTCCCGCAGGTGTGATCTTGAACAGCGCACCGGCATTGTGTTTTCCACCCTGCGCAGTGCCGTAGAGATTGCCGTCGGTTCCTAATGCGAGGCCTACCCAAGGATGGGCGGCGTCACTGCCCGCGACGTCGTTAAAGCTGTACAGGAGCGTGTAGGCGCCCCCAGTCGTGATCTTGAAGACGATTCCCTGATTGTTGGCGCCGCCTTGGTAAGCGGTTCCATAGAGAGTGCCATCATTGGCCTGCACCAGGACGCCTACGGGGAGCGAACCATCGTTGGGATAACCTGCGAAATTGTGCAGCACCGTGATCTTTCCGCTCGAAGCCATCTTATAAACAACGCCGCAGCCGATCGTGCAACCGGTGCCGTTGATTCCGCCGAATCGAGTCGTTCCGTAGAAGTTGCCATCCATGCCCTGCACCGGAAGATTCGGGTTGTTGCCGTTTGTCGAAGCAAAGTCTCCGCGCACAGTGAGCACGCCCTTCGAAGTTATCTTGTAGATGAGGCCATAGTCCCCGTTACGGTTGTCAGGATTTACGCCGTAGAAGTTGCCGTCCTGCCCTTGCAAGGGAGCGTAGGAGGGAATAGCGCCATCGTTGAAGCTGGTGAAGTTCCATAGGGGGGTACGCAGTCCGGCGGGCGTCAGTTTGAAGACCGTACCGGCATTGGAGGTTCCGCCGCCGGAGGTGGTTCCGTAGAAATTGCCATCGAATCCGAGAGCTAGGCCCCCAATTGCGCCTTCGTTGGAGGCGAAATCGAGCAGCTTGGTTATGGAACCGGAAGTGGTGATATTGAAAGCTGCTCCGCCGTTGGTGGAACCGCCCAAAGAGGTCGTAGTGTAGAGGTTGCCGTCGCGGCCCTGGGCCATGAGCCCGTTGGTGACGGGACTTTTCGGGTCGCCGGTTTGGCTTCCATAGCTATAAATGGCGGTATAAGTTTGCGCCTGGGCAAGAGACGCAAAGGCAAGTGCCACACACGCCAGTACGGAAATTACCGGTCTGATGGTGTTTCTGTGAGCAGTCGAGTTCATGTTTCCCCCTGATCCAAGTGTTTCGGCGTCCCTCCCCCTCGTTACGGTGGTCCGCCTCACTACGCATTGCGTCAAACAGCATGAAAAACTATCACGGACGCTGGAAAATTCTCGAATGACGTCGCAAACAGGGATGATTGGCCAAAAATGGAAGAGCGAACTCGGAAATTCGGGGACAGACGGAACTGACCCTATTTTCTTGCGGAAAGGCGGCAGAGGCCTTCGCAGGTGGAAAGATGGAAAATGTTAGCCTAACGGATGCTGAGTTATACAAAAACTCGGTTCCATGAAATCCGTATCCGGCTTGAAAGCCATGTTCCCACAAGCAGGCTGAGGGGATTCTTATGGGAATTCTTCCTCTTTGGATTCAAACAAGGCTGGGCATGTCTCTTCGGCGGAATTATCTTAAGTCTTGTGCTGCTAACAAAATGGTTCTGGCCCCATCATGCATGGCTGGCGCGTTATGACTTTCTATTTCTGTCCGCCCTTGTCGTACAAGCACTCTTGCTCATCCTGCGCATGGAGACCGTTCGGGAAGCCAAGGTTATTCTCATTTTTCATGTCGTCGGTACCTTGATGGAGCTTTTCAAGACGAATGTCGGTTCGTGGACTTATCCCGAAAACAATTTCTTCCGGCTCGGCCATGTGCCACTTTTCTCCGGTTTCATGTATGCATCGGTAGGCAGTTATCTGGCGCGGATCACACGGATTCTTGATGTGCGGTACACGCGCTACCCCAACTTATACGTTACGGTGGCTCTGGCCATTTTGATTTATGCCAATTTCTTTACGCATCACTTTATCCCGGATCTGCGCGTCGTACTGTTTATTGGTGTAGCGGCGGCCTTCGGTCCGACTTGGGTTTATTACCGCCCGTATCAGAAGTTTCGGCGCATGCCTTTACTGCTAGGCTTCGGCTTGGTCGCGTTTTTCATCTGGGCCGCCGAGAACATAGGCACCTTCGCTACCGTATGGGTCTATCCCCATCAGAGGAATGGCTGGCAGCTTGTCTATTTCAGTAAGTATGGTTCCTGGCTTCTTCTGATGATCATCAGCTTTATTCTGGTTTCTTTGGTTCATGCCCCGCGTTCGCCGCAGCAAACTGAAATCGTCGAAACTACTCTAGAAGGCTAGTGTATCCATGCACATAGATGCCACCCTTCGCTTGCCAATGCGATTTCTTGTAGAGGTTGCGGAATGTCATAGTATCCGCGAGCATTGGTTCAGTTGTTCGGTAGCTCCAGCCGGACCGGCTCTTCGAGGTTGCTTGTCCTAGACTGGCTTATCCCCATGGCGGCAAGCTGTTCTGCACGTCACCGGTAGTGTTCGCCAGGCCTTGCTCAAGCAGTTGTGCGAGCGCGGCCAGAGTGATAGCATTTTGGGCGTCGGAAGCAGTCCGGGGCTTTTGCATCCTCCCCCGTTCTTTGCCTGGTCGTCGGCCTCACTACGCATTGCGTCCAAGAACGGGAAAAACCGTCATGCTGCAGAAAAATTTTCGAATGGCACCCGGACTCGAGGGTGCCGATTCGAATGAGACATCCGAGGAACGGCGCGCTCTCAACGACTTATTTAGTTTGACATACGAGGAGCTGCGCCGCCTCGCCTCCAACGTGAAGCGTGGCGACCAAGGTGGGACTCTGAATCCCACAGCCCTGGTCAATGAGGCTTGGGTCAAGCTGGCAAGTTCTCCGGGCTTCGCCTCGACGTCGCGACTGCACTTCAAACGAATCGCAGCTCGGGCTATGCGCCAGGTATTGGTGGAGGCGGCGCGGCGCCGCAATGCACACAAACGGGGTGGAGAGGTCGCCGTCATCACCTTCGACGAATCGCTGACGGCTACGGCGGAATGCGGGAAGGAAGTTCTCGCGTTGGACAATGCGCTGGAAGAGCTGGCCCGCATCAATCCACGGCAGGCGCTGATGGTGGAAAGCAGATTCTTTGGCGGTCTCGATGTCAGCGAAACCGCGGAGTTGCTGGAAATGTCAGAGGCTACGATTCTGCGCGATTGGCGCGCGGCCAAGGCGTGGCTGGCGCACGAACTGCGCAAGGAAACCTGATAAGGGCACCCGATAGGGACGGCTAATACAGTTCTGAACTGCTTTCCTGGGATCTGACGATGGATAGCACCCGCTGGGAAAAAATCCAGGCACTCTTTCACGACGCGGCGGACCTTCCAAAGTCCGAGCAGCGTGCCTTCTTGAATACCGCGTGCGGCTCCGATGACAGGCTTATCGCGGAGGTATTGAGTCTGCTCCGCGAAGATGCCCGTGACTCTTCTTTGTTGGGCCGCGACGTCGGCGAAATTGCGCACCAAATCCTGCGCGAAGCGCCGTTGCCGAAGGAAATCGGGCATTACCATCTGCAGCGAGTGCTAGGCGAAGGCGGGATGGGCGTGGTGTATCTCGCGGAGCGGCAAGACTTGGGCAGCCTAGTCGCCATCAAGGTTCTGCGCGATGCCTGGCTCTCCCCGGCGCGGCGCGAACGCTTCGCCAGTGAGCAGCGGATGCTGGCGCAACTCAACCATCCCTTAATCGCGCGACTCTACGACGCCGACACCCTCTCTGATGGAACCCCGTGGTTTGTCATGGAGTATGTAGAGGGCGTTCCTCTCACGGAATACTGCTCCCAGCATGCCTGCTCCGTGGACGAGCGTCTGCGATTACTGCGGTGCGTTTGCGAGGCGGTGCAATATGCGCATAGTCACGCCGTCATCCATCGCGATCTGAAGCCCTCGAACATCTTCGTCAAATCTGACGGAGCTGTTCGTCTCCTCGACTTTGGCATTGCCAAGCAGATCGAGAGCCTGGAGGTTGCGTCGGGTCAAACAGGGATGGATCAAACACTAACGGGTTTGCGGCTCATGACGCCCGCCTATGCGGCGCCAGAGCAAATCCGCGGCGAGCGTGTAGGCGTCCACACGGATGTTTATTCCCTCGGCGTGATTCTGTACGAACTGTTGGCGGGACGACGTCCTTTCGACCTGTCGAACATGACACCGGCGGAGGCTGAGACGGTCATCGTGGAGCACGACCCGGAAAAGCCGTCGACGTCAGCCCGGCAGACTGCAGGAGTGCCCGGCACGAACGATCCATCTGGAATGAACGACCCATCAGTCGGCAAGGCGGCGTGGACGGATCTTGATGTGCTCTGTCTCACCGCAATGCACAAGGATCCGCTGCGCCGATACCGCTCGGTAGAAGCGCTGATGCGGGATATTGATCACTACTTGAACGACGAGCCCCTCGAAGCTCGACCAGACAACTTCACGTACAAGCTCGGCAAATTTGTCCGCCGCAACAAGCGCGCGGTCGCTTCCGCGGCCTTGGTGATGACTTTGATCATTGGTATGGTAACCGTCTTTACCCTCCGGCTGGCGACAGCCCGCGACGCCGCGCTCGCAGAAGCCGCAAGGACCGCACGTATTCAACGCTTCATGCTCAATCTGTTCCAGGGAGGCGATGAAGCGGCTGGTCCTTCCGACGATTTACGCGTGCTCACTCTGCTGGATCGGGGTGTGCAAGAGGCCCAGGCGCTCGGTGGAGAACCCGAAGTCCAGGCCGAACTCCGCCAGACCCTGTCCGGCATTTACCAGAAGCTGGGCAAGTTCGACCGCGCTGATTCACTGCTCCTCTCCGCCCTTGACCAACGCAAACAGCTCTTTGGTCCGGATCATCGTGCCGTCGCCGATAGCCTCGTTGCACTCGCTCTGCTGCGCTCCGACGAAGCCAAATACGAGGAAGCAGAACGCCTGGCTCGTGATGGCCTCGACATGACCAAACGCCATTTGCCACCCAACCATCCTGCCGTGGCCAACGCTACCTTCGCTCTGGGCAAGGTGCTGGAGGGTCGCGGCAACTACGACCAAGCCATTCACGTGCTCGACGAAGCGGTGCAGCGACAATCGGCGCCCGGCGTGCCCACAGCCGATCTCTCCGCCAGCCTCTCGGAGCTGGCCAATTCGCATTTCTATACCGGTCACTACGACATTAGCGATGCTCTCAATCGTCGCGTACTGGCAATGCAAACTCAACTCTACGGCGAGCGCCATCCCATGGTGGCCGACACTCTACTGAATCTCGGCAGCATTCAGTTCCAATTGGGCAACTACGTCGAAGCCGAGCACTATAACCGTAAGGCTTTGGACATTGTCCAGTCCTGGTACGGCAAGAACCACCCCGAGACGGCCGACACCATGACCATCCTCGGCCAATCGCTGACCTACCAGCAACGCTTTGACGAGGCAGCCGACTTGCTTCAACAATCGCTTGTAATCCTGGAACATCTTCACGAGCCTGTGCCCGATAAGGTCGCGTACGCGCTCAATGAGCTGGGCAACGTGGCTGTGCGCCAGGGCAAGCTCAACGACGCGGCAACTTACTTTACACGCGCGCTGGACGTTTACCGATCGATTTACGGTGATAAGCACTCTCGCATCGGAATTGTTGAGTCGAACCTGGCCGGCGTCTACGTTGAACACAAGGAGTACGTCCGTGCCGAACGCCTCTTTCGTGACGCGCTTCTGATTTACGCCAAAACGCTTCCTGCCGATCACCTTACGGTCGGAATCGCGCGCATCCGGCTTGGAACTGCGCTGCTTGGCGAGCGCCGCTTCACTGACGCGCAACAGGAGAGCCTCGCCGGCTATGAAATCGTGAAGAAGCAGACCAGTCCGACGGTAAAGTGGCTGCAGACGGCTCGCAAAGACCTTGTGACCGAGTACGCAGCGCTTCACCAGCCAGAGCAAGAAAAAAAGTTCCGCGCCGAGCTGGGCAGGTCAAGCTCCGAATGAGCGAGGACGACCGTCTCACTTAGCAGTATCTTTTTTTCTTCGGCTGGCGTGTACCGTAAAATACGGTCGGAGCACAACCTCCGCATGCAGACCATGGGCACCAACCGGATCGAGGCGTTTAGTGACGGTGTGATTGCAATCATTCTGACCGTTATGGTGCTGGAATTGAAGATGCCCATGAGCGCGAGCCTTCCCGCGATCAAGGCGGCGGTACCGACTCTGCTCAGTTATGCGCTGAGCTTCCTGATCGTCGCCATCATGTGGGTGAATCATCACCACATGATGCATTTGGCGAAGCACTCCAGCGCTAGTCTGCTCTGGGCGAATAACAACCTGCTGTTTTGGATGTCTCTGATTCCGTTTGTCACGGCCTTCCTGGGACAGACGCACGGTGCGCCGCTTGCGGTCGCCGCCTACGGCTTGGTGCTGACACTCGCCGCCGTTGCTTTCACGCTGTTGCGGCTTGCCATTACGCGCGATCCCCACGGCCATGTGAGCGCTCGGGAACAAAACCGCCGCGCACTGCATAAGAGCATGTGGGCGAGTGTGCTGTATGCCTCGTCCGTTCCCCTGGCGTTTGTTCACATCTCTCTGTCGTTTTTCATTTTTCTCCTCATCCCTGCAATGTATTTTCTGCCGGAGCGGAAGATTGAGGAACTGATCGCGGAACTGTGATGAATACGCCGAGTCCCGTACAATACAGATCGATAGTCTGCAAATGAACGACCTGCAAGGGGTTTGAACTATGCCCATGACTCACGCCCACGACATCACCGCAGCACAGCGCCTGGAGAATGTGCGTTACGCCATCCGGGACATGGCCGTTCTCGCCGACAAGCTGGCTCGTGACGGTCACAAGATCCTGCCACTGAATATTGGCGATCCTCTCAGCTTCGATTTCGCAACGCCCGCACACATGATCGAAGCTGTGCACAAGGCTATGCGTGACGGAAAGAACGGGTACGCGGCTTCGCTGGGAATCGACGAGGCTCTCACCGCGATCCGGCACGAAGCTGCGCGGAAGAAGATTACCAGCGTGCAAAGCGTGTTCGTCACACAGGGTGTCAGCGAAACTGTCGATCTCTGTCTCACGGCTCTGCTCAACCCTGGCGAGAACGTGCTCACACCGTGCCCGGACTATCCTTTATATTCCGCCGTCCTCGCCAAGCTGGAGGTCCCGCTCAATCTCTACGACCTGAATGAAGACGACGCCTGGCAGCCCGATCTCGACGATATCCGTAAGAAGATTTCACCGCGGACGCGGGCAATTGTGCTGATTAATCCCAACAATCCGACGGGGGCGCTGTATTCGCGGCGAATGCTGGAAGCGATTGCAGAACTCGCCCGCGAGCACAGTCTGGTGGTCTTTGCCGACGAAATTTACGACAAGCTGATTTTGGATGATGGCGAAGAGCATGTGGCCTTCGCCAGCATTGCGCCGGATGTTCCGTGCGTTACGTTTGGCGGGTTATCGAAGAATTACTTGGCGCCGGGATGGCGCATGGGTTGGGGGATTGTGAGTGGGGATCCAGCGGCGCTGAAGCCTTATGTTGAGGGCGTGCACAAGCTGTTGCGCTCGCGTCTTTCAGCGAATCAGCCGATGCAGTCTGCGATCAAGGCGGCCCTGGAAGGCCCGCAGGATCATCTGATCGATGTGCGCGACCGCATGCGCTCGCGGCGAGATGTCACCGTGCAGTGGTGCAAGTCGCATCCGCGGGTGAGCTGCGTAGCGCCGCGCGGTGCGTTCTATGCGTTTCCGCGCATCGATATTCCCGAAGGCGACGACGTCTTCTGCAAGGAACTGCTGTTGCAGAAGCACGTTCTCACCGTGCATGGAAGCGGTTTCGGACAGCGCGCGGGGACGAAACACTTCCGTATTGTGTTCCTGCCAAACGAGGAGATCTTGACACGCGCTTACACGGCGATTCAGGAATTTATGCGGGAGCGTTACCTGTAGGGAAGGTCTGAACCCCTACTCCGGCGTAAAGTAATCCACGGTCACCGGATTTTCGAAGAGCGAGTAGTCCCGCGTCACCACGGTGATACCCGTTTCCGTAACGAAATACCGGGACTTGTCGGCGGCCGCGTCGTATCCAATCGTTGTGCCTTCTGGAATGTGCACGTCACGGTCAATGATGGCGCGGCGGATCTTGCAATGCCGTCCGATGTTCACGTCGTGAAACAAAATACTCGACTCCACTTCCGAATAGGAATTTACGCGCACGTTGGGCGAGAGAATGCACCCTTTCACCATGCCACCTGAGACGATGCAGCCTGCCGACACGATCGAATCGAGCGCCGTGCCCGTGCGTCCCTCTTCCGCGAAGACAAACTTCGCCGGCGGATACTGCCGTTGGTGCGTGCGAATCGGCCAATCGGCATCGTAGAGATTGAACACGGGGGACACCGACACCATATCCATGTTGGCGTCGTAGTAGGCCTCGAGCGTACCCACGTCGCGCCAATACAAGGCTTCCTTCTTATTCTCGTCCTCGAAGTTGTAGGCATAGACCCGGTACTCGTCCACCATTTTCGGCAGAATGTCCTTGCCAAAATCATGGCTGGAGGAAGGATCCTCGGCGTCTTTTAGGAGTACTGGAATCAGAACATCGGTGTTAAACAAGTAAATCCCCATGGAAACAGAAACCATGGAAGGATTGTAGGGCGAGCGAATTTCCGTTTGCTGCGGCTTTTCCTGGAAGCCGGTGATCCGGCTGTCGCTGTCGACTTCGACCACACCAAAACGCGCACAGTCCCCCGGAGGCATCAACAGCGTGGCCAGCGTCAGGTCCGCTCCGCAATCGTTGTGCTGCTGCAGCATCTTCCGGTAGTCCATCTTGTAAATGTGATCGCCGGAAAGAATGAGCACGTGTTTGGGCTGCTCGGAGCCAATGGAGTAGATGTTCTGGTAAACGGCGTCCGCCGTGCCCATATACCAGTTATCGCTGACGCGCTTCATCGGAGGCAGGATTTCAACAAACTCACCCATTTCGCGGGCGACGATGTTCCAGCCTTCGCGGATTTGGCGGTTGAGCGAAAGAGCTTTGTATTGAGTCAGGATGTAGACGCGGCGAAGATCGGAATTGACGCAGTTCGAAAGCGTGATATCGATGATGCGGTAGTTGCCGCCGAAAGTCACTGCGGGCTTGGCGCGATCGCGGGTTAGAGGATACAAGCGTTCGCCAGCGCCACCGGCTAAGAGGACTCCGAGCGTCTCCTTCATTCCGCTTCCGGTCATGCGTGCTCCGTGTCCGCGCTAGGTGCGCGAGAATAGGAAGCGAAATGGTACCACAGGGAACGGCGCGAAAACTCGGCTTCCGGAGCCCGGATGCCCAATCTATCGCAGTACGTCCGCCAATTTGCCACTGGTGATGAGTTCCGAAATTCGGGCAAAATCGCCCGACATGACTCGATCCTTTTCGATGGGTGGAGACACGGCGCGGATGGCGGCCTGTGCGGCCTGTCCCCGCTTCGAGGGCTTCAGTGGCGCAAGAAAGTCCACTGCCTGTGCGGCGGCCATCGCTTCGATTGCCAAAATATTCCGAGTATTTTCGACGACGCGCTTGAGTTTAATGGCGGCGGTCATGCCCATGGAGACGAAATCCTCTTTATTGCCCGAGGTGGTAATGGAATCCACCGACGCAGGGTGCGCGTAGATCTTGTTCTCGCTCACCAGAGCGGCGGCTGTCACTTGCGCCATCATGAATCCGGAGTTGAGGCCCGCGCCCGGAGCAAGGAACGGCGGGAGGCCTTCGCTGAGAGCGGGGTTCACCATACGCTCCAGGCGGCGCTCGGAAATTCCCGCTAGCGCGCTCAGAGCAATGGCCAGGAAATCCAGCGCAAAAGCCATGGGTTCGCCGTGGAAATTGCCACCTGAGATGACATCTCCTTCACCATCCATCTGCTTCGGGTTCTTAGCGAAGACCAGCGGATTGTCGACGGCGGAGTTTGCTTCTGTCTCAAATGCAGAACGGCAATATTCAAGTACGTCGCGGACAGCCCCATGGACTTGTGGAATGCAACGCAGCGAATAAGCGTCCTGCACCTTGCCGCAGTTACGATGAGATTCACGAATCGCGCTGCCTTCCAGAAGTTTACGCAGATTGGCCGCGGTTTGAATCTGGCCGGGATGCGGACGTGCTTTATGAATACGCTCATCGAAGGCTGCGTCTGTGCCTTTGAGAGCATCCAGAGAGAGCGAAGCAATCACGTCAGCGGAATCGGTGAGGGTCTCGGCCGCGAGCCAGGCGAGCGTACCGCACGCGAGCATCGCCTGCGTGCCATTGATGAGCGAAACCGCCTCTTTCGATTCTAGCGTGACGGGCTCAATGCCAGCTTTCTTCTGGGCTTCAGCGGCAGGAATTCGACTTCCACCCTTTTCTCCCCAGCATTCGCCTTCGCCGACCAGGGCAAGCGCAACATGGGCGAGCGGAGCGAGGTCTCCACTCGCGCCAACGCTGCCCTGCGAGGGTACAACTGGAATCACGCCGCGGTTCAACATTTCGCACAGTGTGTCCAGGGTCGCGGTCCGAATGCCGGAAAAGCCCTTGGCCAGCGAGTTGGCGCGCAGAAGCATCATGGCGCGCGTTTCCGGAATGGAGAGCGGCTCACCGACTCCGACGCAGTGCGAACGGACCAGGTTGATCTGCAACTGGCGAATCTGCTCACCCTGAATCTTGACGTCACTGAGTTTGCCGACTCCCGTGGTAATTGCGTAGGCGACTTCGTCTTTTTCCACCAGCGTGTCCACAACCACGCGAGCGCGCTGCACAGCCTCGCGGGCATCGGGGTCTAAGAGAACGGGGCGGTACTCCAAAGCGACTTCGCGGACTTCCTCGAGTGTGAGGTCGTTTCCGTTGAGGTGAAGAGCTTTCATAAATGGCTATCAGCTTTGAACTTTCAAGGGTACAAGGTTTTACAAATTTGGGCGAGCGACGACGGGTCTCTCCCGGCCGGCACGCATCAATGTCGCCTCAGGCGACTTAAGTTGGTGGCACCAAAGAGGACTGTAGAACGAGCCGAGGCGCTGCTACAAACAGCGTGGAATCCGGTAGTTCGATTCGGTCCGAAGCTACCGCTAAGGGAGGGCTTTCATGCGGTGGCGTTCGTTGTTGCGTACTTTTCAGTTTGCCTTACTGAGCCTTTCCCTGGCGGCAATTTGGACACAAGCAGCATTGGCACAGGACGCCTCGACCGGAGCGATTCGGGGCATGGTGGAAGACTTGTCCGGCGCGCGCGTGGTGGGAGCACAGGTAGTAGCCAGCAACGAAGCCAATGGCATTGACCGGCGCACCATCACCGACGGCAAGGGCAACTTTGCCGCCCAGTTGCTGCAACCTGGCGAGTATACGGTGCGGGTTGCGGCTCCCGGTATGCAAACGGAACTGCAAAGTGGCATCCGGGTGGAGATCGGGACGGCAACGGAAGTCCGGTTCCAACTACGGGTCGCGGAGAACAAAGAGACGGTTACGGTCACAGGCGAGAGACGCGCCGTGGAAACGCAGGCCAACGGAGTCTCTACCCTGATCGATGCCCGCGCCATCGCCGAGCTCCCCCTCGGTGGGCGGCGCTTCACTGACCTTGCGTTGCTCACACCGGGAGTAACACAGGATCCAAGAGGGCTGACCTCCGGCTCAAACGGAGATCTTTCATTCGGCGGGATTCGCGGCTTCCAAACCAGCTTTCTGGTGGACGGCGCGGACAATAACAATGCTTTTTTTTCCCAGGCACGGGGCCGGTACAGAGCACCCTACCAGTTTAGCAATGAGGTCGTGCATGAGTTCCGCGTTGCCTCGAATAGCTATGGTGCCGAGCACGGACGCGCCGGTGGAGCAGTGGTCAATGTGGTCACAAAGTCGGGAGGGAATCACCTGCACGGCACCGGGTTTTACTACTTGCGCGATAGCGCTCTCAATGCCCAGCCCTCAGGTGTGAACTTTAAACCCAACGACCGGCAACACCAGGGCGGCTTTACACTGGGTGGTCCCCTCCGTAAAAATCGCATTTTCTTCTTCTCCGGGTTCGACCAGCACGTGTTCCGCGTGCCCACCCTTGTCCGCTTCGATAATGGCAACTCAATTGTGGTTCCGCAAAAGGGACAGGAGCCGCTGTTCCATGGGGACTACGAGGATAGTGACAAAGATCTGGTATTCGCCCAGGCAGCCCAGTTGTCGAATCTTGGTGGCAACTACCAGTCCCAGCTGCTCGGGAATGCGGGTTTTCTGAAGGTGGATTTCGCTCTCAACTCGAAAAACTATCTTTCCGCACGCCTCAGTACATCCCGCTACTGGGGAACCAACAACGTATTTTTCGATCCTGCGAGTCCGATCACGAATTTTGGCACGAGCGAAAATGGGGAAGAGACGGTCTCAACGGAAACTGTGGCCCTCTCACTGAATAGCGCCTTCTCGCCACGGCTGACCAATCACCTGCGAGCGCAGCTTTCGCGGGACTTGCAGTCGTCGCGCAGCAACTCGACGGATCCACGCACGCGGATTTCCGGAATCATCGAGGGATTTGGGAGGTCCACCATTCTGCCGAGGCACACGAATGAGGGCCGGCTACACTTCGCGGAAACATTGAACGTGGAGGCGGGCCGGAGTTCCTGGAAGTTCGGAAGTGACGCGCTGCTCACACGGATCGACAATTTTTTCCCGTCGCTCTCGGGTGGAGAATACATTTTTGACAACATCAAGGTGAACCCGTTCACGTTTGTGCCGGAGGAGGGCGGACTGGAGTTGACTCCCCTGCGCGCCTACGCGCACGGCGTGCCGCGCTACTATATCCAGAACTTTGGCCCGGCGAACTCGCATCCAGATACCAATGAATATGCGGCATTCGCACAAGATACCGTGCGTCTGCGGGACAATCTCAACATGAGCTTTGGCGCGCGCTACGACTTGCAAACGTTCCGCGAAAGTGGATTGGTGTCGAATCCGCTCTGGCCGCAGGCGGGACGGCTTCCGCGGGACACCAATAATTTCGCGCCGCGTGTGGGTTTTTCCTGGTCTCTTGGCGATGACCGGCCGCTAGTGGTGCGTGGCGGTTTTGGTATTTTCTACAGCCGCATCCCGCAGATTTATTCCTCGGCATTGGCAACCGACAACGGTGTTAACAGCTTCAACCTGATTCTCGACAATGCCAAGGTTTTGGACCGCCAATTCTTCCCCGCATATCCGAATCCGCTGGTGAACTGCGCCCCGGCGGCGAACGCATGCATGCCTGCAGGCGCGGTGTTGAGCTACCTGACCAGCGACGTTTCGGCTTTTTCCGCGCAGTACCGCACCCCGCAAGTCCAGCAATCGAGTCTGAGCATCGAGAAGGAGCTCGCGCGTCGGGTGTCGGGCTCCATTTCGTTCTTGCACGTTCGCGGACAAAACCTGATTCGCGCCCGCGACGTAAATCTGCCTCCCCCCACGGACGTGCAATATCCTGTCTTCGACGACGCAGGAGTTAACCTGTTGGGCTATTCGCAAGTGGATACTTTCTCCGCGTGGCAACTCACCCAAAGCTTTACCTGTCCGTTTCCGCCGTGCATCAATCCACTCGCCCGGCCAATTCCGCAGCTGGCAGCGATCAACCAATTTGAGACTTCTGCCGCCAGCCAATACAATGGATTAACGGTGTCCTTGCAACGGCGGATGACGAATGGTCTGTATTTCAGGATGGGATACACGTGGGCGCACGCTGTGGATGATGGCCAGGATGCTCTCGTAGCAGGCCGACCGGTCGGTGTACAAAATTCATTTGGAACGCGCGCCGAAAAGGCTTCCAGCGTCACTGACCAACGGCACCGGTTTGTGTTTTCCCTGGTCGCACAACCCAACCCGGTACCGGGCAGTCAAGCGGCTCTAGCTCGCCTGCTCAATCATTGGAAGCTGGCCAGCGTTGTGACGGTGGGTAGTGGACGGCCCTATGAGGCCAAGGTTACAGGCGATCCGAACCAGGACAATAACAGCCTGAATGATAGGCTACCGGGACTGGGCCGGAACGCACTTGTTGGACCAGCGTACAGCACGACCGACAGCCGGTTCAGTCGAAATTTTCATCTCACCACAAAGGTGAGGCTGGAACTTATGGTGGAAGCGTTCAATTTATTAAATCGTCAGAATAAACGGCTCGCGATTAGTGAGGACGGGTTCCAGACTCAGGCCGCGCAATTTGTTCCGTTCTCACAACGTGTCGGTGCAACGTTTTACCCGGCGCAATACCGCCGCCACGCATCCTATACAGGCATTCTGGGCGCGTATGCGCCGCGGCAAATGCAAATCGCGTTGCGGCTGAATTTCTGAGAAAGTGCCAAGTTTTCGGCACAGTTACTATGGAAAGTGTTCCTCGGTGGAGAGTCATGCGTTTTTTCTTGACTTGCAACAGGGGTTTTGCAATAAGCTTGTAGTGTCCTAATTGGACGGGTCTGGGGGTGTTATCGATTTTGGCAGAAGTAAGGTTGCAGGAAGGTGAGTCTCTTGAGAACGCTTTGCGCCGGTTCAAACGCAAAGTTCAGCAAGAGGACATCATCAAGGAAGTGAAAAGACACTCCTACTACTTGAAGCCTGGCGAGAAAAAGCGGGTGAAGGAAGCGCTAGCACGCAAACGCAGCCGGAAGAAGGCGCGTAAAGAGCAAGACTAACTCCGACAAGGCCGCCACCCCAAGAAGTGGCGGCCCTGTAGCGTTATGGTTTCGAATCATTATTGGTGTAGGTGGATAAGATTTGAGGTTCATTTCATAGCGGATTTATCCACACGACGATCTCAAACGTGTGGCGGGCCGAACTCAAGGTAATTCCAATTAACGAGGGGGGATGACGGGGCGAGCATCCACCCACGAACCATATAGGCGGTCGTACGGCTTGGTCGTGGAGGAGCAGAAATCCCGTCGAAAGGAGTGTTCTCTCGATGGAATTCCAGGACAAGCCACTAACCTGCATGGACTGTGGAAATGACTTTGTTTTCACCGCCGGTGAACAATTGTTCTTCCACGACAAGCAGTTCAAGAACGAGCCCAAGCGTTGTAAATACTGTAAGGCTAAACGGGCGGCGACTTTTGGGCCGAACGGGCAGGCAACAACCCCCGTCTACAACAAGGTGGAAACCCGTACAGTCTGTTCCCACTGCAACAAGGAAACAACGGTGCCGTTCCGTCCCACGCAGGGACGGCCAGTCCTCTGCCGGGAGTGCTTCCAGCAGGGACGGGTGGGCGCCGTAGTCTGAGTGCTTTGCAGCTCGATCGGGAACCCTACCCTCTCCCATTTACGCTACCATTAGACAGGGTGCCCAGCTTTTACATTGAGAATTTCGGCTGCCGAACGACGCAGGCCGACGGCGCGGCTATATCTCGCCAATTGGCGAGGTGCGGCCTCGCTCCAGGAAGTGCGCGTACGGCAGATTACGTAGTACTCAACAGCTGTACTGTGACGGCGGACGCCGACCGGGCCGCACGGGCAGCCGTTCGCCGCATTCACCGCGAAAATCCCGGTGCCAAGATTCTCGTTACCGGCTGCTACGCTCAACGCGCGCCGGAGGAAGTAGCCGCGCTTCCCGGCGTGACGTGGGTTGCGGGGAATTCCCATAAGCACGCCATAGCAGACATCGTGTTTCCTGTTTCTCCGTCGTTTGTACCCTTGCAGTCGTTACAGGGCGATGGGCGAGCTGCGGTGTATGTGGGAGACATTTTCGCTCACACGGAGTTGCTGGCTGCGCCAGTGTTCGGGACGGGCAACGAGCGCACGCGCCCTAATCTGAAAGTACAGGATGGTTGCGACAATCGGTGTTCGTTCTGCGTCATCCCCTCCGTGCGCGGACAAAGCCGCTCCCGCAAGCTGGATCAGGTGCTCGACGATGTGAACGCTCTCACCAGCGCAGGTTATCGGGAAATTGTGATTTCCGGTATCAACCTGGGCCGCTGGGGACGTGATCTGGCTCCTGTTTCTCGATTCGAGGTTTTGGTCGAAGCGATTTTGGCAAGAACCGAGCTGCAAAAGCTGCGTCTCAGTTCCGTGGAGCCGATGGATTGGAGCGATGCGCTCATTGCCCTAGTCAGTTCTTCACTGCGCATCGCCAAGCACGCGCATGTTCCTATGCAATCCGGCAGCGATGCAGTATTGCGCCGGATGCACCGCAAATATCGGCCGTGGCATTACCGCGAAAAGATTCGCAAGATTCACGCGGCCATGCCTTTGGCGGCGATTGGTACCGACGTCATGACCGGTTTCCCGGGCGAAACCGACGCGGAATTTGAGGAAACGCGGCGCATGGTGGAAGAGCTACCTTTCACTTATCTGCACGTATTTCCGCACTCAGCGCGTCCGGGAACGACGGCAGCAGCCATGCCGGGGCAAGTCCCCATACACATTGCGCGTGAGCGGCATCAGGTGTTGCGCGAACTCATTGCTGGGAAGAAGCGAGCCTTTGCTCGTTCATTTGTGGGTCGCACAGTCCATGCCATTACACTGCATTCTCCGGCCGGCGAATTCACTCAGGCCTTGACGGATAACTACCTCGAGGTGCAACTAGCAGGGCGGCACGAGGCCAACCAGTGGGCACAGATTCGAATCGAAGCTAGCACCGAAGGCGGGCTCGTCGGTAGCATTAGAGACTCATCCTAACCGCCGCGCATGCTATACTTTAAGTTCATTTTCCGGCAATAATCGGAGGCTAGTATCGATAAGCGTTTTATCCGCACGAACGACCGCATCCGCGTGCGTGAAGTCCGCGTGATTGACGACGAGGGTAACCAGTTGGGCATTATGACGCCCTTCGACGCCATCAAGAAGGCTCGCGAAAAGAATCTGGATTTAGTCGAGGTTTCGCCATCAGCGGTGCCGCCCGTATGCCGGATCATGGATTTCGGTAAGTACATTTACCAGCAGGAAAAGCGCGAGCGCGAAGCCAAAAAGAACCAGAAAATGATCGTGGTCAAGGAAGTAAAGTTCCGCATTAATGTGGACGACCACGACTACGACACCAAGAAGAATCACGTGCTGCGGTTCCTGGAAGAGGGAGACAAGGTCAAGGCGACAATCTTCTTCCGTGGCCGTGAAATGACGCGGCAAATGCTGGGAGTGAAGATTCTGGAGCGCTTGATTGGCGATGTAGGCGATCACGGTGTTGTAGAGTTCCGGCCCAGGCAGGAAGGCAACACCTTGCACTTGATCCTGGCGCCGAAGAAAGCGGCCACGCAAGAAAAGAAGCCGAAACCGCAACAGGCGAAACCGCCCCAGCAACAGCCGCCAGCACCGCCCGCAGCCGCAAACCCCGCCAGCCGGGGTTAGTTTCAAGCTTTAAAAAGAGTTGTCATCCCTAGCGGAGCGAGGGATTTGCTCTTAAGATTTTGAATTTTTGTTAGTAGAGGATTTATGCCAAAGCTGAAGACACATAAAGGCGCCGCGAAGCGCTTCAAGAAGACGGGGACCGGGAAAGTGAAGCGGGCGAGCTCGTTTCTGCGCCACATTCTCACCTCGAAAGACAAGAAGCGGAAGCGGCATTTACGCGGTACCTCACT
This sequence comes from uncultured Acidobacteriaceae bacterium, assembly GCA_964619065.1. GTDB lineage: Bacteria > Acidobacteriota > Terriglobia > Terriglobales > Acidobacteriaceae > JANXUC01. The sequence goes on along the minus strand of CAZUCC010000007.1, from coordinate 62,523 downwards.
CGTGAGTGATGCCGACACACCCAAAATCAAGCGGATGATTCCCTACTAGTTTAGGGATCTCCGCGGCGCGGCCCGGCTGGATGTAGCCGGGGCTGCACCGAAGAGCGCCACAAGTTTTCTCTGTGGCGCCCGGCGCGTGAAGAGGCTTTCCGCCCCGCCAGGGTTCGGATCCTTACCTCCAGCCGCCGTAAACCAGCCAGCTTTGCTGGCTTTCAAAAGGAGAAGTGCAATGCCTCGCGTAAAACGTGGCACAAAACGACGTGCCAGACGTAAAAAGATATTAGAACGGGCCAGTGGATATTTCCTCACTAAGTCCAAGCTGTACCGCGCCGCCCAACAAGCCGTCGAGCGCGGTCTCATGTTCGCCTATTCCGGACGCAAGCAGAAAAAGCGGCAGTTTCGCTCTCTCTGGATCGTGCGTATTGGCGCCGCCACGCGCCCTCTCGGCCTTAGCTACAGCCAATTTGTCAGTGGGCTGAAGCTGGCAGGCATCGATCTTGACCGCAAGATTCTGGCCGACCTCGCTGTGAAAGACGCGGCAGGATTTGCGCATCTGGTGGAGCAGGCGAAAACCGCTCTGGCAGCGCATAAGGCGGAGACAGCGAAGAAGAAGCCGGCGGCTGTGAAGCCCGTTCCACAGAAGAGCGCGTAGTTTTCTTTGTATGCTTGTCATCCCGAGCGTAGCGAGGGATATGCTCTGCCGAATCTTGCTCTACGATTAGGTGCCCCGTCCTAGTGTGGGGCGGGCACTCTTGTCCGCCGCTTTTGACTTAGCTTTGGGTGGCGCAGTACTTTAACGCTGCGCCACAAGCAACAATCAAAACCGGCTTAGCCGCTGAGGTAAGATTTTCTCTCTGGAAACGCAGCCGCTGCAAAACCCATGTACACCGTCCCCCAACTCACGGACTTCTCGGCCCAGGTCCTCGCCACAGAAAAAAAGCGCCTTACTGATGCCTTGGAATCAGAATCATCCGCTGTTAAAGACGAGGCCTCCGGCAAGGTTTTCCGTGACCGCTGGATGGCCCGCAAGAACGGTATCCTCACCCAGGTTAACGATCTCTGGCTCAAAGCCTCACCCAAAGAAGCCAAGCGCGATGTAGGCGCCTTAGTCAATGAAATCCAGACCCTCGTCGCAACTACCGTTGCAGAAATGAGTGCCCGCCTAACAGCGCAGCAACCCGCCGCCACCGATCGCGTCGACGTTACCCTTCCCGGTATCCGCCGTCCTCTTGGCGCCGAACACCCAGTCCTCCGCACCATGAATGAAGTTCTCGCCGTCTTCCGCGCCATGGGCTACTCTGTCGCCGAAGGCCCGGAAGTCGAAACCGACTACTACAATTTCGAAGCCCTGAATTTCCCGCCGAACCACCCCGCGCGCGACACCCAGGACACGCTCGTCATCGCCGATCAGGAAAAGAAACCCTTGCGCGAGCGCCTCCTCCTGCGCACGCACACCTCGCCGGTTCAAATTCGCAGCATGGAGCAGATGCAGCCTCCGGTCCGCATTATCTGCCCCGGCAAAGTCCACCGCCGCGACGCCACCGACGCCAGCCATTCCCCGGTGTTTCATCAGGTCGAAGGTCTCGCCGTGGACACCAACATCACGTTCAGCGATCTCAAAGGCACGCTTGACCACGCCATGAAAGCTCTCTTCGGCTCCAGTGTGAAGACACGCTTCTTCCCGTCGTTCTTCCCTTTCACTGAGCCCAGCGCCGACGTCGCTATCAGTTGCATAATCTGCGGAGGCAAAGGCTGCCGCACCTGCAAGCAAACCGGATGGGTCGAGCTCATGGGATGCGGCATGGTCGATCCCAACGTTTTTGAATTCGTGAAGGGGAATGGCTACGACCCTGCCAAAGTCTCGGGTTTTGCTTTTGGAATGGGTGTCGAGCGCTTAGCCATGATGAAGTACGGTATTGATGATATCCAAATGCTTTTCCAGGGCGACGTGCGCTTCCTGGAGCAGTTCGCATAGAAAATATAGGATTGTCATTCCGAGCAAATATCTTTTTTTCAAGAACGATGAAACTCTCTCCCCAATGGCTCCGCGAATTCGTCGATATCCCGGCAGATGACGCCAATCTAGCCGACGACCTAACCTTGGCCGGAATCGCAGTGGAAAAGGTCGAAGGCTCCGTCTTCGAGATGGACATCACCACCAACCGCCCCGACGCCATGAACCACTACGGCGCTGCCCGTGAAGCCTCCGCCATCTATGACCTCCCGCTGGAATCTTTAGCCCCCAAGCTGCCAATCGCAAAACCAGCCGCGCCGTTTCCCATCGAAATCCAGGAGCCCGATCTCTGCCCTCGCTTCACCGCCCGGGTCGTTCGCGGCGTCAGCGTCCGTCCCTCGCCGGAAGCCATCGTAAAGCGTCTGACGCTGCTTGATCAGCGCCCTATCAACAATATTGTCGACGCCTCCAACTACGTCCTCTGGGAAATCGGCAAACCCACGCATGCCTTTGATCTCGATCTTCTCGAAGGCGGCAAAATTATTGTCCGCAAGGCGCGCGTGGGGGAAACGCTCAAGACCCTCGACGGTCAAATGCGCCAGCTGATTCCGGAAGACCTCGTCGTCGCCGACGCCAGCAAACCGGTTGCTCTCGCCGGTGTTATGGGCGGCTTCGACACCATGATCACCGACAAGACTCGCAATATCCTGATCGAGTCCGCGTGGTTCAACCCGGCAACAGTCCGCAAAATGTCCCGCGCCCACGGCCTGCATACAGACGCCTCGCATCGCTTCGAACGCGGGGCGGATTTCGAATCGACGGTAGTCTCTTGCAACCGCGTTGCGGAACTCGTTCTTGCCTCAGGTGGAGGCGAACTTGCAGGCGATGTCAACGACGTGATCGCACGCCCCATGCCACGTCTGGCCTTGACTCTCCATCTTTCCGAGGTGCGACGGCATCTCGGGAAAGCGCTCTCCCACGAAGAAGTGAGCCGGATTCTGGAACGGCTTGGTTTCGGTCTCGGCTCTGCCGACGCATCCAACGAAGATGCAAAATTTTCCGTTCGCATCCCTAGTTGGCGGCTCGACATCACGCGCGAAATCGATTTGATCGAGGAAATCGCTCGCCAGCACGGCTACAACAAATTCGCCAACACACTGCCTGCGTTTTCGGGCTCGGTTGCTGAATTGCCGGACGCGGCCAAAGATACCCGATTGCGCTCTTCCTTGCTGGCACTCGGATACAACGAAGCACTTTCCCTCACTTTCATTTCGCCCGAGCTGGCCAAAGCCTTCTCCCAAGCGGAGGTGCTGATGGTCGCGAATCCCCTCAGCGATGAGGCCTCGGCCATGCGGACTTCATTGATTCCCGGCATGCTCGACATGCTGGGCTGGAATCTCAATAGGGGCGCGGCGAGTGTGCGGCTGTTTGAAGCTGGACATATTTTTGAGAAAACCACCGCTGGCCGCGACGAAAAAAAACGCATCTGCCTCGGCGCGACCGGCAATGCCGTCGTGACGAGTGTCCATGAGAAGACCCGTGCGTATTCTTTCTTTGACCTTAAAGGCGATTTGGAGATTCTGTTCTCGGCGTTCCTTGGTACCGTCCTCTATGACGCGCAAACTGCCTCTTACTTTCATCCCGGACGCTCAGCGCGCGTCGTAATCAATGGACAAACCGTCGCCCAGTTTGGACAGATTCATCCCGACATAGCGTCCGCCCGCAAATTCCGCCAGGACGTCTTCGTCGCGGAAATTTATCTGGACCTTCTCTACCAGCACGAACTGCGGCAACCCAATTACGTCGCGCCGCCGAAGTTCCCTGCCGTGGATCGCGACTTCTCCTTCGTATTTGCCGAGGGCACCAAATTTGAGCAGATTCGCTCCGCAGTCGCCGCGCTCAACATCGCCGGGATGCGGAGCTTCGCACCTGTCGAAACTTTCCGTGGCGGCAACGTCCTGCCGGGCAAGTATGCGCTGCTGTTACGCGCCATCTTCCAATCCTCCGAACGAACGCTGCGGGAAGAAGAAGTAGTGGAATGGTCGGCACAGATCATGGCCGCATTGGAAAAGCTGGGCGGAACCCTGAGGGCCTAGTATTGAGCTTGTCCGAACCCAAGAAATTTCTCAGCGAAAAAGTCGAGCGCTTCTCCGAATCCGTCATTCGCGAGATGTCACGCGAGGCCGTGAAATATCAAGCCGTCAATCTGGCCCAGGGCTTCCCGGACTTCCCCGCACCCGAAGAGATCAAACGCGCCGCCCAGGAAGCCGTCGGCAAAGACATTAACCAGTACGCCATCACCTGGGGCTCTCGCCACCTCCGCGCCGCCATCGCCCGCCAGATGCAGCTCTGGCAAGGTGTCGCCGTAGATCCAGAAACGGAGATTACCGTTTGCTGCGGTTCCACGGAAGCAATGATGGCGGCGCTGCTGGCGACCACCAATCCGGGCGAAGAAGTGATCATCTTCGAGCCCTACTACGAAAACTATGGCCCCGACACCATTCTCAGTGGGGCTAAGCCACGGTTTGTAAAATTGCGCCCGCCCACAATTACCAGCGGTGAATGGACCTTCGACGAGCAAGAACTTCGTGCCGCATTCCACTCCCACACCAAAGCCATCATCGTGAATACTCCCAACAACCCCACAGGGAAAGTCTTCTCCCGCGCCGAGCTCGAACTCATCCGTGATCTCTGCCTCCAGCACAACGTCCTCGCCATCACCGACGAAATCTACGAGCACATCCTCTACGACGGCGCCAAGCATATTTCCATAATTGAGCTCGAGGGCATGCGCGACTGCACCATCGTGATCAACGGGATGTCGAAGACCTATAGCGTCACAGGGTGGCGCGTGGGCTGGGCGGTGGCGGCGCCCCTGCTGAGTTCGGCCATCCGCAAGGTGCATGATTTCCTTACAGTCGGCGCTCCTGCTCCTTTGCAGGAAGCCGGAGCTGCCGCGCTGAGTCTGCCCGCCAGCTACTATCAGGATCTCGCAGCCCGCTACACCGCGCGCCGCGATCATCTCCTGCCTATTCTCGAAGAGGCGGGCTTTCGCTGTTTCCGCCCGCGCGGGGCTTACTACGTGATGACCGACATCAGCGCGTTTGGCTTCGCCAACGATCTGCTATTTGCGAAATATCTGGTGCAGGAGATCGGCGTTGCTTGCGTGCCCGGCTCCAGCTTCTACAATGAAGCCAGTGACGGAGCCGCACAAGTGCGTTTCGCCTTCTGCAAGCGCGAGCAAACCATCGATGCAGCCGGAGAGCGGCTGCGCAAACTTCGGAAAAGCTAACGCGCATTCCTGCTGACTCTCAGCTCACCAAAGTGCACATCTCTGCATACGCCATTCGATAACTCTTTCGCTTCGATGCACCTTTCATTCCCGTCTTTCCACCGCGTTCTGGGGTATACTCGGCAGCAGTGGCGGAAAAATTTCGTCCAGGATTACGAACCATGTCTGCACAACCGGAAGCTCTGGCATTTGAGGTTCCAGCGGATGATTTTCAGGCGCTGGAAGAGAAGGTTTATCGCACTATTGAGATGCTGAAAGCGGCGCGCGATGCAAAAGCCGCCGCCGAGCGTGACGCTCTGAAGTTACGCGAACAGTTGGATGCCCGTGAGGAAGAAGTCGGGAATCTCAAGCGCGAATTGGTGAAGTTGCGCAAAGACCGGGAAGAAGTGCGCTCGCGCGTGGAAAAGATGATGCGCCAAATTGAGGAAGTCGCCGCCGCGAGTTAATCCACGACGTTCTTTGAGTATGGGTGGCGCAGCGCTTGAGAGGTGCGATTCTCCGCTTTGTTTTGATATCGGCTTTAGCCGTTGAGGGATTGCAATCGGGCCAGTCGAGGAGAGAGCGGTCAAGGAGAGAACCATGGCAACCAGACCACGGGAATCCGCCGAAGCACCATCTGCCGAATCGTCCATGTCGCCAAGCATCACCCCGAGTGTGCGCGTGGAAATTTTCGACCAGGCCTATAACCTGCGCGGCACCGACGCCGCCTACATCCTCCAGTTAGCCGAATACGTTGACTCGAAGATGCGCGCGGTAGCCTCACAGACCACGACCGTCGACACCATCCGGCTCGCCGTCCTGGCTGCTCTGAACATTGCCGACGAATATCACGTGCTATTGCAAAAGAACTCCGGGGCGCCCACCGACTACGGTAAGCGCGCTAAGACTCTCTCGCGCGTGCTCGATGAAGTTTTGGAACCCACCCGCCGCGCGGGATAGCTCAGATCGTCGATCTCGGATCGTGTAGGGCGGACATTCCCGTCCGCCGCTCTCTACCCCAGCAGTCCATTCACAACCGCATACACTTCAGCTAACGCGGAATCGAGAGCCGCCGGATCTTTGCCACCCGCCTCGGCCATATCGGGACGTCCGCCGCCTTTGCCACCCACTTTCTGCGCCACAGGAGCAATTACTTTGCCGGCCTGCACGCGGCTTGTTAGGTCCTTCGTCACCGCCGCAATCAACGACACATTGCCGTCGCTTGCCGAACCGAGCATGACTACGCCTGAGCCGATCTTATCGCGCAGCTGGTCTACAAGAGTACGCATCTGGCCTCGTTCCAGATTATCAACACGGTGCGCCAGCACTTTTACACCCTTCACTATTTTGATCTTGTCCTCGACCGACGCCACCGTGGACGACGCCGATTTCATCCGCACCTGGTCCAGTTCGCGGGTGAGTCGCTTGATCTCGGAGTCTTTTCTTTCGAGCTCGGCCTTCAGTGCTTCGGCAGGCGATTGTGGAGCTCCGGAACTTCCCGTCGCCCGGCTAGCAAAGCTTGCAACCACACCTTCCAGTTCATGATCTTTTCGGAAATGGTCGAGGGAACGCTCACCCGCGACGGCCTCGATGCGGCGCACACCAGAAGAAACGCTGCCCTCGTTCAAAATCTTGATCAAGCCAATTTCGCCGGTTGCGCCTGTATGCGTGCCGCCGCAAAGCTCGGTGGAAAAATCCCCAATCTTGACCACGCGCACCTTGTCACCATACTTCTCGCCAAACAAGGCCATCGCTTTGTACTCGTTGATCGCCTGGTCGATGGGCACATCCACCAGCACATCCACCTTCTCGTTGCGCAGCACCTCTTTGTTGATGATGTCCTCAATGTCCTGCAACTCGCTGTCTTCGACGCCAGCAAAGTGCGAGAAGTCGAAGCGTAGGTGCTCGGGATCGACGAGCGAACCGGCCTGTTTCACATGCGTGCCCAGCGTTTCCCGCAGTGCGGCGTGGAGCAAGTGCGTGGCCGTGTGGTGGCGCATGGTGGAGTTACGAATACCAACGTCGACAACCGCGCCCACACTGTCACCCACCCGAATCGCCTGCTTCGCCACAACTTTATGCGCCCGCACGCCCGGCACAGGCGAATAACAGCCCACGACATCAGCAACTACGGTGTTGTGATCCCAGCTGTAGAGCACGCCGCGATCCCCCACCTGCCCGCCGGATTCGGCATAAAAAGGCGTGTGGTCAAGGATCAGTTCGCCCTCCTCGCCAGCTTTCAATTCCTGCACACCTTGGCCGCCCTTCAGCAGGGCTAACACCTCACACCCAAACGACTCGGTCTGCCGGTATCCCTCGAATTCCGATTTCGGAAGATTCTGATAGGCAGGATTCGCCGTTTGCTTCGCCGCGCCCTTCCAGGAAGCCCGCGCGCGCGCTTGTTCCTCATTCATAGCAGCGTCAAAGCCCACGGTATCGAGTTCGACTCCGTGATCGCGTGCAGCATCTTCAATGAAATCGCGCGGCAATCCATACGTTTCATAGAGGCTAAATGCCTTAGCACCTGCCAAAACGGGGTGATAGTTCTTCGCAAAATGTTGTCTCAACTCGAGTTCTGGTCTCCCAACCACGAATTCGTCGGTAGTCCCGGCTGGTTTTCGCCAAGGATCAAGATGACCACTTGGCAGAATTTTGTCGATAATCGCCGTGTCCTCATCGGGATCAAAATCCGGGTGCATTTTTGAAAAGGAGGCGATGCAAGCTTTTCTTTCGTCAGCTTTTGCTGAGTTCAGTAAATCTTCAAGTTTTTCTGAGGCTATTTCGACTGTTCGACTAAACTGTTTTTCTTCAGAAAGTACGATGTCCGAGACTCTCTTACGTGTGTCCTCCAATTCTGGGTAAGCATCTTTCATGACATCGCCGACGACGTCGATCATTCGATAGAAAAACGGTTGTCTTTGCCCCCACATATGACCGTGACGAATCGCTCTGCGCATGATCTTACGGAGAACATACCCGCGGCCCTCATTCGACGGATGGATCCCATCAGAGATCAGAAACGTCGTTGCCCGGGCATGATCAGCAATGATCCGGACCGACGCTAGACTGTTGCTATTTGTCTTTGAATCAACCCCAACTAACTCCGCTGCTCGCTTTGTCAGCGGCGTAAATAAATCTATTTCATAATTGGAAATCACCCCTTGCAGCACTGCCGAAATCCGCTCCAGCCCCATCCCCGTATCGATCGAGGGTTTCGGCAAGGGATTCAGCTTTCCACTGGCATCCCGGTCAAACTGCATGAACACCAGATTCCAAATCTCCACATACCGCCCGCACTCGCACCCAAACTGGCAATCCGTATGACCCGCATCGCTGGCAGCCGGACCCATGTCATAATGAATCTCGCTGCAAGGCCCGCAAGGGCCCGTATCCCCCATCTGCCAGAAGTTATCCTTCGCGCCCATTTCGAACACGCGTTCTTTCGGCACGCCTTGACCCACCCAAAGGTCGTATGCCTCGGCATCACGCTCTACGCCGTTCTCGCCTTTAAAAATTGTGACGTACAACTTCTCCTTCGCAATCCCAAACCACTCCGGCGACGTGATCAATTCCCACGCATAGGCAATCGCGTCCTTCTTGAAGTAATCGCCGAAAGAAAAATTGCCCAGCATCTCAAAAAACGTGTGGTGCCGGTTGGTGAAGCCTACATTTTCGAGGTCGTTGTGCTTCCCGCCCGCGCGCACGCACTTCTGCGACGTCGTCGCCCGCGAGTACCCGCGATTCTCCAGCCCAAGAAAAACATCCTTGAACTGGTTCATCCCAGCGTTGGTGAAGAGTAACGTGGGATCGTTCTGAGGAACTAGCGACGAGGAATGCACTTCCTTGTGCCCCTTTTGCACAAAGAAATCCAGAAACTTGCGGCGAATGTCAGAACCTGTCATGGGATTAGGAAAAGCTTCATTCTAAACTAGTTGGTTGGTTAGCCCTCTCGGGCGAGGCCCCGCTCCACACAGAGCCGGTTCATGCTTCCAGCGGTTCCTCGGATTCCAGCGCCGTTAGGACTTCTTCGTCGACGTCCCACTTCTTCAGAATCCCAAAGATCGTTTTTGGCCCGAAGCCCGCCCGCATCAGCGCTCGAAAAATCCGCGCTGCCTGTTTCTGATCCTCCGGCTTTTTTAACCGCTTCCGCCGCAAATACTCCCGGGCCTGCTTTTCTTCGTTGACTTCGTCAAACACTTCGCCGACCGCTTTGTCGATCACATCCCCATGCACGCCGCGGACCTTCAAATCCGTTTCTACACGTCGGCGTCCAAACTTCTCGTTATCCCGCCGGTAGGACGAAAACGCGGTTGCATACTTGGTGTCGTTCAAATAGCCCGCGTCTTTCAGGCGCACCACCACTAAATCCACGAGAGCTTTCCCCAACTCCGTGTCGATCTCCACACGGTTCCGCAGCAGACGCCGCATCTCGGCTACGGACCGCATACGGCGTCCCAGCGCGCCTATTGCGTAGTCATAGAGGGACGCTTCGTCGATCAGCTTCGTTTTGGCGCGGGCAAAGGCCACGAGGTTATTGTCGCACTTGGGCGGTTCCCGCGTTTAAATCCCTGCCCTGTGCGCAAAGAACGCGAACAAGGACGGGCACCCATTGCGCACAAAAAAATCGGGGTGCGTCGCAAAACGCACCCCATGCTTAGGAGGAACAACCTGGATATTGCGCTACCGCCCGAAACCCGCCGTCTGCATAGACTGGCGTGAAATTTCGCTGGTGGAAGCGATACCTTGCGCACGCAGCTTGAAGTCGTCGGCGTTGGAAGCGTTCTCCAGAGCAACTTCGTAGGCGATCAGTCCGGCTTGGAACAAGTCCCAAAGCGACTGGTCAAACGTCTGCATGCCGTATTGCGAAGTTCCGGCGGAGATGGCGTCGCGAATGGAGCGCGTTTTTTCCGGCACCAAAATACACTCACGAATGTAGGCCGTGTTGATCATCACTTCGACCGCAGGCACCCGCCCCTCGGCGTCGCAGCGCCGAACGAGGCGCTGGCTGACCACCGCCCGCAGCGTCGCGGCCAACTGCAGCCGGACTTGCTTCTGCTCCGGCGGGGGAAACACAGCGATAATGCGGTTAATAGTTTCGATACAATCCAGCGTGTGCAACGTCGAGAACACCATGTGGCCGGTCTCTGCGGCGTGCAGCGCAGTGCCAATCGTTTCCAGGTCGCGCATTTCGCCGACCAGAATCACGTCCGGATCTTGACGTAAAGAAGCGCGCAGCGCCGCGCCAAACGACGGCGTATCCACGCCAATCTCACGTTGGTTTACGTAACCTTTCTTGTCGCGGTGCAGGAATTCGATGGGGTCCTCAATCGTAATGATGTGCTCAGCGCGGGTGGAATTCACGCGGTCCAGCATGGCCGCCAGCGTGGTGGATTTACCGGAACCCGTAACGCCGGTCACCAGCACAATACCGCGTGGCATTTCGCAAATCTGTTCCACAATCTTGGGCAGATAGAGCTCGTCGAGAGCGCGAATCTTGGTGGGAATGACGCGGAGGACCAAGCCCACGTTGCCGCGTTGCTGGAATACGTTCACACGGAAGCGTCCCAGCCCGGCTACCCCATAGGCCATGTCAATCTCCGCCACTTCTTTGAATTTCGCTTTCTGGCGGGCGGACATCATGCTGAAAGCCATGTTCAACATGTCTTCCGCGGCAATGCGCGGCTGGTCGGTCAGCGGAAACAGCTCACCGTCAATCCGCAAATGCGGATAGTTTCCGACCTTCAGGTGCAAATCGGAGGCCTTGCGTTCCGTCGCGATACGTAGGAGATCATCAATATTCATTGCGTGGTTGTGCCCCCAATTGCTGCCTAAGCGGCTCTAAGTATCATGGCGCTAGTGGGCACTCTGCGTAAGATGACTGAGGTAATGGACCTTTGGAGCAGTTTGCTGTGGCTGTCGTGTTGCAGGAGCAAGCAAAAGCCGCCCTGGCGGGCGGCTTCGGTCATCCTCTAACGCTCGCTTAAGCGGCCTTCCACTCCTCGTCCGCGCTGCCTCCATAGATATCGGGCACTTTCGACCCCATGGGCCGCAGGTACGTTGCCAGTTGACCACGGTGATGGATGCTGTGGTTATTGAGAAAGTTCAGATAGAGCCCTGCAGGCAAATTGAACGCGCCGAAAAAGTTTACCGCTGTCAGCAATTGCTCTGGAGTCATAGCGCGAACACGCTCCGCTGCGCGCAGAAAGTTGCTTTCATACCACGCCGCCATCTCTCCCGTCGTTTTGGGAGCTTCGGTGTTCCATTCCGTCTCGAAGCTCAAGTTCGCAATTCCGTCGAGGAACAGCACATCGGTGGATGCCAGGTGCCACGCAAGTTCTCTGGCCGTACGTGATTTCGGATCGGGGCGATAGTCGCTGCAGTCATCCGGAACCAACTCAATGACGCGTTTGGTCTTGGGGACCTCATTGAGTAATCCGTCCAGCATAAGGCTGCGGAATGTGGCGATAAAATCCGGGCTGAGATTGGGCTGGTCTGCCATGAGGGAACTCCTTCGCAAAGAAATTGGGGCGCATTTCTGCGCCCCGGCATCTTACCAGCTTTCCTGAATCTAGACACCCACAGGCTGCTTGGCATCTACGGGAACCGGCACAGGAGTCAGCCAGCCGAAGCGGTCCTTCACTTCACCATGCACGATCCCCAGAAACGCCTTCTGCAATGCTTTGGTGACGGGACCCATTCTTCCATTGCCAACATTAATCCTGTCGACCGAGAGAATTGGGGTAATTTCCGCCGCCGTCCCAGTGAAGAAAACTTCATCCGCAATGTAGAGCAATTCACGTGGGATAGGTTGCTCGGTCAACGGAATCCCAGCCTCGCGCGCCAGCGTCAACACGGAGTCGCGCGTAATGCCCGGCAGAACCGAATTTCCCAGAGGCGCGGTTAACAGTTGCCCGTTGCGGATCACAAATAGATTCGCGCCGGAAGCCTCGCTCACATAGCCATTGGAGTCGAGCGCAAAACCTTCCGCGTATCCATTGACCCCGGGTTCCACCTTAAATAACAGTTAGTTTTATTTGTTTCCGCCCCCCTTTGGCAT
>CAZUCC010000007.1:0-50231 GCA_964619065.1 uncultured Acidobacteriaceae bacterium | reverse complement strand
TACTTACCCCATGGATAGTTGGCCATATAGACCTCGGTCGGCGAACCCAGCGGATTCACGCCCACCTCGCCGTAGCCGCGGAGGATGATTGGACGGATATAGCAAGGCCAAGCCTTATTCGCCGCCACCAGGACGGACATTGCCTCGATCAGCTGGTCCCGCGAAAAATCGACGTCAATGCGGTAAATCCGGGCGGAGTCGAGCAACCGCTGCATGTGTTCCTTAGCGCGGAAGATCGCAGGACCACTGGGCGGTGCGTAGCAGCGGACACCCTCGAACACACAGGAGCCGTAGTTCACCACGTGCGACATCACGTGCAAAGTCGCGCTGTCCCAGCTAATCAGTTTGCCGTTATGCCATATGTGCTCGGTCTTTTGAATTGCCACGATAATCCTCCACTACGGACTCTAAAATTATAACTGAGGAAGTTAAAGATGGAGGCACGCGCATCCTCGCGCGCTTGGAAACGAGTCGGTTGCCAGATAACCCTCGTGAGTGTTCCTTCGCCCAGGTTGGCGTCCAAAAGCGGGCGCGAACCTGGGAGCACCGGCGTAAGTCCGCTCCCTAAAACCTGCGATTCGGAGCCGACACCGTCTGGAATCCCGGCTCCACTGGCGGGACGCTGACCGTAGCTTTCACCCCGCTAGCCATGTCGTCTCCCCGGAAGTAGGCCTTGTGGTTGGCCGCCACCTGGGTCATGGCAGCATAGGGCTTGCCATAATCATTGTTGGCATTCCATAGCAAGAAGCCGACGCCGCCCTTCTCGCGAGCGACCTTCACTTGGGTCAGGATGTATTGCGGTGAGTAGGTATGGGTGCGCCAGCCAAAGGCCTGCAACCATGGCCGCAGCACCACACCGCTATCCTTGGTGATCAGCTCGAAACGCTGCATGGATTCGCCAATGAAGTGCTCTGGCGCGTCGCCCGGGCGCGCAATACCGTCCATACCGAAAAAGTGCGAGGGATAGATCATGGGCGAAAGCACGTCACAATGTTTCGCCATCTTTACGATGTCCTGCCCGGTGTGGGCCAAGTCCACATTTCGCTGCCAGGCCATCACGCCAAAAACGTCGAGCGAAAGCAGAACACCCGTAGGGTGCAGTTCGGCATAGGCTCTCTTCAGGAAATCGGCGATCACGTCCGAGCGCTGCCATGTCGGATGTTCCTTCTGGAAATAGAAGACCGCGTCTTTCTGGTTCCCTTCCGCCGGGAAGCGCACATAATCAAACTGGATTTCATCCGCGCCACTTTCGGCGGCCTTTTTGGCGAGAGCAATGTCGTATTCCTGCACCTTCGGCTGCGAAGAGTCAGTCCAAACCAGCTTACCGTTCTCGCGCCAGGCTTGACCCGTGGCACGCGAATGCACGGCGAGTTCAGGATGCGTCTTCACCAAGTGTTCGTCGCGGAAAATCGCCACCCGTGCGATGGCATGCATGCCCAGCGAATGCACAAAGCGCGTGAACTTGGGTAGCTCTGGGATGGGATGGGACTTCTGCTCCCCCGCCAGCTCATGATGGAACGGAATGCTGATGAGGCCGTCGCTGTCTTTGATATCGAAGACTACAGCGTTGCCGCCTACGTCGCGCCAGTGGCGCATAATCTTGCGTCCATGGTCGCTGCCCGCCATCAGCCCTGTCAGGTAGATGGCGCGAACCTCAAAATCCCGAGCCACGGGAATCGACTTCTCGACGATGGGCTCGGAGATGGCCCCCGGAATCACCACGGTCTCGCCTGCCTTCAGAAAATTGCCCTTGCGGTCGCCATTGGCGTGCCGGATTGCCTCCGTCAATTCCGCGGATGTCAGATACGACGTTTTTGAGAGATAATGGCGGGCTAGCAACGGGAGGCTGTCCCCGCGCTTGGCGGTATAGGTGAGCTGGGTTGGCTCCGCTGCGGTGGCAGCAGCCAGCGCAGGTTGTGTCACGGAGAGCGTTGTGCCCAAAAGAAGGGCGGAAATCGAACGGGCCAGACGGCGATGGAAGCGCACAGGTTGAGCCTTTCAGCAAAATTCGAGACCTGCGCCGAGCGTAACCTTGGCTGTATTACTCGGCTAGTTACCTCAGTCGGAGTCCGTTCGGGTCCTTTGCTGTGCCCTGGGAGAGATATGCCCAGAAGTTTCCCGGATAGCGCAAAATGTTTCGCTTTCGCCTTTGTGGAAGGCCGTGGAATTCGGGGTCAATACCGCCCAATCGGCGTGTAAACCTATAGAAACTGCGGCAATACAACGACTTGCGGGATGGCCAAAGGTTTGCTTTTAGCTAGTGCGTCACCGGGCGGCTAGGGATTGGCAGTCCGGATGTTCGAAGGTTACCCAATCCCTCTCAGGAAAGGCAGGCAAGGCCGCCAGATTCCGGTGGCCGTAAGAAGCTTATGAAGACCGGTTTAAGCCTCGCTCTCGATCCCAACCGCCGTAGCACCGAAGCCCGTGAATTTGATGCTACCCTCCGCCGTAAGATCGTTGGCCAGGACCAAGCCATCGAAAAGGTGGTCGAGATCTATCAAATGTTTCTCGCCGGCCTGAATGCCCCGGGACGCCCCGTCGGCAATCTGCTTTTCCTTGGACCGACCGGCTCCGGCAAGACTCGCGTCGTCGAATCCATGGCCGAGACCCTTTTCGGGGATGCCCGCGCCTGCATCAAGATCGACTGCGCTGAGTTCCAGCACTCTCACGAAATCGCCAAGCTCATCGGCTCGCCTCCCGGATACCTGGGCCACCGAGAAACGCATCCTTTGCTCACCCAGGAAGCCCTGAACCAGTGGCACACGGATAAGCTCAAGCTCTCGATCCTCCTCTTTGACGAAATCGAGAAGGCGTCCGACGCTCTGTGGCAGTTGCTGCTCGGCATTCTCGACAAGGGCACGCTCACACTCGGCGACAACCGCCGCGTGGACATGACTCAGTGCATCATCGTCATGACCTCGAACCTCGGCGCTGGCGAAATGAATGAGCTCATCACGGGAGGTTTCGGTTTCTCACGGACTGTGACCGCTCTCGATGACCGCTTCGACGAAAAGGTCGACCGCACCGCGGTGGAAGCCGCGCGCCGCAAGTTCTCGCCCGAATTCATGAACCGCATCGACAAGGTCGTCGTCTTCAAGATGCTGCGCCCCGAAGATATGCGGTCGATTCTGGATATAGAACTTGGCATGGTCCAGCAGCGTGTGCTGATGGCTGCGGGCGCCAACCAGTTCGTCTTTACTTGCACCCAGGAAGTGAAAGAATTCCTGTTGCGAGAGGGCACAGATGCCAAGTACGGCGCGCGCCACCTCAAGCGCGCGATTGAACGGCACCTCGTGTTTCCGCTCGCGAACCTGGTTGCCACAGGACAAGTGCGGCTCGGAGATTTCGTCCGCATCGATGCCAACCCTGAGGGTGCAATGACCTTCACCAAGGAAGCCGAAGGCGCTGCTTTACCCGGGTTCACTGACCGCTACGGAACTGCCGCCAGCGCAACCGCCCAAGCGGCGCGTGCCGGTCGGCCCGTCGTCACTCGCCGCGAATTCGGGGCGGGCGGACCCTTGCTCGAAACCAAATAGCTCTCTTCCTCTCTCTTCCTCGCGGCGCCGGTAACCCCGGCGCCCCTTTTTTGTCTAGAGGTTACGAGATGGCATACTCCCATTTCGCTCAGGACCACTTGCCGGGAAGATTCGTATCAGGGCACGTCTTTCAGACGTGCCACAAGAGCTAAGTGACCGCCTTTAAGCGGTGACACAAGCCATTTCCTCCCCAATGGCATCGAATACTCAGGGCAGGTTGGAACGAAATGCAGTGTTCTGATAGGTTCTTGAGGCAGGGAGGCGAAGCATGAGTGCTCTATATTCGAACGGAACGGTTGCACGCCGCGCGCCACGAGCTCTCGCGATATTTCTTATTGTCTGCCTGGCGATGCCTGTTGAAGTATTCGCACGCTACCAGCCGACGCACGGCTCCAACGCCTTTTCCCGCGAGCAAGAGCTTGAAGCTGGGCAGCAGGCCTCCGCCGACGTTCTCAAAAAGATGCCCGTGCTTCCCGAGTCCGACCCGGTGACCCAATACGTCCAGCACCTCGGCGCGCAACTCACGCAGCATGCTCCCGGTGAACAATGGCCCTACCACTTCCGCGTGGTGAATCAGAAAGAAATCAACGCCTTTGCGCTTCCCGGCGGCCCGATTTTTATCAACATGGGCACGATCCAAGCCGCTGACAACGAAGCCGAACTCGCGGGTGTGATGGCACATGAGATTTCCCACGTGGTACAGCGCCATGCCACCCGCGCTGCCACGAAGCAGATGAAGGTCCAGATGCCGCTACAAATTTTGGGCGCGATCCTGGGACGCAGCAGCGTTGGCCAGCTTGCTGCTGCCGGCATCTCCTTTGGCGCTGGTTCCTACTTCCTGAAGAATTCCCGCCAGAACGAATCCGAAGCCGACCTGATCGGCACCGACATTATGTACGATTCTGGCTACAACCCGCATGCCATGGCTGACTTCTTTACCAAGCTTGAAAAGGAAGGTGGCTCACGCGGAGCACAATTCTTCAGTGACCACCCCAATCCGGGCAACCGCGCCGGAGCCGTCGAGAGGGAAGTGCGTTCTCTGGCTCCCAAGAGCTATCGCGCGGATAGTGCCGAGTTCCGCCAGATCAAGCAGCGGGTTGCCGGCATCAAGGCCATGACCGCTCAGGAAATCGCTGCGCAACAACAGCAAGGCCAAAGCGTGAAGGGCCGCCTGCCCGCAGCCGAGTTTCCCTCGAACACGACGCAAACCTTCAACCACGAGCTGTTCCAGATCTCTTACCCACAAAACTGGCAGGTTTTTGGCGATAAGACTTCCACTGTGAATATCGCGCCGCCCAGCGGAGTCTCCGACAATGCTATCGCCTATGGCGTGCTCATCAGTGACTTCCAGCCGGAAGACCCGAACGCCACCCTCGACCAATCGACACACGAGCTGCTGAATTCGCTACGCCAGTCCAACCAGGATATGAAACAGATCGGTAACGACGAAAACATCCGCGTTGGAGGCGTGGCAGGCAAGTCTGTGGATTTGATCGCGACCTCGCCTGTGCAGGACGGAAACGGTCATTCGCAACGAGAACGGGATTGGCTGGTCACAATCCCTGGTCGTAGAGGTAACTTGCTCTACTTGGTCTTCATCGCACCCGATGCGGACTTCAACACACTTCGCCCGACCTTCGACCAGATGCTTCGATCGGCGCGCGTAAAGTAAGATTAGAGGCCCAATGACCGCCATCGACAAAGCCCTGGCTGCCAACGCCCGGTTCGCGCTCGACTATGATCCCGATCAGATTTCTCCACGTCCTCGGCTCGGGCTCGCCGTGCTGACCTGCATGGATACCCGCCTCTCCCTCCGCGCCCTGGGCCTTCGCGCCCAGGATGCACACATCATCCGCAATGCTGGAGGCATCGTGACCGATGATGCGCTCCGTTCCTTGTTGATTTCGCATTATCTTCTTGGAACCAACGAGGTGATGGTGGTCAACCACACCGACTGCGGGTTGATGAAGGAGACGGAAGAAGCCATGCATGAGCGCATTGAGCGCCAGGCTGGCCTGCCGCCCAACTCGCCCGTCCGCTTCCACGCCTTTAGCGACCCCGACGAGAACGTACGCCTACAGCTCGCCCGGCTCGACGCCCATAGCTGGATTCACAGCGAGCTCACCATCCGCGGCTTCGTCTTCGATGTCCGTACCGCCCACCTGAGAGAAGTACAGCGGTGAACTCAGGGGCAAGACCCCACATTTCCCAACACTTATCGCAGCGCTGAAGCCCTGCGCCGCCCAAAAGCACAGATCAACACCCCAAAGTACGTGGCCGTTCTCAGTGTCTCCGTGGTGAAAGAGTTTCTACCAAACCTCGCACCTGTTCTCCATCCGCACCATCGTCGATCCCGCCTGGCACGAGAACGCCTGCTGGAACTCTGGCAGATTTGAGAGCGGTCCATTCACGCGATACTTTCCAATCGGATGCGGATCGTTTTGCACCATTACCCGCTGCGTCTCAATGCGCACGGCGTCGCCTCGCCACTGTCCCCAAGCGATGAAGAACTGCTGCTCCGGCGTGAAGCCATCCACGTTCGCCGGACGCGGCTTGCCTTCGAGCGACTTCTGATACGCCTTGAAAGCAATCTTCGCTCCACCCAAATCGCCGATGCTCTCGCCCAACACCAGCTTGCCGTTGTGGTGCACTCCCGGCTCGATAAAGTAGTTGTCGAACTGTTTGGCAACGCAAGCGCCGCGCTCATTGAATTTTTTCAGATCGTCATTTGTCCACCAGTTTTTCAGTGCGCCTTTTTCGTCATACTTCGCACCCTGGTCGTCGAAGCCGTGGCTGATTTCGTGTCCAATCACTACACCGATCGCGCCATAGTTCATAGCGTCGGACGCCTTCACGTCAAACGCAGGCGGCACCAGAATCCCGGCCGGAAACACAATTTCGTTCAGCAGCGGAGTGTAATAAGCGTTCGAGGTCGGAGGCGTCATGCCCCAGCGTCCGCGATCCACCGGCTTACCCAGCGTGGAGCGGTCGTCCTGCACATTGAACCGCCGCCCCGCCAGCACGTTGTCCCAATAGTTGTCGCGGCTCACAACCACGTGGCTGTAGTCCTTCCAGTGATCGGGGTAGCCCACTTTCACATTGAACGTCGACAGCTTCACGAGCGCGCGCTTCTTGGTTTCCTCGCTCATCCACGGCAGCGTGAGAATGTCGTCGTGCATCGCGACCAGAATATTCTGGACCATCTCCTTCATGCGCGCCTTGGCTTCCGGCGGAAAATATCGCGCGACATATTCCTTCCCCAGGGCCTCGCCGAACAGGGTATCCGTCGATTCCGCACAGCGCTTCCAGCGCGGCTTCATCTCGGTCGCGCCATTCAGGTATTTGCCGTTGAAAGCAAAACTCTCTTCCACAAACTCCGTCGAAAGATCCGGAGCGACGGAACTCAGCAACTGCCACTTCAGATAAGTTTTCCAATCCGCCAGGGGCACTGCCTGCATCTGGCGATCGACTTCCTGCAAAAACTTCGGTTCCTGCACGTTTAGCGTCACGTCTTTCGGTAACTGCAGATGCTCAAAGTAGTCGCTCCAGCGGATGTGGGGGGCCATCGCCTCCAGTTGCACGAACGTCGTCTTGTGATCGGAAACGTTCGGGTCACGCAGCGAGGCTGGATCGAGAGACGCCTCGGCCAGCTTTGTCTCCATTTCCAGAATTGTCTTCGCCGCTGCGGAGGCGGCGGCATCACCCGAGCCCATCAGCTTGAACATCTTGGCTACGTGCTCCACGAATTTCACGCGCGCCTCTTTGAAGCGATCCTCCGAGCCAAGATAATAGTCACGTTCCGGCAAACTCAGCCCATTAGCGGCGATGTCCGCCATGATCATCCCAGGCTCGTGCGGGTCCTGCGATCCGGCCAGCGAGAATGGCACAGTCACACCAATATCGTGCAGCCGTACCATGGAACGCTGCACCGCCGCGGTGTCCTTAGCGCCGTCAATCTCAGCCAACCACGACTTCAGCGGCTTCATCCCTTCAGCATTCACGCGCGCTTCGTTCGTGCAGGAGCTGTAGTAGTCGCCAATCAACTGCGCGGTACTCCCCCTGGCGGCGGACTTGTTCTGCGCTGCCTCCTCCAGAATTATCTTGATGTCGTCTTTGATCGTCTCCCCTGACCTCCAGCGACGGCTCCAACGCACCATCGAGGCAGGAATCGGATTCTGTGCACGCCAATTCCCGTTGGCGTACTCAAAGAAGTCGGTGCAAGGATCGATGGTGCGGTTCATATCGCTGAGTTCGATACTTTTCTGGGTTGAGCCGCCAACATTCGCGCTGGAGCTAGATACTTCCTGCGCCGAAAGCAACGCCGCGCTCAAAAGCAAGAAGGCCAAAATTCGAATTCGCATGGGAACCTCGAAAAGGAATGAAATTGGTTGGAATTTCCAAAAAGCAGCGATTCAAGAAACACAAAAGACGATACACCCCTATCTTGTGTTTTGGCTATCGGAGGATCAGACGGGGAAGAACGTGTTTGGGTAGCAAGAAGATGTCAATCGAAACAGCAGAGGCCAATCTGGCGGCGGGCCTTCCCACCGGTTACCCCTTCTTCAATTCCGTCAATACCTGCTTCGCAATTTCCTTCAAGGTCTCAAACACGCCGTTACCTTGAAATGCGATCGCTTCCATCACAGGCTCGTCTTTCTTGCGAAGTTCACGCGTCAACTGATCTACAGGAAGGATGTTGGGAAGGTCGCGCTTGTTGAGCTGCAAAACGTAGGGCAGCTTGCCGAAATCGATGCTGTGTTCCTTCAGGTTGGTGTACAAATTGTCCAGTGCTTCCAGATTTGCGTCCATGCGTTCTTCCTGGGAATCGGCAACAAACACAATGCCATCCACGCCGCGCAGGATCAATTTGCGGCTGGCGTCATAAAAAACCTGTCCGGGAACCGTATAGAGATGAATGCGCGTTTTAAATCCGCGAACCGTGCCTAAATCCAGAGGAAGGAAGTCGAAGAACAGGGTACGCTCGGTTTCGGTGGCGAGCGAGATCATCTTGCCCTTCTGCGCCTCTGCCGTTTTTTGGTAGATGTGCTGCAGATTGGTGGTTTTCCCACCAAGACCCGCGCCGTAATAGACGATCTTGCAATTGATCTCGCGGGCTGCAAAATTGATGAAGCTCAACCGTATCCCCAATAAGGCGACCGAGGGCCTAACGCCTGGCCCAAAGCCACGCAATTTTTTTCACAGAGTCCTGCTAACGGTTATATCACAAGGACTTAACTGGGCAACACGGGTGGGAGGTTACTTGTGGGGGAAGCCCCCCAGAGCTACCTCGGGGGCTATACATTCGGAACGTCACCGGGATGGGGGCAGGGGATAGAATCCGTCTTTGGCGGTCACTTTCAATCCGGCACGCGCCACACGAACCTCAAGCTGACGGTAGCTTCCGGGTTTCGCGTGCGTGTAGTAGCCCAGTGTGTACTGGTTGCGGGCGTCGCCCATAGCGCGCGCATAGGCTTCTTCCATCGCTTCCTTGGAGAACTCCGGGAAGACTTCGCCGCCGGTGGCCGAGGCATATTTGGGCAGGATGTTGCCGTAGCCGTGACGCGGCAGCTTGATCTGTTCTATTTTGCGAATCCCGGGAATTGCGGCCGCGTCCACGGCAACCGCATACACGGTGATTTCATTAGTGAGCAGCACGTGGAGCACGTCCGCGTAGGCGGAATCGCTGCCTGACTCGCGGCCATCGCTGACAATGAAGATGACCTTGCGTCGACCACGATCGCGCTTGCCGAGTTCGACTGCGGCTTTGAGCAGGGCATCGTTGAGAACATGCGATTCCTGCGGCGGCATATTGATAAGTGTTGGTCCTCCGCCTACCGATCTGCCATTCACGGAGGGAGCCGATCCCAGCGGACCGCCCGCAATCCCCGGGCCGGAGGAGCGCCCAGTCTCCGTTTTCAAAAGGCTAAAAGCCGCTGTTGAGCCTTTACCCAGCGCGCCAAAATCCTTTACCTTGCGGACGGCGCTGCTATAGGTATAGATAGCAACTTCGTCATAGATCGAAAAAGCGCCTTCGAGCGCCGGGAATGTCTGGTTCAGTTTGCGCACAGCAGTATCGGGCATGCCCTGGTCGAACAGAATGGCAGCGGATATGGCCAACGGGTCACTGGTAAGAAATTTGAGGTCTTGCTGGACGCCACCTTCGAGCAGCACAAAATCCTTAGGCAAGAGTCCACCCACTAAACGGCCGGAATCGTCCTTCACCGTAACCGGGACAGCTACGAATTCAACACGCTTCACCAGGGTATAGAGCTGCTCCTGAGCTGCATTTTGCGGCTGGGTCAGGGGTGATCGCGCCTGGTTTCCGGAAGGTGGGGCCACGGAGGTAGGCGATGCAGGAGGCTGGTTTCCGGGAGTCCCAGGCTCGGGAAACGGGTTATCGTCGGGACCGGACCGGGGGACCATAGAACCGCCCTGTTTGGAATTGGCATCGGATTGGTCGTCCAAACTTGACGAGGAACCCTCATTTGAGGACGGTGGGGCGTCATTCGGCGGCACCGGGGAGGTATTGACAGGCGGCTGCGCCGGCAGTTGTTGCGGCGACCTTTTGGCCGAGGGGGCGTCTGGAAGCGGTTGCTGGGGTTGAGCTTGGGACCACAATCCGGCACCGGCAAGACCCAGCACCAGGACGGCTACCCCTATACTTCGGCGAATTCCACGTATTCCTGCCAAGAACGTCTCCTCTACCTCGAATCAAGCTCCTGCCAATCAGGCCCTGCTAAAGGGGTACAGATCTAAACCATACGAATCCAAGGTCGTGCAATTCCCGCAAAAGCAAACTTTTTACCGAGCAGGCCGCGCATGCTTCCATTGGATGCATCCAATGCTAGAAGTAGACTAACAAATCACAGTGCGAGATTCCCCTATGAGCTTTCCTGCCCGCCCTCTGCGCCTTCTGCCGGTTTTCGCTTTGGCACTCCTGCTCACCCCCGCCCTCAGGGCCCAGGATGGTGTGGTCAACACCCCGCCCCAGCCGGGCCAGGACGCGACTCAGGACACATCGCCGGACGAGGCCACGACGACCATTAAATCCCGCGTGAATGTTGTACAGGTCTTTTTCAACGTAAAAGACAAGCACGGCGCGCTGGTTCCGGGCTTGGTCAAGGATGACTTCCAGGTTTTGGAGGACGGCAAGCCCCAGACCATCAAGTACTTTTCCGCCGAGTCCGACCAGCCCTTAACCTTGGGCATTCTGGTGGATACCAGCGGCAGCCAGATGCGCGTGCTCGACATGGAGAAGGAAATGGGCGCCATGTTCCTGAACCGCATTCTGCGCGACAACGATCAGGCATTCCTCATCAACTTCGACATCAACGTGGAACTGGGCCAGGATTTCACGAACTCCAAGAAGCTGCTGAAAGAAGCGCTGGAGAAGACCAAGATCAATACCGGCGCCGGAAGCTGCGGCGGAATTCCGGGCATCGGAGGCGGGCCCGTTCCGTGCAGCTCCAGCGGCCCCAAGGGCACGTTGCTCTATGACGCGGTGTATCTCAGCGCGCACGACGAGCTGGCGCACGAAGTGGGACGCAAGGCCCTCATTCTGCTTACCGATGGCGAGGACCAGGGCAGCCGTTACAAGATTCGCGACGCCATCGAGGCGGCCCACAGAGCCGATACGATTTGCTATGTAATCCTCGCAGCCGACCGCGGCTTTTACGGCGGCATGTACTCCGGCGCTTCCGAGATGCGCAAGATGACCGAGGAGACGGGCGGTCGCGTGATCGATGTCGGCAACAAGCCCGACAAACTCCGCGACGCCTTCGATGCCATCGCCCAGGAACTCCGCAGCCAATACAACATCGGCTACACCCCCACCAACACAAATACCGATGGCAGCTTCCGCAAGTTGGAGATCAAGACCAAGCCCGACCTGAAGGTCCAGGCGCGCAAGGGATACTACGCTGTGCAGCAGTAGGAACAGCAAGCCTTCAAAACACCCGAAGGCGCGTCAGCTCGGGAGCATTCACATCCAACCGTTCCGCCAACTGTGGCAGATGGCAGGTAGGCACTGCCGGAAACAGATGGTGCTCCACGTGAAAGAACATGTTGTAAGTTACAGCGTTCTTCAATAAGCCTCGCAGGGTCCGCGCAAAGGGCCGGTCACGATCGCAGTCGTGATGCACCGTCCAAACCGCGAAGAATGAGGTGAGGCACTGGCCGACGGCCATCGCCGCCACGTGATATCTCAGCCACGCGCAACGCACCAGAACGGCTGTCGCAATCACCGCTACGGTGACCGCAAGTTCCAGCAGTATCCAGCGAAAGCTGGCGCCGCGTGCTTTCCTCCAAGCATTCACATGGAGCCGGATTGGGAACAGTGGCCCCACCGCAATGGCCTTCCAGGCAGGCAGCCGCGCGCTGTGACCTTCCACGTCTTCTTCTCCCAGACAATGCTGATGGTGATGCAAGTGGTTGATCTGCACCGCGTGCATAGAACCCAGCATCAACGCGCTCAGCAGGCACATCACCCGATCGCAGCCCTGCCGGGAAAGCCCGAGAGCGTAGTGATAGGCGTTGTGGACCTGCCGTAAGCCCACCAGAAAAAACATGAAGGAGGCAGGGAGAGCTAACACAAAGAGTCCCCTTTGGACGAGCCACAGAGAGCCGATCAACCAGGGGAGGGGCAACAACAATTCCGTAAGAATTTCGGCGCGACTCAGCTTCGTGAGATCTTTCCATTCCACGGCGCGGACGCGTGGGTCGCGCAATATCTCTGAGGTCATTTCAATGGCAATCTAGGGCAAGGGCAGTTTCTGTAAATTCACCCTTCAGAATAAAAAAGGGCAGGGTGACCTCATGGTCACCCTGTCCATGATCACGCCGCCACCTGATCGCTGCGCTTGAGGAACGCGAACAGGTCTGCATTGACCGTGTCCTTGTGGGTCGAGCACATGCCATGCGGCAGGCCCGGATAAACTTTCAGCGTCGCGTCTTTGACCAGCTTGGACGAGAGCAGCGCCGCGGCGCCAATCGGCACAATCTGGTCGTCGTCGCCATGCAGGATCAGCGTTGGCACATCAAACTTCTTGAGGTCTTCCGTGAAATCGGTCTCGGAGAACGCCTTGATGCAATCGAAGACAGCTTTGTGCCCGGCGAGCATCGCCTGGAGCCAGAATGAATGGCGGATACCCTGTGACACCTTGGCGTCCGGGCGGTTGGCGCCGTAAAACGGCTCGCTGAGGTCCTGGAAGAACTGTGAACGGTCCGCGAGAACTCCGGCACGGATCTGATCGAACACTTCGATGGGCAAGCCGCCAGGATTGGCATCCGTTTTCAGCATCAGCGGCGGCACCGCACTGATGAGAACGGCCTTGGCGACCCGTTCCGTACCGTGACGGCCGATATAGCGCGCAACTTCGCCGCCGCCCGTGGAGTGGCCGACGTGAATTGCATTCTTCAAGTCGAGTGTTTTAACCAGGGCGGCGAGGTCGTCGGCATAGGTATCCATTTCGTTGCCGTCCCAGGGTTGGCTCGAGCGGCCGTGGCCGCGGCGGTCATGAGCCACGCAGCGGTAACCGCGCGAAGCCAGAAATAGCATCTGGTCTTCCCATGCGTCCGCACTCAGCGGCCAACCATGGCTGAAGACTACGGGCTGTCCCGCACCCCAGTCTTTGTAGTAAATCTGCGTACCATCTTTCGTCGTAATCATGGGCATAAGAAATTCTCCTTAAAGGCTAAAAGCTGAGTCTGGATTGTCCTGAATGTCATGCCTGGCGCTAATGCCATGGCGCTGATTCCCAGCACTGTATCACGAGTCGGAGATACGGAGTTCTGTAGCAGAACGCAAAGGCCCAACTAAAGGCTGTGTCACTCAGTATGTGATCTAAGTGTTATCTAAGTGGAACCACTAAGAGAGAGCGCGCGATTGTGGAAAAGATGCACAACTGTGTTTTTGCATTTCATGCATAAATACATAACTGTAAGAAAATGCGCAGCATAAAGTGTTCACGATATGGAAAATTGTTCTTGACATGCAACAACGGAACAATGAATATGTCCGGCGTGTCTACATCTCCCAGGGAGGCCCCCATGTTCCGTTTCTCGCGATTTACCCGCACGGTTCCGTTCTCAGTAATTCTACTGATGCTTACAACAGGCTTGGCTTTTGCTGGAACCGGAAGCACCAGCGTGGGAGGAGGCACGCTTTCCTGGACCTATACAACCCAAACATCGAATTGCTGGACCGGCGTCCTTACCCCGTTTACGCAGACCAATTTCAGTGCTTTTTCCTACGTCGACTCCCATGGCGCCCATTTTTCGTTGAACGGTGGAGGAGTTTACTTCCAGTCTCCAGGCGGCTCCAGCTGTCCGCCTCCGGGTTTCCAACCTCCCGCGGGCGTACCCATGTCCTTTACCAGCAGCGGAACGAACTTCACCATCACATTTATTGGGCAAAGTGGGGGCGGCGGTAACGCCACCATCGCTACCACCGGCTACAACGGCTATATCAACCCGAAGTACATGATTGTCGGTGTAACTTATGCCCCGCCGGGACCTTCGAGTTCGGTCAATTACACGAACAGCACTACTGTCAGCACTACCAATACCGTCAGCAACTCCTTTACGAACGCATTTATGTCCAGTCTCACTACCTCCGCCAGCGCTGGACTCCTGGGCTGGAAATCCGGCGTCAGCGCCACCATCTCCGCGGGCTATTCGCAAACTTCTACGTCGACCAATTCGCTGGAATTGGATGAGACCGTGTCTCGGTCCTATTCCACCAGTGGGGCTGCAAATCCTTACGTCGGCCTCAACCATGACTATGACATCGTGTGGCTCTGGCTCAACCCCGTAGAACTTTTTACAGTGAACACGAATGCGTCTGGAGCCATGACGAGCATTACGTGGAACGGGCACGGCGTCAGCACGCTGGACCAACCAGTTGCCGATATCTACCCCGTCTATGTCGGATGGCTTAACGGAGACATTCCCATGACGCCATCCCAGGCAGCGCCACTTCAGCGCGCATGGGCTGGTTCGTCGGTGATCACATGGCCAGCGAGCAAAGGACCGGCCATCACAGGTCCCGGGCCAGGGACCGACTTCGATTCCATTAAGAAGGCTGACCCGTACTGGTCGTGTACACCCACTCCCAGCACCTGCCCCACCACGGTTGATCTGACCCGATATACCCTGACCGCGAACAATCCCGACTTCCTCTACTTGCAAGCTCCTGTCGGCGGAACGCCCATTACGCAAACCTACACCGACAGCTACACCACCATCTCTACGATGGCGCGGGGAGGAACCTATGAAACCATGGTCGGCTTCGGGTTCGAAAAAACGTTTGGCGGCTCTTTCTTCATTGCTGACTTCAAAACCACGCTGAAAGTATCCGACACGATCTCGCTGAAACATACGTGGGATCACAAACTCGCCACGACAAATTCCTCCACGGCCGCCCTGTCCATCACAGGCCCGCCCTGCGTTGTTGTGGGCAATACTTGCAACCCGCTTTACAGCGGTTCCACACAGTTTGACTTGTACGAAGACAGCCTGTTCGCAACCTTCTATCTCAACCCCGTGAACTAGCAGAAACAAAATGGGTAGTGGTGCAGTTGCACCACTACCCAGTGTTGCCTCCGTATTCCACACCTTAGAAGTTCCCTTACCGATGGTGCATGCCAGCCATCATCGAATCGTGGGTGTTTCGATCCAAGAGGGTGATTCCTCCCGGCGCCGGTTTTGCATCAGGTGTTGTTTGAACCGGCATCAGCGAAGGAGCCGTTTCTTTGCGGGACGCGACCGTCTTGCCCCCGCCAGCTTTTTTCGCACTGGAGGCCGGGAGAACGCGGATGATCGCCATCATTCCCTTGTCTTCGTGTTCGAGGATGTGGCAGTGATACACGAAATCCCCAATATCCGGTCCCCGGAAATCCATGCGCACGGTGACGCTCGGATACGGGCCTTCCCCAGTCCAGTAGGGGAGGTCCACCATGTCCAGGAACTGCCGTTCTTTGGGAGGAACGGGGACACCGTTTCTCGCGAGCAGCAGGAAGTGAATCTGGTGCATATGGAATTCGTGGTTTTCTAAAGCCCGGTTTTCAATCGTCCAGTCCTCGACCGACCCTTGTGTGGTCACAATTGCCGGAGGAAGGGTGGGATCAAACAGAGTGGGTGTCTGCCCCTCAACCGTGATGAAAAACTGGCCATTGGGATTATCTTCGGAGAAATAGAGTGATCGCTGGGCGGTCGCTTGTGCCTTAGCCAGACCCTCGAAACGTTGTCGCCACGCGCGGCCAGCCTTGGCTGGTGCTGCGGCAAGCAGGGCGGCTGCTGGGGCACTCGCACTTACTTTGATTGCGGCGAGCGGCCGTGCAGGATCGCTGTCTCCATCTGGACCAGTATCGACGGCCTGCGTCAGGAAAATCGCCTGCTTCACTTTAGCCGGCGGCCCCACAATGATGAACTCCGCTCGGCTGGCCGGCGGAATCAAGATGTGATTCTGCGTGATCAGCTTTCCCTGCCGCGTGCCGTCCTGGGATCCAATCGGAACGCCATCCAATGCCACAATTTGCAGAGGCTGGGGCACCCCATCGTACTGGAGCTGCACGTCAAGGATGAGATCCGCGGAAATGTTACCCACGCGCCAGAATTGCTTTTCTTTCGGCTTCATCTGGATAATGGCCGGGGTGTAGTTTGGAAAAATGACCGGAATGTAGTTCAGCGAAACATCCCAGGCTGGGGTCGCGGGATCCGTGCAGTTGTCGCCGCAGGGAGTGAGCTGGTCCCGCACTAGCAGAAGTCGCTGCGGCAGGCCGAGCACGGCAGGTTGCAGGCTCTCGATTCCGTCAACGATGATCGCTCCCGATGCGCCGCCCTGCACTGCGCCTTCCGCGATTCCGTGAATGTGCGGGTGGTACCAATACAAACCCGGGGGCTCATCCGCGGGAAACTTGACGTTGTAGGTGAACGTCTCGCCCGAGTTGATGACCGTCTTGATGACCTCATCCTGCCCGCATGTCGGCGAGGTATTGGTGCCGTGGTAATGAATGTTGACCGATGCGGCGTTCATCGTCGTCGCAGCGCATACATTGGGCCCGGAGACCGCCATCTGCATAGAATTTGCCGAGGTAGGTACCGGCAGATTGTTTTTCACTTTGATCACCAGACGGTCGCCCGGACGCACGTGAAGAGTCGGGGATTCTTTTCCATCGGGTGTCGTGAAGCAAAACAGCGGGTTGCCATCGCTGCCGATCGCAGTGTTGTAGGACAGACTTACCGTCAGCTTTCCATTGCTGCTGAACAGCTCCGGGGGCTGTGTGACAGAGCTGCCTTCCGCAAAACGAGGACAAGGGTTACTGCTACTTGCGTTGGTTTGCGCTACCAGGTTGGTTTGTACAAGGGTGAAGGCCATGATTCCAAGTGCGATTCTTGCTGCTAACCGCACGTGATCCAGGAAACGGATGCACGGAGTCGGCGTGGAAGTTCTCGGCGTCATACTTCCTCCAATAACGTGTTGATATTTTTTCTACCTACTGCGCCGTCTGGGGTGACGGTAAGAGAAGTGGATACGGTCCGGCAAGGTCCCAAACGCGAGCCGCGCAGTTCCGTTGTGGAGAGGAAGATATCACACCAAACCTACAAAGTGAACACGATTTATGGATCACATTGATTAGGCTTTTGATGGTGAATCTATTTGCATGCGAAGGGGAGCAGAGCCGAAGAAACAAAATGAAACTTCGAGCGAAACCACTTTGTTTGCAACATAAACTGTTGGGTTGTACAAGTTGAGTGCTAACGACTGCACACTTCTTGCATACTCTTGCGCATGGCCAAATGCCGCGCCGCGCCTGCTTTCCGGCGGGGTACCTAGGCAAGAGCTCGTAAGAACTCAATGTACATTGACGGTCACCGTGGAAGTAGTCTGTCCGTATTGGTTGGTGGCATAGAGTGTGTAGGTGGTGGTTTGTGTCGGAGCGACGGTCGCATTTATCCCTCGGAGTGCACCCAACCCAGGAGAAACGATAACGTAACTAGCATTACTTACATTCCATGCCAGCGTGACGCTGCTCCCCGCAGCTATAGAGCCTGGCGTAGCAGTGAAGCTCGTAACTCCCGGTGCTCCGCCTTGGGGTACTGTGGCAGGGGTGTAGAGCGGAGCCATCTGCAGAACTTCAAACGCCGATGCCGGTACCTGCGAAAGATTGTGCAGATCATTGTTGTCCCACCGGTTGTCAGGCACGCCGCTGATGTACATGGAACTGCCGTTATCGGCCATGATCAGGCCGTAGGTCTTCATGGCCGTCAGAATAACTTGCATGTTGGCGGAAAATTGCGAGATGTCGTACCCGGCCTTCAGACGCAATCGCATGCCCATGGGCGCAGCCAGCGCATTGCTGCTGTTCGCGGCCCAATGCGAAGCCGGCGGAATGATTGCCGCCCGGCTGTGCTGCAGCGTGAAACGGATGGCGTGCTGAATTTTGCCAGCCGCTACTTCGTCGTAGCGCACCAGACCGGGAAAGATTGGCAACCCAGCCGCATCGGCGGAGGTCCACGTCCATGGACGCTGCTCGTCCGTCGTCAGGTCCCACACGGCAGCCGAGTCGGCATTCCAGCTCCCGTCGTTATTGGGATACGAACTATCCAGCTCGTAGAGGAAGCAATTGCTGCTATCCAGAACCAGAACATGCCGGTCGCCCGTGCCGGGATTCGGATCTCCCTCGATCGGCGCATTCGTTGGGATCGGCATGGGTCCTGGATCGCTTTCGTTTCCGTACGCCGTGAAGGTGACGTTCGCGAGTCCCTGAGCTCCATTTACAACAACGTAAGGAATTCCGATATTAGAACCTTGATATTGTCCTGCTCCGAAATCGGGATGCAGCCCAATCGTCGGGCCAATGAAATTGATGATGGCAGTCGAGTTCGCATCCACGGGTGCACTTGAGATATCGGTATTCCAGGGATTCACACTGGTAAAGGGGCGGAACCCATTCAAACTCGCGCCCTGACCGATGCCCATGGTGCTGCAGGCGCTGCTGCCACCGCCTGAGCCTCCTCCGTTTCCCCCTCCACCAGAGCCGCCGCTACCGCCACTGCCGCCAGAACCACCATTGCCGCTGTAAGCGCTGCTGCCACCGCAGCCTGACAATCCTATGACCAACGCTACGACAACGAACATACCGATTTCATTTCTCCGCAAAACGCTCATAGAGAGATTTTCAGGCATAACAGCCTTCTGCGACCAAGGAAAGAGGTCAGTGCGTACGTGGAATCCGATCATGTACTGCCGGGACCAAGGCCCGGGGCGTGTTGGGAAGTAGGCCACCTCAGCGGCTAAAGCCAATATCTTTCTTGCGTCTAAAGGCACGGCGGAAGCCGTGCCCCTCCCAGAAGCGTTTTTATGAAGCATCTTCATACGGGTTTCCGCTTTTGCGAATCTGTGGTCTTAAGTATTTTGAACGCGTTCATTTTTATCTTGACAACGGGAGTTTCAGGGCTCATTATGTATTTGAACATGTTCAAGTATCTATAAAAGGAGACTTATCATGTATGTTGTCGGCTGCTATCTGAGCTACTTAGTCATATGCCTTACGATTACCGTCTGGGTCGCCCGAACCCTGCACAAAAATGGGCGAGTCTTTTTAGTGGATGCTTTTCACGGGAATGCTGAGCTCGCCGATTCCGTGAACCATCTGCTCGTGGTGGGTTTCTATCTGATCAACATCGGATATATCGCGCTGGTTCTTAGGGCGACGGAAAATCTCAATACACTGCGTGGGGCGATCGAGCTGGTTAGCGACAAAGTCGGCCTGGTACTGATGGTTCTGGGATGCATGCATTTCTTCAATTTGTTTGTCTTTTCACGCATTCGCAAACGTTCGCGCGCAGGCGTAAGCTCAGGCTTGCCGGTTTCCCACGCAATACCTCAGGTATAAATCATGAGCAAACCTCCCCTCACGACCGGCAAGAAATCCGAAGAGACCCGCACCCGCATCCTGGAAGCCGCGTTGGTTCTGTTTCGCAAACGCGGCTTCGGGAGCACAACAATGCGAGACATCGCCAAAGAGGCGGGAGTAGCTTTAGGCGCTGCCTACTACTACTTCGACTCCAAAGACGCTCTGGTGATGGCGTTCTACGAACGCGCTCAAAGGGAGCTTGCCCCTCAGGTGGAGGAGGCTCAGTCACATGCGAAGGGGCTGGAAGAGCGCTTGCGTGTGACGTTGCGGGTGAAGCTCCATTACTTTGCCCCGAATCGAGGACTGTTGAGCGCTCTTTCCACCCACATTGACCCGCAACATTCTTTATCGCCCTTCAGCAAGGAGGGCCGTGCGATTCGCGATCAGGACATTAGCCTGTTTGCCCGCACGCTCGAAGGATCGAAGGTCCGCGTGCCCGATGATCTGAAGGTGCATCTGCCGCGCCTGTTGTGGCTCTACCAAATGGGACTGTTTCTTTTCTGGGTTTACGATCGTTCTCCCAAGCAAAAGAGGACCATGCAGCTGTTCGAGAAGAGTCTCTTGATTGTCGTCAGCCTGATTAAGTTTTCCGGTTTCCCCTTGCTGCGACCGGTGCGGAAACTGGTGACTGACCTGCTCGATGTGATTTATGGTGACGAAGAATCCACGCTTTTAGCGGTGATGCAGTGAGTCAAACCCTCCGCATCGTTCTTGCGGGCGGTAATGGACAAATAGGAAATCTTCTCGCTTACCGTTTCCACCATCAAGGCCACCAGGTTGTGACTTTGGCTCGGAGCGCTCAATCTGTACCTTGGGAGGCCGTCCACTGGGATGGAGTGACTTTGGGCGATTGGACTTCACATCTGGAACACGCGGATGTCCTCATCAATCTTGCCGGACGCAGTGTGAATTGCCGCTATACGCCCGCGAATCGCGCCGCCATTAAGGACTCTAGAGTTCAAACGACTCGTCTGCTCGGTCAGGCCATCCGAGGGTTGGTCCACCCGCCGCGTCTCTGGATGAACGCAAGCACCGCTACCATTTATCGTCACGCGCTGGATCGCCCGATGGATGAGGAGACTGGAGAGATTGGCGGCAAAGAAGCGAATGCTCCCGGCACTTGGCGCTTCAGTATCGACGTAGCCACCAGTTGGGAAGAGGCTTTCTTCTCCGCCGTAACACCGCGGACCCGCAAGATTGCGCTG
This sequence comes from uncultured Acidobacteriaceae bacterium, assembly GCA_964619065.1. GTDB lineage: Bacteria > Acidobacteriota > Terriglobia > Terriglobales > Acidobacteriaceae > JANXUC01. The sequence continues at coordinate 29,573 of CAZUCC010000007.1, read as the reverse complement.
CGTAGCGCCATGGTCATGAGCTCCGGCCGAGGCGGCATATTTGGCGAACTGCTTCGTCTTGTGCGCTTTGGATTGGGAGGTGCCGCTGGCTCGGGGCAACAATTTGTGTCCTGGGTACACGGCGAGGATTTTCTTCGCAGTATTGAGTACCTGATGGCTCACGAAGAGTTCGAAGGCCCGGTGAATATTGCGGCGCCCAATCCGCTACCCAATGGAGAATTCATGAGAGCTCTCCGGCGAGCTTGGGGGGCACCGGTTGGGCTCCCTGCGACGCGGTGGATGCTCGAGTTTGGTGCATTGTTTTTGCGTACCGAAACCGAACTCATCCTAAAGAGCCGTCGTGTTGTTCCCGGCCGTCTTCTGCGGGCTGGGTTTCGATTCCATTTTCCTGACTGGCCTGTTGCGGCGGAAGACTTAGTAAATCGATGGCGCACAAACAACGGTTGAGTTTTGGAGCCGAGATGCGCTGCGCTCGGCTCGGGCAGGCGAGGCGCCCTTCGGCGCTCAGGGCAGGCTCTGCTCTTGCGCGCCCGTCAAGCCCCACTTGATGCGGGTGTAAGCGATGCGGAATCCTTGGCGTTCGGCGTTGCGCTGGGAGGCGCTGCCGGGTTCGGCGCCACTCGTGGATGGTGCTGGCTCCCGCGAACAATGCGACGTTGCCGTGGACGGCAAGTCCACCCGCGGCAATCGGCTGACCGTGCAACTCTACGAGAAATGACACGTTGCCCTTTGCGGCAGAGGCAATGTGCCCCAATCCCAATATCAAGTCAGCGATTTCGGTGGATTCGCGCCAGCCCTCGGCCGAAGTCCGCGCCCACAAATCCCGCTCCTGTTCGTTGTTGTTTTGGCTAACGACGCGCACTTGCAAGGGTTCCTTGGGAACGACCGCCGCTGGAGCCCGCTCGCCTAACGGCAGGAACATCACGCTGGTCAACTCAACGGGCCTGTATCCTCGTTCGCTCAGCATGGGGAGAAGCGCCTTATCGGCAAGCGGACTGATTTCATGGAAAACCGGGGCTCGGAGATCCTTGAAAAACGTTTCAAGTTTGTCCATGTCAGCGACTGTCGGCATTTGGAATAGGCCGAGACCGAAGGTTTGCGTGCAGGGCGAACGTGCGCCGTCGTACATGGCATAGGCGCCCGCAACTTCGATCCACTGTGCGCCGGACGCTGGCGCAAGCCGCGCGCGGGCTTCGACGAAACACGCGTTAGCAGTCGCCTCGGCACGCTCAAGGCGGCGAGCCAGGGACTGATCGGAGAGGATCTTGGGAGCCATGGGACTCCGACTTTAGCACGGGTGAAGGCGGAAATTCGATTCCTCCGGGACGCAAGCCCGACGTTATTTCAAGCGCCGCTCTTTTACGATAGTGCGGACCTTGGTGTTGGCTGGCAGCAGTTCCGTCGGCGCTGAAATAAATCTGGCTTTAGGTAGTGCGGCGCTTAGCGTCCAAAAAATGGGAACAATTTCTGGGACCTGAGGCGCAGAAAACGCAATCTGCAGTTGTTGGAATACGGTTACCGGCATCTGAACGAGTTGTGGAGACTACACAGATGGGCTATAGCCACTTCACTGACTTTGTGTTATAAAGTACTCGCAATCAAGAATTCGGGCCGAGAATTGACCCCGAAACCCGGAGGAGATCATGATCAAACGTATCGCCGCCATCACGTTCATCTTTATCTGCACCGCCATTGCCTGGGGAATTTTGGGTGGAACGATCTTCTCCCGCACCTATTCTCCGCAAAACGGACGCCTCTCCGGCGCCGTGGCGAGCAACTGGGGAACGTCGCAGACCCAGGTCCCTCCTTTCGCTACTTACTACTTCGAGCGCGAGAAAACCGAGACTAAGGTGGAGGACGGAAAAGCCATCTCGCGGCAAGTTAGGGAAGAGGTTGCCGTGGGACTCCCCCTTGAGAGTTCGCGAGTGGACGTCACGTTGAATCTCGATCATCGACAAAAAGGACTGCTCTGGTACAGCACGTACGCAGTGAATTTTTCCGGCTTGTACACTTACCACAACCCCAGCGATCAGGATCAGAACGTCGTCTTCACGCTAGACTTTCCCGCCGCGCAAGCCATTTATGACGACCTTACTGTGCTCGTCGACGGCAAGCCCACCGCCATCAGCACGGGAGCGGGGCACGCTACCGCCGCTGCTGTTGTCGCAGGAGGAAAGTCCGCCGTGCTCACTTTTGCGTACCGCTCGCAAGGGCTGGACAACTGGAATTACAAATTCACCCCCAACTCGGCGGAGAACAGCGTTTCTCAAGTGAAGGATTTCAATCTCGCCATGCACACGAACTTCAAGGCCATCGATTTTCCCCAGAACACGCTTTCCCCCACGGAGAAACGGGAAACGTCGCAGGGCTGGGACCTCACATGGAACTACAAGAACCTGCTTTCCGGACTTGAAATCGGCATGGCCATGCCGGAGAAGCTGCAGCCCGGCCCGCTCGCGGGAGAGATCAGTTTCTTCGCGCCGGTCTCCTTGTTTTTCTTTTTCTTTCTGATGTTCATCCTCACCACGTTGCGCGACATTGACCTGCACCCCATGAACTACTTTTTCCTGGCGACGGCATTCTTTGCGTTCCATCTGCTACTGGCGTATCTGGTGGATCACATCTCGATCCATTTGGCCTTCGTCATCTGCTCCATTGTTTCGGTGTTCCTGGTAGTGAGCTATCTGCGGTTGGTGGTGGGCATGCGCTTCGCCGCGGTCGAGGCGGGCGGTGCGCAGTTGCTCTACCTGGTGTTGTTCTCCTATGCATTCTTCTTCAAAGGATTTACGGGATTGGCGATCACCATCGGGTCGATTCTGACGCTGTTCGTAGTGATGCAGATGACGGGCCGCATTAATTGGCGAGAGAGGTTCGCGGCTATGGGAACGCTGGGAAAGTGGAAATAGGCTATTCCGAAATAAGAGAGGCCACGTTGATCAACCAACGTGGCCTTCCTGTTTTTTACGACGAGATAAGTCCCACCTGGATGCGGTTAGGCTTACCTCGGTAGGATCTCGGTCGAGGTGCAGTTTCGTAAATACACTCCTCTGGCTTTGTCATTCCGAGCCAGGTCTATCGGCGAGGAATCTGCTCCTGGCAGTAAAAGAGCAGATTCCTCGCGCGATATTGCCGCGCTTCGGAATGACAATTTTGCAGAAATATCCCAACTGCACCACTACCAGGATCTCCGACAGCTGGTTATCTCCGCGCTGTCGGGTTAGGAAAGACGGGACCCCGCGAGATTGGTGAGTGTACCGGGTAAAGCATCCGGCATGGGGTATGATACGCCAGGAGTTTGCAGTTTCTGTTGATTGATCAAGGCCTAGAGCTGCCACTTTGGATAGATCGGTGATGTCGCAGGGAACGAATCGGTGGACAATGGAGCTGGGCTGAACGCCTAAAATCGAAAACAATGGCACAGGGAAAACCCATACCCCGCGCTGGCCGCAGGTTCGCTGCACCAGGTCTCGCGCTCGTGGTTATCGCACTCGTTTCCCATGTAACCGCCAGCCCCAAACCGCCTCACATCAAGATCGAATCGCAGCCCGTTCATCCCGTCAACGGTTCAGCATGCCTGTTCAAGGTGACGACGTCCGTCAAACTTGGAGAACTCCACGGCAAATGGCTGGACCACGAAGTACAGTTTGAACCTCTTGCCGGCGGACGCAATTGGGTAGCGTTCGCAGGCACGGCCTTCGCCGCCAAGCGTGGCCGGTATTCACTCGAGTTGGACGGGAAGACCGTCGCTGGCTCTCCAGTGCACTTCTCGCAGAAAATTCGCGTCGCTATCGTGAACCGGAAAACCATTGCTGCCCCCAAGCCGCTCGCAGTCGAGGGCCGCTTTACCAGTCCCGATCCCGAAACCCTTAAACGCATCGATCAGGAGAAAGCCGCTAAGACTGCGGCCTACAACGAGACCAGCCCGCACGCTCTCTGGTCCGGACCGTTCGTCCAGCCGCTCGACTCTCTCATCACCGAGACTTTCGGCGTCCGCCGTGTGTTCAACGGCCAGATCCTCAGCGAACACCACGGTGTCGATTTTCGCGCCGCGCCGGGTACACCGGTTCTCGCCTCGAATTCGGGCACGGTGGTTCTCGCCCGCGATCTGTTCTTTGAAGGGAACTGCGTCATTCTTGACCACGGACAAGGACTCTTCACTATTTACATGCACTTCTCCAAGTTTGCCGTGCACGAGGGCGACAAAGTCGAGCGCGGACAAAAACTCGGCGAATCCGGCGCCACCGGACGCGTCACTGGTCCACACCTGCACGTAAGCGTCCTATGGAGGGGGGTCGCACTGGACTTGCTCTCTCTTACAGAATTGAAACCACCCGAACTGCGAGGAAAGCAATGGAATGAGATCGGGACGGGCAAGAAGGAGACGAACCAGTGAGCGCAGCTTTAACCACACTCGCAGAAAAAAAATTGGGGTCGCTCCCGGCAATTCTTTGGGGCGGGCTGACAGCCGGCATTCTCGACTTGACTGCAGCCTACATTCGGTGGGGTTTCCACGGCGTGGGCCTCACCAGAATTCTGCAATCCATTGCCAGCGGACTGCTTGGCGTCGAGTCTTACAAGGGTGGTGTGCGAACCGCTCTCTTGGGTGCTGCACTGCACTTCTTTATCGCACTCTCAGCCGCCACCGTTTACTACATGGCCAGCCGCAAGCTCACGTTCCTCCAACACAGCGCCATCCTTTGGGGAGTGCTTTACGGTATCGCGGTTTACTTCTTTATGGCACGGATCGTGGTGCCGCTTTCGGCTGTTCCCCAACGCAAAGCTCCAGAAGCCATTGCGTCGATCCTGATCGGCATCGTCACCCACATTGTTTGTGTTGGCCTGCCCATCTCTCTTTCGGTGCGCCGGTTCTCGCGGTAGAGCTCCCAGAGTGCGCGTGCCAAGCGCGGGAATCCCCTGGCTGTGCATGCTCCACAATTGTGCAAACAAATGCGCTACGGGATTTGTTGGGAAGACGGATCCTGTTGAAAGGAAATGGTTTACCCGCCGGATTTGGTATCGGGCTTGCTTCCATCCAGGCGGAGCCAGAGCAGGCTCCTAAGATTGGAGATCAAGCCAATGAAAACTGCACTGTTTGTGATGTGTGTCCTTTGTGCTTCCGTTGCGTTTGGGCAGGCCGCCACAGTTGGTGTGAGCGCTGAACCCGTAATTTATTCTTTTGCGAGCCATCCCGAACAAGCCACGCGGCAGCCGCTGGCACAATCCCAGAACCTCAATGGCGGCGAAACCTATGTTTACGCCCGAGGAGAAAGACCGCTCTGGGAAGTGGCAACTCCATCGCAGGAAGTGCCCCTCGGCGACTCAGCGCGTATGCTGAGACAAGAGCACCTTACGGTAAAAAGAGCCGCCAAGTGCTGGCAGAATTATTAAGATTGTCGGATTTTGAAATCGCCGAATTTTAGATCTAGCAGCGCTCGATCAATGGGCTGCGGGCAGCGTGAATTCGAATTCATAGGAATGCTTTCCCGCGTCGATCTGGATCCTCATCTTGCCCGAAAGACCCACCAACTGACCGGTACCCGAATCGGGTACCACCGTGATAGTCAACTGCGGTTCGCCGCGATTCATTGAGCCTGTGTGTTGCAGCACGAAGCTGCCGCTGCGGCCCTTGAGTTTTCCCGTGACCCGCTCGATTGCGACGTAACCTGCGGAGCCCTTGACATCCGTCATGGCGGACAGCATCTCGCCTTTGCTGGTCGCTTCGAGATCGCCGTGGAACTGCTTGTCGATGCTCATCCTACCCAGAGTGGAGCCTTCGGCCTTGTCGCTCGTTCCCTGAGGTTCCAACTTTACTTCAAATGTTCCACCTGCATGCGTCGCCACGGCTGTCTCTTTCTTGACTGCATCGGGTTGAGTTTGTGGATATGCTAAGGAAGGATAATTCAGGGAACCCAAGCCAAGAAGTAGGAAAATAGCTGTGACGACACTAGCGCTAGAAGCTTGTCCTCGGCCCACCTTCTACCCCCGCCCTACTCCGGTCATGCCGAACTCCAGTTTGAATTCGCCCCAGGGGCACGGCTGATTCGCCGCCCGGCGGAGCCCAACGTGCCCGGCCTGGGAAGTGCCAGCGGCCCCAGTCCAAATCACGATATAGGCGGTGGTTTGTCCCTCATATTGCAACTCAATCGAGTTGCCGGGACGCAAATGATTTTGCACGCCTTGCAACAACGCGCCATCGTTGCTCAGGTTCAGGGCAGACGCGGTGGCTTGAAACGGTCGGGACTTGGCGTCGATTCCCCAAACGCGAACTGGAATACCTGAGCTGATACGGGACTGGCGGCGGCGATCCATGGGGACACTCTCCTGTCCAACCCATAGTAGGAAGTTATTGAAAAATCAACAACTTACGAGCGTTACCCGTAAACAGGTGACCGATGTGGGATAACTTGCTGTATGGGGAAGTAAAGGAAGGAAATACAAGTGAGGAGGCTGCGCTGGAACCCGCCTTAGAGAGGGGCTAACCCAGGTAACTAATTCATGGAACAGGCACCCGGACCGCGTGGGTCGCCACATCTACCACACCCTCCAGCTGCTCGGGGAGTTGATTTCAACGTTGCACTCGGCGCTGAAACGGCGAATACGGAAAGCTTTGGGGCCAATTGCTTGCTCGCGCACTTCGGGCACTCCGCTTTCTGCGTGCCGTACACCAAGGCTTCGAACTCGTGTTGGCATTCTTTGCAGGCGTATTCGTAAATCGGCATGAGGCGAAGCTCCGGAATTCAGACGATCCAGCCTCCATTTAATATGAAGTGTGGGTCCTACGCAAATCTGGCAGCCGACCGAGAATTTTTCTCCCCGTTGGGGAATCCGCAATGGCCATTTTCAGACCATCGCCAGCCATCTCATGCTGAGAGCTGTTGCGCTTCCGCCCGCGGAGGATCGGTTGATCGAAGTTGCACCCGGCATCCAGGTTCTCTGCCAGTGCCACTGGCAACCGGATCGTCGCAATGCGCCCACGGTCATTGCCATTCATGGCTTGGAGGGATCGAGCGATTCGCAATACCTGCGCGGCATTGCGCAGAAGGCGCTTGCTCTCGGCATGAATGCCGTGCGCATGAATCAGCGCAATTGCGGCGGCACCGAACATCTCGCTCCCACGCTGTATCACTCGGGGCTTTCGTCGGACGTAGGCGCTGTCGCGCGTGCTCTGATCGCCAGCGAAGGCCTGACGCGGATCGCCCTCGCTGGCTATTCCATGGGAGGAAATCTTGTTCTCAAGCTTGCCGGAGAGTGGGGCAGCACGTGCCCGGAACTCCAGGCCGTCGCAGCCGTTTGTCCAGCGCTCGATCTCGCGGCTTCCTCCGACGCTCTCAACGAACCCGTTAACCGTTTGTATGAGATGCATTTCGTGCATCGGCTTAAGCAGCGGCTGGCGCTCAAGGCGAAGCTGTTTCCCGGACGCTTCGATGTCGCCGCCGCGGACGGAGCATCGAGCGTTCGCAAGTTCGACAATCAGGTGACCGCCCCGTTCTCCGGTTTCCGCGACGCTAACGACTACTACGCCCGCGCGGCGGCAGCCAATGTTGTGGATCGCATTGCCGTGCCTACGCTCATCATTTACGCCGCCGATGATCCGTTCGTTCGCATTCAACCGGAAACGCGCGCCAAGATTCTCGCCAATCGCAACGTCCGCTATGTCGAAACCGCCCACGGAGGCCATTGCGCCTTCATGGCCGCACCCAACGGCTATGACGGCTACTGGGCCGAACGCCAGATCGTGGATTTTTTGTTAGGGGCAGGCAAGAATCCGAAATGATCCAGGCTTGATTCCGGTGAGATCAACAGGCTGCTTTATTCTTGCCCCTCACGCCGCCGCGAGCCTTCCTTCAATCGCCTCCACCAAATCTTCATAATCAAACGGGCCATCGTGCCGCTGGCCGTTAATGAAGAACGTGGGTGTGCCGTTGACCCCACTGCGCGCCCCGCCCATGAAATCCGAACGCACGTGAGCCGTGAATTTTCCCTTCGAGAGAGCGTCGCGCAAATCTGCGGGGTCGAGTTCGAGCTCCTGAGCCAGTTCCTGAAAAAGCGGAGGACTGAAGCGGGACTGGTTCTCAAAGAGGAGATCGTGCATCTCCCAGAATTTGCTATGGGTACCGGCGAACTCGGCGGTCTCTGCAGCCGACTCTGCTTGCGGATGAATTTCGTTCAACGGGAAATTCCTGAATACAAAGCGCAAGCGTTTTCCAAAGTGCTTCTGGATACGTTTGACGATGGGATAGGCGCGCCCGCAATGGGGGCACTGGTAGTCTCCATACTCGACTAACGTGCATTCTGCGTTTTCGTCACCCTGGGCATGATCCTCTGGGCGCACCGCGATTTTGAGTGTGGTCATACAGTTCTCCTAAATTCTGGCAAATCTATTTCGGTAAATCTCACTTTGGCAGATCTTTATTTTGGCAAATCTTCGAGTGCTTGAAGTATCCCATCGGCTCCGGGGTTCACTGCCACAGGGGAGACGTAGCTCCAGGCAATGACTCCGTTCTTGTCGATGACAAACAGTGCCCGCTCGGAAATGCCTTCCTGTTTGCGATAAGCTCCATACGCCTGGGCCACCGCACCTTTGGGCTCGAAATCCGCAAGCAGAGGAAAATGATAGCGCCGGTCTTTGGCAAATGCTTCATGGCACCACACGCCATCGACAGAAACTCCAAGCAATTGTGCACCGAATTTATGAAACTCGGGAAGAATTTCATTGTATAGGCCCATTTGATCGCCGCAGACCGGACTCCAGTCCGCAGGATAAAAAGCCAGGATGACGGGCGTGCCCCGCAATTCGCTGAGAGAAAGAGTTTGGTCGGGCGTGACGTGGAGTGTGAAATCCGGAGCCGGGGTTCCGGCGGTTAAGATCGCAGACATGGCATTCTCCGTTCCTTTTGAGTCGGGTAGTTCTCGGAAGATTCAAAAGTCTCTCACAGTTGCCGAGGGTAGGGAAATACTGGGCAATCGCTTAAGCTGAAGGAGTTGTTCCTGAATTTACCACGGAGACACTGAGACACAGAGAAAACACCAGAACGGGTCGTGGTGCAGTTTCGTAAATACACTGCTCTGGCACTGTCATTCCCAGCCAGGTCTATCGGCGAGGAATCTGCTCCTGGCTGTAAAAGAGCAGATTCCTCGCGCGCTACTGCCGCGCTTCGGAATGACAACTTTGTAGAAATATCCAAACTGCACCACTGCCCCAGAACGCAAAGGAAAAGCCTGGAATCAAAAACGAAGGCTGGGTTCGTGCCTCGGTGTCTCCGTGGTGAGTTCTGCTAGGAGAGTCATAGCCAGAACGTACTCTTCGCGGTGGGTGGGAAATTTATATCGGCTTGGGGGGCGCGTCCCATGCTGGGCTCGACCCGGTTTCGTCCTGCATTTTTGGCTTGGTAGAGCGCGACATCGGCGTCGTGCAACAGTTTCTCGGTGTCTGCGGCAGAATTGCCAGAAGCGATACCGAGGCTTAAGGTCACGTTAAGGGTGGACCCTCCCGCAACGATGCTGCAATTCGCGACGTAACTGCAAACGCGTTCCGCCAGCTCCGAGGTTTCCTGCACGCCGCAACCGGGCGCGACGATGAGAAACTCTTCCCCGCCGTAGCGTCCAACGGAGTCGTAAGGCCGGACCATGGCAGCGATTTCATTGGCAATAATTCCCAATACTCGGTCACCAGCGGCATGTCCGCGGTTGTCATTGATGGTCTTGAAGTGGTCGACATCGGCCATGATGACACCCACAGGTTCGCTAAGGCGTTCGGAGCGGAGCAATTCACGCTCGAGGATGTCGAGCACGGCTTTGCGGTTCCACAGACCTGTCAAACCGTCGCGCGAAGCTTCCCAGCGCAGCGCGTCTTGCGCTTTGACCAGCCTATTCTGCGTGACCAGAAGGCGTGCGCTCGAACACACAAAGGACAAAAAAATGACGGCGGCTGCCAGTCCCAGATGCTCGCGCGCGATGCGTAGAGACATGAGCAGGATGAGCAGCGGGTAAAACAGATAAAAAATTTCGGTATGGATCCTTTTCTCGTGCTTGACAACTCCCAGGGAGGAATCTTGCGCTGCCGGTTGCTTCCAGGTGGCCGCGATGATCAGGGGAACAACCAGCAGAATGCTCCATAGGATATCGAACCAGGCTCCCGTTTTTAGTCCTTGTCCCGGGCCGTAATAGTACAGGGCATCTACGACGCCCGAGCAGGCCAGGAAAATCCCCAAGCCTCCGAAAAGCTCCCGGCCTACCCGCGAGCGGGTGAATGCCGACCGCAGTAAGAAGGTGCCGGCAACCAGTCCGTAGCCGATAAAATACGGCGCCCAGACGGTGTGAGACAGTTCGTTCCCTGCTGCAGAGTGGGGGAGATAGAAAAAATATAGATAGGCAGCCACGCAGACGAGGGTTGCCTGCAGCACGTCGAGAACGATCAGTAGATCTAACCCTTCGGCCTCATGATCCGGGTCCAGGAACATGGCCATGGCCAAGGGAACAAACCAAAAAGAAAATAAAAGATTGGAGGCGCCTCCCACTGGGTTCGGATGGGGAACGAGATCGCCATAGACGCCCAGACTCTGCGCAACAAACCAAACGATGAAAGCCGCTACAGCCAAACGCCAGAAAGAGCGCGCCAGTCCCTCGGAGCGCCGGCTGGTCTGCAGGTAAGTCAAGATCGCAAGACCGCCCAGGGAGAGCTGGATCAGATCCGATAAGAAAGGTCCCGGAACAGCGGTTCCGAGCGTGGCTACCACACCGACGTGCGCCAGCAACAGAATGGCTGCGATCGCGACAGTGCGGCTAGGTTGCTGCAACATGGGACTCCTCAGAACCAGGCGGTTTTAGAGGTTGTCCCAGTCCGAGGCGTTGCTCGTACACGTCTCCTCGGGATCGGATTGCTATCCCCCCGTTGTAAAACCGTTTCTCAAGTATCGGCTATTTTGCTGCCCCTTTCACGTACCAACAGTACCCCCCTCCCGTGAGTACTTTCCGGGAATAATATGGAAGCACTTGTCTGGCAACGTTTTCAGGCTTTCATCGGATGAAAGCGCCAACTTAAGGCACTTTAGCTGTGGAGAGCAATACCCATAGGCAATTGAGAGGCTGATCCCCCAGCCCACTACCTAGCCTGGCCCTCTCTGGAAACTTTCTCCTGCCCTCTGTAGTCTAAGAAGGAAGCCCGCGCAGTTTTTGTTTGCATGAAGCCACCTCCCCGCATTCTCGCGCTGATAATTTTTCTCTTGTCCGTACTCCTGCTGCCTCCGGTGTTGCTGGCAGTCCAGGAAACCGCAGCCCCGCCGCTCCTGCCGCAGGGCTTTGGCGGATGGCAGCTTTCCGGCGAAGGCAAGTTTGTTAAAGATGCGACAGCTGCTGATCCTGCCGAGGCTCAGCTACTCCGGGAATACGGATTCCAGGAACTTGAAAATGCCACCTACATACAAAGCGGCCGCCAGCTTAAGCTCAAAGCGCTTCGCTTTCAAGATGCTTCCGGAGCTCTTGGTGCATTTCTCTACTATCGTCAGCCCCGGATGGTAGACGAAAGCGTTGGCGACCTGGCTTCCTCATTGAATGAGCATGTGCTGTTTTGTCGCGGCAATATCGTTGTCGACGCCGTCTTCGACAAGCTTACGGCGATGTCAGCCGCGCAATTGCGTGAATTGGCGGCTGGGCTGCCCCTGGCCACAGGTGGCGACAGTAAGCCGCCCACCCTTCCGGACCGTCTGCCCCATTCGCAGCAGATTGCGAATTCCATGCGCTATGCTGCTGGACCTGTGGCGCTGGAGAAAATCGGTGCGCCATTGAGCGCTGAGCTTGTGGATTTTGCCACGGGCGCGGAGGTCGTGCTCAGCAAGTACCGCGCCGATCCCGAGGAAGCGACGCTCACGTTGATCGAGTATCCGACCCCGCAGCTCGCTATCGAGCACCAGAAACGAATTGAGGCGGCGCATCACCCCGCCAACGCGCAGCAGAATCCGAATGGTCCCGCGTTGATGAACCTGGAACAGGTCTACACGCGTCGGACCGGACCTATCGTGATTGTCGTCTCCGGTTTAGTGACTCCCAACTCTGTAGGATCACTGCTGAACTCGGTAAACTACGACGCTGAAGTGACGTGGAACGAACGCTGGACCTTCAATAAGCGAGATAACCTCGGGTACGTAATTCTCAATGTGGTCGCGCTCTCCGCAGTGCTTGGAGCGGCGGCACTCGTCTTCGGGATCGGGTTTGGCTTCATTCGTGTATTCCTCAGCCGTCTCTTTCCGGGACAAATTCGAAGCGCCGCGCAAGGGCAGGAATTCATCTCGCTGCACCTGGGCGACCCCCCCGCCGAAGCCTCAGAAGCCGTCGCAAGTCCTTCCAGACAGACGGGTTAATGGTTTTTTGGGCCGCCGAAAGCGCAAAAGTGGGGAGATTTTCTCATCCAGGAACATTTTTGTATATTATTGAAAACAAAGCAATTATTTCCTAAAAAACGCTTGACACCCCCCGTTTTCGACTCATAAGATTTCATTCCTGAAGAGTTTTGACGGTGCCTTCCGTTGAAACGATTCTCCCTTAAGAAAAGGCCGTCCCGTTGCCGGGCGGCCTTTTCATTTTTGCGTTCTTTTTGTGCCCCTGTTGCAGCCGGCGAGGAGGAAAGTTCGAAGAGGCCGAGACCTTTGTCCACCGGTTGCCGACCTCCGCTACCTTTGGGAACTTCTCAGATTCATCGAGTGTCGCGAAACTACGAGGCAGCCCCAGTCCGTCCCGATTGGTGGTTAACACTTCGATGTTGCTCAAGGTGATAACTGAAGGGAAACATGTTACCTGCCTTGCGAATGATCACGGTTTATGCGCTCCTGGGAGGAATCGCTGGGGCGCAAAGTATGATTCCCGAGGATCGGGAAACGATTCGCCAACTGCTGCAACAGGTGAAGCAGTTGCAAGAAAAGGTCACCGCCCTGGAGACAAAGCAGGGCTTGGCTCCGGCTGCGGGAGTAGACACAGATCCCGTGCGACCTGTGGTGGATGCGCCTGGCAACGGCCTTTCCGAGGCGGCAGGTTTCCAGGAAACGCACGATGTACGGGGCATTCGTTGGCGTGGTTTCGGCGAGGTGAATTATAAGGCGCTCGACCGGCGGCAGCCGGAGTTAGGCACTCTCGGATTTGTACCTGGTTCGGCCGGAAACTTCTACACGGGCGATCTCGATCTTTTCCTGACCTCAAAAATCACAGATCAGGCCAGCGTCCTGGCGGAAATCGTGATTGAGGAAGGGGATGCCCAGAGCTTCCGCGTGGAGCTGGCGCGCGCGCTTCTTAAGTACGACTACAATGACCGCCTGCGGGTGTCGGCCGGTCGTTATCACACGGGGATTGGCTTCTATAACGCGGCCTTTCATAGTGGGAAATGGCTGCAGACCACCGTGGATCGCCCTCTCGTAATGGAGTTCGCGAATAATGGCGGTCTGCTCCCAACGCAGGCTCAAGGCCTCTCCGTTACAGGACAGATCCCTTCGGGCAAACTGGGTCTAAACTACATTGTTGAATATGGCTCGAGCGATACGATTCGTCCGGATATTGATGGTAGCGGCGAGGTCGACGAGAACAACGGCAACCATGTGAACGTGGGTCTTTTCCTGCGTCCTGAAACAATTCCAGGTCTGCAAATAGGAGGGTCGTTTTATCACGACCGGATTAGCGACTTCTTCCAAGGTCCCAACGTCCGGCTCGGGCAGACGATTGTCAACGGCCACTTCGTTTATGTCGGACACAGCATCGAATTCCTGAACGAGGGGTTCCTGATCCGCAATGCTTATGAACAGGGTGGGCCTATCTACAACATGCCCGCTTTCTATGCACAACTCTCCAGAAGATTTGGGAAGATTCGTCCTTTCTTCCGATATCAATATGCCAATACGAATCCCAACAGTAGTTACCACGATGACATCCTGCTGCGTCACGGCCCGACGTTCGGCGCACGCTACGATTTCAACGAGAGTATCGCGTTCAAAACTCAGATCGACCACACCATCCGTAAAGGCAAACAGGACCTGAACGGATTGCAAATGCAATTGTCGTTTGCCTTTTGAGCCATGAATGTTAGGAAAAAAAAATCGGGAATAGCGTTCCTGGCGGTTTGGTGCCTGGCTTTAGCGCTGGCATCTGGTTTCGCTGCGCCAAGGCGGAGTGTGGCCGTAGCCGTGAGTCCCAAAAATACCCAAACGAACCTGACGTTGGCGGAACTCCGCAAGATTTTCTCGGGCGAGAAGAGAACGTGGCCGGATGGTGCACGCGTGAAGCTATTCTCGCGCGCTCCCGGAACCATCGAACGCACGGCTCTGCTGAAGCTGCTGGGGAAATCCGAAATAGAATACAAACAATTCTGGACCGGCAAGGTGTATCAAGGGGAGGCTGAAGCGGAGCCCATGATTCTTCCCTCGAACGGAATGCAAAGGGAGGCCCTGACGGCGTACCCGGGAGCAATCGCATTGGTGGACGCCGCCGATATTAAGCCGGGAATGAAGCTCCTGAAAGTGGATGGCAAACTTCCGGAAGAAGAAAACTATCCGCTCGGGCCCTAATATTCTGTACAAGACTCCTTGCCTACGGCGGCGCTTCGCTGGGCCACTTCGCCCCAGTCTCTTCCAGCGTAACTGGTTTTCCATGGGGCAGCACAACACCGTCCTGCTGCAGTAAAGCCTCGTAAATCTGAACGTGTCGCCAATGACGTGCCAGTAAGTATGCGCTCATGTTGGCAATCATCAAAGGGAGGACGAGGCCATAGCCTCCGGTCATCTCAAAAATGATCAAAACCGAGGTCATAGGCGCTCGGATAACCCCAGCAAAGACCGCTCCCATGCCGACCAGGGCAAATGCCCCAATCGAATCTGCCGCATGATGAAAGATGGCGACGTCGACATATCCGACCGTTCCTCCAAGCATCCCGCCCATGAAAAGCGCAGGCGCGAAGATTCCACCTACACCGCCACTGGCGTAAGAGGAAAGCGTCGCGGCAAATTTCAATGCGCAAAGAGCCAGTAGTATTTTGATCGGGAGCGAGCCGGTGAGCGCCAATCCAAGCGTGTGGTAAACCCCGCCCGTAATGCCGTGTTGCTTGAGCCACAAGATTCCTGTCATCCCCAATGCCCCGGTCAATAGCCCTCCCATTGCGGGGTGCGCCCACCTCGGCACTACCGTGAACCGCTTGAACCATCCACGCAGACCGAGAAGGGATTCAGTAAATGCAACGGAGATGACGGCCGAGAGCAAGCCAAGAATCGCGTACGAAATGAGGGAAGAGGGCGGTCCCATCGCGTACGCTCGCTGAATCTCCAAAGCTGGATGTTGCCCCAGGATGCTGCGTTCCACCACGGCCGCGATAGCTGCGGCCACAATCACACCCGAGAGCATGGTTTGATCCAGGTCGCCAATGACTTCTTCGAGCGTGAAGGTCACAGCCGCAATGGGAGCATTGAAGGCGGCGGCGATACCGGCTGCAACGCCAACCGCCGCCATGCGTCGCTGGTTCTGCCGTGAAAGAGACGCAAGCCGGGCCAACAGGCTGGAAATACCCGAGCAAATCTGAACCGTCGGCCCCTCCCGTCCCAAAGAAGCCCCACTGCCAATTTGGATAATCCCCAGAATGAACTTGCCCACCGCATCCCGTAAGGGCACATGTCCAGCGTGGAGCGCGTAGGCCACTTTAACTTGAGGAATACCGCTGCCCACAGCGCCCGGAACCCAGTAGTGCATGGCTAGGCCAACGATCAGGCCACCCAGGGCAGGTACGAGGATGCCCAAATAGATCCAGCTGGAATGTGGAGCCGCCAGTGCGCGCTCGATGAGACCAGCTTCCGCCTTGTCGATGCCTACGTGAAACGATACGGCGGCCAGTCCGCACACACCTCCGCTCAGGATCGTAACCATCAAGAGCCGCTGACGCTCGGTTGGGGTCAGCCGAAGGAGGAGGGAGAACAATTTGTCGCGCAGAGAGTTGGAACTTGGCGGTACCTCCGGCAATCACTTCTCCCGGCGAAAGAATTCGCTCTCTTCAGTATAGGAGATGTGCAATAGAAGATGTCGCGATAGGAGATCCCGCGCGAGGTAGAGTCTAAAATCTGCGTTGATGGTTTATCGTCGAAAGCTATTTCAAATATGCGGCCGACCGGAGCGCATTGGTTCTGTCTTGGGCCGCAGCAACTTTGATTCGCGCAACATGAAGTACGGCAAGTCCACCGGAACTGGTGGAGCAATCACGGCCGGGCTTGGCTTTGCAAAATGGGCAGACCAGCGTGATGGGACTGATGATAAGGATCGGTACACGAACCTTCACTCTTGTCATGCGTCAAAGCATACACCTTATACGACATGGAATTAGCGCAGCACCCCGTACACTGTTTCCCTGTAGGACAGTGCAGCCATGAGGGTGAATAAAAAGTTATTTTTTTTATTGGAAACTGCAGAAAGAAACGTTTTAATAGCCTTGCTGGTTCGGTTCTCAAGGCGGGAAGACTCATGGTGCTGAAAGTATTCAAGGACAAGATCTTCCTGGGCAGGGCGGCTGCCGAGCAAGCCGCAACGGCGATTCGCCGCGCCTTACGGGAACGTGGCCAAGCCCGCATCATTGCCGCCACCGCCGCGTCCCAGTCCGAGTTCCTGGAGGCGTTGACCCAGGCGCCGGGCATCGACTGGCAGCGAGTGGAGGCATTTCATCTCGACGAATATATCGGTCTGCCCAGTTCGCATCCGGGAAGCTTCCGCAAGATGCTTCTGGAGCAATTGATCCAAAAGACAGGAATCACCCAATATCATTTGCTCGATGGCGATGCGGATCCTGCCGAAGTTATCCGTCGAGTCGGCGCGGCCCTGGCTTCTGCTCCGATTGATATTGCATTTCTGGGCATCGGCGAGAACGGCCATCTCGCGTTCAACGATCCTCCCGCCGATTTTCAGATCACGGAGCCCTACATCATCGTGAATCTTGATGAGGCTTGTCGGCGTCAGCAGGTTGGTGAGGCGTGGTTTGCGGATATTTCACAGGTCCCTACGCAAGCAATCTCCATGTCAGTGCGTCAGATTCTTAAGGCCAAAGAGATTCTTGCCGTCGTGCCCGACGCCAGGAAAGCCCAGGCCGTTCAAGCTTGCTTTGAGGGCGAAATCAGTCCGCAAGCCCCGGCTTCAATTCTGCGCACCCACCCCGACGCAACCATCTATCTCGACACCAACTCAGCCGCACTACTCAGCACCGCTTTGCAGACGACAGCCTAAGGCCGCGGGACCCCGCAGACACGATGTTATCCTAGAGGGGAGTCCTGCCTCGGCGAGGCTGTAACCTCTCATGTCCAACCCAATTCCGTCCAACCCCAGTATTCCCGAATCCCAACCTGCGACTGAACCTAGTGAGTCGTTCAACGAAATTCTTTCCCAGTACGAAAAGAGCCATTCGCGCAAGGCCGAAGACGGCGGCAAACAGCTTGAGGGCACCGTGATCGTTGTCTCCGCCGAATCGGTGTTCCTCGATATTGGGCGCAAGAGCGAAGGCATCCTGCCACTAACAGTGTTGCAGAGCGCGGGCGAAACCGTGAAACCCGGCGATAAGTTACTTGTCTCAGTCAAGGGCCGCGATCCGGAAGGCTACTACGAACTCTCCCGCTTCAAGGTCGAGCGACCCACGGATTGGTCGTCGTTAGAGCAGGCCTTCGCCGATAAAGCGGCGATTATGGGTACAGTGACGGGCGTAGTCAAAGGCGGCTTCAGCGTGGATGTCGGCGTGTGCGCATTCATGCCAGCCTCACGTAGTGGAGTTCGCGATGCCGCCGACATGGAAAAGTTAGTTGGGCAAGAAATCCGCTGTCGCATCATTAAGCTCGATGTGGCTGAGGAAGATGTGGTGGTAGACCGTCGCGCCCTTGCCGAAGAAGAAGAGCATTCCGTGAAGGAGCGCCGTTTCACGGAGATACAATAGGGCGAGACCGTCAACGGCACTGTCCGCACCCCCCCCCCCCCCGCGCTTTTTCTCGATCTTGGTGGAGTCGATGCCTTGCTGCATGTCGGAGACATCGCCTGGGGCCGCGTCAGCAAGCCGGCGGACGTACTCTCGGTGGGGCAGCAGATCGAAGTCAAAGTTCTCAAGATTTCGACCGATTCCGACAAGCGGCGTGTCTCGGTGGGCATGAAGCATCTTCAGCCGCATCCCTGGGACGCTGTGGCCGGGAAGTACACAACAGGGGAACGCGTGCGCGGGGCAGTAACGCGTGTGGCTGACTTCGGAGCATTTGTAGAACTGGAGCCGGGGATTGAAGGCCTGATCCACATTTCGGAGATGTCGTGGGCCAGGAAAGTGCGAAAGGTTAGCGACGTTGTGAAGCCGGGCGAGACCGTGGAAGCGGTAATCTTGGGAGTGAACACCGGCGAGCGCCGTATCTCTCTGGGCCTCAAACAGACGCTGGGAGATCCGTGGGCCGAGGTTGCCCAGAAATTTGCGGTGGGCACTGTCATGGAAGGGCCAGTAACCAACATCACTAAATTTGGCGCCTTTGTACAGCTTGCGGAAGGTGTCGAAGGCATGATTCACATCAGCGAGATCAGCGCCGGGAAGCGCATTAATCATCCCCAGGAAGTGTTACGGGTCGGGCAAACGGTGAAAGCTCAGATCCTCGAAGTCGATCCAGTCAAGCGGCAGTTGCGGCTCAGCATCAAGCAAATGGCTCCCAGTAGTCTGGATGAATACATGGCGGAACACAAGGAAGGCGATGTGGTCACGGGCCGCATGATCGAGGTTTCGAGTGATCATGCGCGCGTGGAATTGGGGGAAGGCATCCAGGCCACTTGTCGCATCGTTGCGGAGAGTCTGGCGAAGAAATTGGCACAAGAAAAGACGCAGCCCGAAGCGAAGGCAGATTTGTCGTCGCTGAGTTCCATGTTGAAGGCGCACTGGAAGAGCGGCGCTGGCGGCAGCGAGTCCAAGCCGGAAGCCGTTCGCGCTGGGCAGATTCGCAGCTTTCGGATCGCGAAACTGGATACGGATGCGAAGAAGATTGAATTGGAGTTGGCGTAGTCGGGCAGACGAGATCGCCAATCTGGTTTATAAGAATGCAAGTGAGAGTTGTCCGTCGTAGCTCCTCGCCCCCGACGCTTTTTCAGCGAGCAACCCACTGGTAGAAACCTAATGCGGGCAGGCTACATTGGCGCCATCGATCAGGGTACGACAAGCACGCGCTTCATCGTGTTCGATCGTTCCGGACGCATCGTGAGCACAGCTCAAAAGGAGCATGAGCAGATTTATCCCAACCCGGGATGGGTTGAGCACGATCCAGCGGAAATTTGGCGCCGCACGGTGGGCGTCATCCAGGAGGCCATGGGAGCGCGCGGCCTGAAGCCGGAAGATCTGGCGGCGATCGGGATTACCAACCAGCGAGAAACCACGGTCGTCTGGCACAAAAAAAGTGGAAAGCCCGTTTACAACGCGATTGTCTGGCAGGATACGCGCGTTGCTCCTGCCGTAGCAGAGTTCGCTCGGCGCGGGGGACAGGACCGGTATCGCCCCAGGACCGGTCTTCCGCTCGCTACCTATTTCAGTGGCCTCAAAATTCGCTGGATTCTCGAAGAGTTTGTGGGCGCACGCGCTCTGGCCGAAGCCGGCGAATTGCTGTTTGGTACTATCGACACTTTTCTGATCTGGCATCTCACGGGTGGACAGCATGGCGGTGTCCATGTGACCGATGTGACGAATGCTAGCCGCACGCAACTGATGAACCTCAGCAAGCTCCAGTGGGATCGCGACATCTTGAAAGATTTCAGCATTCCAATTCAGATGCTGCCGAAGATTGTTTCGAGCAGCGAAGTGTACGGTACCGCGACACTACCGGTGATTAACGGAGTTGTGGTCTCTGGCGACCTTGGCGATCAGCAAGCCGCGCTGGTAGGTCAAGCTTGCTTCAAGCCAGGAGAAGCCAAGAACACCTACGGTACTGGCGGTTTCATGCTGATGAATACTGGGGAAAAGGCAGTGCTCTCGAACTTCGGTCTGCTCACCACGCTGGCGTATAAGTTCGGAGCGAAACCGGCTTGCTATGCATTGGAGGGAAGCATCGCAATTGCCGGCGCCTTGGTGCAATGGCTCCGCGATAATCTCGGACTCATTGAACAGAGTTCCGATATCGAGGCCCTCGCCCGAACTGTGAGTGACAACGGTGGTGTCTACTTCGTTCCTGCCTTCTCCGGGTTGTACGCACCGTATTGGAAGGACGACGCGCGCGGCGTGATCGCCGGGTTGACCCGCTATGTGAACAAAGGGCACATTGCCCGAGCCGTTCTTGAGGCCACCGCGTTCCAGGTACGTGAGGTGGTGGACGCTATGGCCAAGGACTCTGGCATTACGCTCGATGTCCTGCGTACTGACGGCGGAATGGTGATGAACGATCTGCTGATGCAATTCCAGTCCGACATTCTGGCGAGGCGAGTGATTCGTCCGATGGTGAAGGAGACGACTGCCCTGGGCGCTGCCTATGCGGCCGGGCTGGCAGCCGGCTTCTTCCGGGATACCGATGAACTCGTCGCCAACTGGTCTGTCGATCATCAGTGGGAGCCAAAGATGGAGGAAGAATCTCGCGAGCGGCTTTATCGCTTTTGGAAGAAGGCAGTGACGCGCTCGTTCGACTGGGTGGAATCGCCCTAGATTTTCGTGAGTCCTTTAATCCCATACTTCAGGGGTTCACACAGTACAAAATCAGCCGATGAATCGAAACGACATGTGGCGCCGTATCGAAGCACACCCCAAAGCCTGGGACATGATTGTCGTTGGCGGGGGAGCTACAGGTGTGGGCGTCGCGATCGATGCCGCTGCGCGCGGTTACGATGTGTTGCTACTCGAGCAGAGCGACTTCGGCAAAGGCACCTCCAGCCGGAGCACCAAGCTGGCGCACGGTGGCGTACGCTACCTGGAGCAGGGCGACATTGGGCTGGTCATGGAAGCCCTCAAGGAGCGTGGACTGCTTCTGCAAAACGCGCCACACTTGGTGTGGGATCTTGCGTTCATCGTACCGAACTATGACTGGTGGGAGGCTCCTTTCTACGGCCTCGGCCTGAAGCTCTATCAGCTTCTGGCCGGTAAATACGGGTTTGGAACCTCTCGTATCCTTTCCAAAGAAGAAACGCTCAAGCATCTGCCCACCCTCAAGACCGAGGGGTTGCGCGGCGGTGCAGTTTACTACGATGGACAATTCGACGATGCCCGGCTGCTCATCCACATGGCAGCCACCGCTTTTGAACAAGGCGCCACGTTGCTCAATTACGCCGAAGTCACAGGACTGACGAAAGACGCCCATGGCTTTGTGGACGGCGTTCACGCACGCGATGTTGAAACCGGCAATGAATTTAACGCCTCCGCGAAAGTGGTGATCAATGCCACCGGTGCTTTCAGCGACCTGCTTCGATCCCAGGCAGAGCCTGGTGCCGCACCGCTGATTGCTCCCAGCCAGGGCATTCACCTGGTCTTCGATGCAAGTTTCCTGCAGAGTGAAAGCGCGATCATGGTTCCGCACACCAGTGACGGCCGCGTATTATTCGCGATTCCGTGGTACGGACACACGTTAGTGGGAACCACCGATACGCCCATTGCAGCCGCAACGCTTGAACCAGTCGCCATGGAGGAGGAAATCGAATTTGTCCTCGCGACCGCTGGGCAATACCTGACCAAAGCACCGGCGCGTGCCGATGTGCTGAGCGTATTCGCGGGCATCCGGCCGCTGGTACGTGCCTCGAGCGCAGTCAACACCGCTGCACTGTCGCGCGATCACGTTATCCACATTGATCGTTCCGGCCTGGTCACCATCTGTGGGGGGAAATGGACGACTTACCGGCATATGGCCGAGGATTGCGTCGATCAGGCGGCAACATTCGTGCAGTTGCCGGAAAAGTCCTGCGTGACGCACCATTTGCGCCTCCACGGTTTTCACGATGCCGCGCAACAGTTCGGTTCGCTGGCGGTGTACGGTTCGGATGCGGTCGAAATCCGCAAGCTGATTGAGACGGAGGCTCGGCTCGGCGAACCTCTGCATGCAGCGTTGCCCTATGTGAAGGCGGAGGTGATCTGGGCGACACGAAACGAAATGGCTCGCACCGTGGAGGACGTTCTCGCAAGGCGCACGCGCGCGCTGTTCTTGAATGCGCGCGCAGCCCTGGAGATGGCATCCATCGTCACAGAGTTGATGGCGTCAGAACTGGGTTGGGACGAGGTCACCCGGACGAAACAGTTGGCTGCGTTTCGCAATGTTGCTTCGAACTACGTGCTTCACTGAATCCCTCAAGCAGCAACTTGTGGGGATGTTGAATTCGCGGAGGTCGGCTAGCTGCCTCGCGTCGTGAGCGGTCCAAAGCCCGAGAACATTGCAGACTTGCAATCCTGCGCTGCACCTGGCTTATCGCATTCCTCAAGGCCCAGTCAGTTCCGTTCGTTATTCAGAATGAAAATCCCACCCTGTCTCTCTAAAAACGGGAGACAAGAACGGGCACTTTCCCGGTTCATCGGGACCCTTCTGGCGAAATGTTCAGGCAGTTTTCCTCAGCTCCCCTCGAAATTCATCTGACCTTGAACTCATATTCACATTGGCTTCACGAAGTCCCCTGATTCTGGTGAGAGTAAGGTGCGGCGTCGAGCGCCTCGATCTTTTATTGGGAGGAATCGGAATGAAATTTCTTCAGGCTGTATCGTCTTCACATCGTATTTCACGCTGGCTAAGAGCCTCATTCATAGGTTGGGCGCTCCTGGCATTGCTGACGCAAGCTTGGGCCGGCCCGAAAGCCGTGGTCATCTCTTTGGACGGCTGCAAACCTGCGATTGTTCAGCAACTACTGGCTTCCGGAGCTTTGAGCCCCAACCAAGGTATCGGACTGTTATATACTCGCGGCGCATTCGGGAATGGCAGCATCACCGTTTCCCCCTCGTTGACGGCTCCCAACCACGTCGCGCTGGCGACAGGCTCGACGGCGGCGCACAATGACATCCCATCCAACACATTCCATCTGGTCGCGAGCCCGTTCACTAGCAACATAAGCGGATTCGGAGCTCCCATTGGCGGCTACAACTTCGTTGGGCCGGCCGAGAGCCTCAATCCAACGGCCCAGCCTCTCTGGATTGCTTTGCGGAATGCCGGCAAGTCCGTCGTAACCGCGACTTGGCCCGGCGGAGACGGAGTAGACGTTCTAGTGCCCGGTCTCAGCGGCAGCCCGATCATCCAGTCGAATGCCAAACGCACCGTAGACTTTACAGTTCCTTTCGGCGAATTCGGCGGGGTGGGCGGCAAAGGCTTTACTTTCACGGCTGCGAATTTTTCCCCGGCGCCTCAGACGGTTGTAGATGCTTTGACAGCAGCGGGTAAGACCTCCTTCAGCCCAGTGCTACTCACGACTCTGGAAACGATCACTGTAGGGGGAGTTCCTTTCACGATTCAGGTGGCCGCTCTGGATACTACCGATGACACCACGGTGAACTACGACACGCTGACGTTTTTCGACACCGCCCACGGAATCCAGCCGGGACCATTTGCGCTTCCGTCGACCGGTCCGGCGTATGTGAAATTCAGCGATGGGACTTCGCAGCCCTTTTATTTCGAAGGCACGCCCAAAAAAGCCGGTGCTGCGTTCTTTGTCAGCGTGCTGGCCCCAGACCTTTCGACGGTACACATCGCTCGCTATTCCGCTGATGACATTCCGCCGAACGCGCCTGTTCTCGCTAATGTAAATGACATCAATAGCAATGTGGGCTTCTGGGCCGACCAGTCAGATTTCCGTTTTCCCGAACGTATCAATTCCGGCCTGACCAGCTTTTCCGATGCGGAACTCGAAGCAATCTATGAGGACCAGGTCAACCACTTTGTGGATTACCAGACCAGAGTCGCTCTGCGTGCTCTAAGTCAAGTTCCAAATGCGGACTTGGCCATGATCTACATCGAGCAGCCGGACGGATCCGAACACCAGTTCCTGTTAATCGACCCTCGTCAGGCTACCAACCCGCTCGATCCCAACTCCATTCTTGGCGGACAAGATCCCGCCAAGATCGCCCGCTATCAGAAATACATTGAGTTTGCCTACCAGGCGGCGGATCGGGCGGTGCAACGTATTATTGACGCCGTGGGAGTGGACGCTAAGGGCTTACCGCTCTCCGATATCTTCCTAGTGTCCGATCATGGTTTTGCTCCGTTCCACACTGCCGTGAACATGAACAATTTACTGGCTGCCAACGGCATCGATCTAACGAAGGTGCGAGCTATTACTTCCGGACCGGCCGTGAACATTTACTTCAGTCTTCAGGGCCGCGAACCCAATGGCACCCTGACTAAGCCGCAGTATCTCGCGCTGCAAAAGCAGATTAAGGGAATCCTTAAGAACTACCTGGACACCAACCCCAACTACACGAACGGTGCAGCCAGCGTACCGGTCTTTGACAAAATCTTTGAACGGCCGGTTCCTGGCGGCGTCAATGATCCCAACTTTGGCCTGGATACGAAGCCGTTTATCGGTCAGGATTCTGGGGACATTTATGCGATGATGACCATCGGATACAACTTTGATGGGACCCAGTTTCCCGTAGTTCAACGGCTCGGGGATGCTCCTTCCACCGCGCCCGTGCTCTCCGTTCCCAACTTTTACGGAGCTCACGGATATGATCCCAACCAGCCGGATATGTTTGCCTTCTTCGCAGCAGCAGGACCGGACATTCGCCCCGGACTTATCAACGCCAGGGTTCACAACGTAGATCTGGCACCCACAGTGGAAAAGTTGCTGGGAGTTACACCCGCGGCGACAGTCGACGGAACGAAGATACCGCTGTTCAAGAAATAGATTGCGCCCTAGGCAAAACTGGGGTGGCCCACGGTCACCCCAGTTTTTTGCGCTTTCCTAGGGGCTCCCAAGTGGGCGGTTGCGCGTTTGATCACCGGCAACCGCGCCAAGAACCTACCGCGTCAATTGGTCTCCGCAGTCCTCAACGCCGGTAGTCCACGCCTCGCTTCCCACAAGCTCACCTGTAGACAGTTTTACGGATCGGGCATATTTCGCAACAATCCAAAGAAAGTGCGGCCTAAGAGTTCCGAAGAGAGCGTTCAGTGCAGGCCCGTACGTAGTCCGGAAGGGCTCCGGGTTCATAAAATCGGTCATAGAAATCGACGTCCACGCGACAAACCTGGAACCCAATAACGGTCCGAAACGGCGCCGTATAGACGGGAAATCTTCCGTAACGGCGAAAAACATAATCGCAATACGCCATGGTCGCTTGTACTGCCGCTGCGCTCGGCGCCGGTATCTTGGAGGCATAAGAAGCCGATTCGCGCCAGGCACTCTGTTCCATTCCGACACCGTAGACTCCACCCTCCCCGAACTTCGTTTGCACGAAAGCACGGACGGCATCCTCCATCGATTTGTAGTAAGGCGGGCAATACGGCTTTAACAATACCTGGTTGTCCTGCTCCAATCCGACTGGATATTCCAGTACAGGATCTTTTCCCAGCCACCGCGCCAGAGTAGCCAGAAGACGCGGAGCACCGGCGTAGCAACTCGCTGGCATGGACTGCGTGCGAAAGCCGGCTGCCTTGAACCAGCTATACTCGTGCCGCGCGAAATTCGGGAAGCCTCCCAATCCAAGCGCTTCGGTCATGAGCGCAAGGTTCTGCAAAACCATGCCATGTTCGGTAGCCATCGATTCCAGCAGCGACGATTCCATCATTTGAATCGTTGCAGAGCGGAGGTCGCACGGTTCGTCGTGCAGGTGCCCGCCCTTGCTGCGCGCAAAGCGGCCAACCCCGGCAGGACGGAACCACGCCCGGTCGTCGCGCAGGAACACGCCCATGTCTTCTCCGAGCAACTCGAGAAGCGCGTTGATGGTGAGCGCGGTGGTCTCAATGATCGGCAGAAAGTAGGTCGTTCCGGGAGCATAGAGCGACCATCGATTGATCGAGAAATTATGGCCGGGGTCTAACGGTGGCGCGGTTCGCGTGGCGGACAACTGGATTCGGGTGCGTTTATAGAGGTCAGTAAATGCGCCCTTTCGCGCGAGGCCGACCAGTTCCAGGAACTCAGAGGGAGCAAAATCCTGGGGGCGCTTCAGCAGCCATGTCCCACTGTCGTTGGTGACCAACACCGACACGGCGTTCACCGCGTCAGGGCTCGCGACCGTGCGGCCCAATCTCCCCACCAGCATAGAGCCGCCTTCGCGGGCACCGTAAGAGAGATCGGCGAGGGCGTAGCCAGTGATGCCGCAGGCGGCGAATGCGAGAGCCGCCTCCTCATCCTCAGTGAGAGGAACCGGTGGGTGGGGGCTCTTGTATTGCAAGGGGCCAGTTGGGATAGTCATCCCCAAACCCAATCGCCGCGAACGGCGGTTGACGAGGACTTCAAAGAGCGCCGCTTTGTGCGGATCGGGAAACATGCTCAGACACTGCTTCCTGCGGCAGTGTCGCTCTTACCCTGTTTCAGAAGCGTGGCCGCGTCGGGGCGCACCGCGCTCAATGCCTCCGCTACCTGGGTGTCAATGGCCAGCAGCCGCACTCGCGTACGCGCGCGGATGCAGCAGTCGAGCTTGGGGCGGGCTCCCTCGCCGAAGTAGTCGCCCGGCTTCAGCGACTGCAGGATCGCCTCACCATTCCCGTCGTTCGCGACTACGTCGAGGTCTCCCAACTCCACAAGGTAGTGATAGCGCCGGGTCTCACCCGCCGCGACAATGATTTGGCCCGGCTCATACAAAAGGCGCCAGATCGCTCCGCGCTCGTCCATGCGGGGATTCACGACATCGCGACCGAGGATCAAAGTCAACCACCAGTCGAACATGAGGCGGACCCGCCGCGTCCAACTCGGTACGAACATGGTCAGCACAATGAAGCGCCATCCGATCCACGCCAAGAAACCGGATGCGGGGATTCCCTTCATGTGCGCAATCGCGCTGCGATGGCCGAGCGTACAGGCTTCGCCAAGTCCGTTGAAGGAATACGGCTTGGGCGGCTTACCGGCGGTTGTGCGCACGATATTCGCGCCGATATTGGAGCCGGCTTTTTGCGCATAGTGTGCCAGTGGAGGGCAGGTGCCTCCGTCTGGGTGAGGA
Organism: uncultured Acidobacteriaceae bacterium; assembly: GCA_964619065.1. Taxonomy (GTDB): domain Bacteria; phylum Acidobacteriota; class Terriglobia; order Terriglobales; family Acidobacteriaceae; genus JANXUC01. Next base: position 2,521 of record CAZUCC010000007.1, on the reverse strand, counting down.
ACAGCGGCGCAATCGCCCCCAGCCCAGATGTTGGTTGCGTCCGGCACGCGGCAGAACTGGTCGGTCACCAGCCGTCCCCGTGAGTCGCGTCCGTATGGAAATTGGTCGAGTATGGGGGACGACCTCATGCCGGTGCAGCTGATGAGCGTGCGCGTGGGGATGCGTTCCCCCGAAGTGAGAACCGCTCCTTCCGCGGTGGCGGCCTGCACGCCAGTATTAAGGTGCATCTCCAGGCCTAGTTGCTGAACGCGTTTCTCGGCATAGCGCACGAGGGAGGGAAGACGTTTCCCCAGTTCCGGCAAAATTCGGGGGCCCGGCTCCACCAGCGCCACTCGGAACTCGTCGAACTTCAACTCCGGATATCTCGTTCGCGAGAGGAAACGGAAATAGTCCACCAGGTCGCAGGCCACTTCGATTCCCGCGTAGTTTCCGCCGGCGACAACAAAAGTGAGCAGCCGCTTGCGCTCCTCGGGGTTCGTCTCAATAGACGCCATTTCCAGAACGCTGACCAGGTGGTTGCGCAGACGGTAGCAATCGGCGAACGTCTTCAGAGGAAAGGTATGGTCTGCGATTCCAGCGTAGCGGGAAAAGTCCTCGACGGAACCGACGCCGACCACCAGATGGTCATATGGCAAAGTGCGGCTACGGCCATCGAGGGAACTCCTTGTAAGCACGCGCTGATTACTGACGTCCACCGACTCAATCTCGGCATTATGCAGATGAGAGGGCGCGATCATTTCTCGCACAGACGAATTGATCTGCTGTGGTTGTATCTTGCACGTCAGCATTTCGGCGATCAGTCCGTGAACAGTGGAATAGTTATCTCGGCTGACCACAGTCAGCTTGACCTCGCCACTTCGGACCGCTGGACGCAACGCCCGAGCCAGGTAAATGGCTACCCAGCCACCGCCCAGACATACCACACGCACAGGATCTTTCATCGGTTCCCTCCGCCGGAAGTGCTCTGGTTCGCGGATTGAGGTTCCGCATGTTTCGGCGCGTCGGACTGATCCGCCCGCACGGCGATTCGGCGCGGGATCACGAACTCTCCCGTACGCCCCTTCAGACCGCGCTCGCTCAACAGATGCCGGAATGCTTTCGGCCCGGCGACTTTTGCCAGAGCTTGCACGCGGGTACTGAACCTGCGTGCGGTTTCTATCGCCCAAGTCGCGGGGCGAATCGCTGGCAACAGCCACCTCCAGCGGGTATTGGGAAAACCGAGAGCGGCGGCATGCTCATCCCCGATCAGAGCGTGCGAGAGCCCGTAACATACGTTTACCCCGCATAAGCGCCCTGCTTTGAAGTTGCGGACATACGTGAATGAAGTCTGCATCAGGGCATCCACGAGTGCTCGTGAATCGTCATCCGGTTGCGGTTCGAACGCAAACATCAAATCCAGCAATCGGTGCCCCTCAAATTCGTCGGCAACCAACAGCTCATGATCGACCCCTAGCAAGTATCCCGCGTAACGCCACAAGTGGATGAGCGCCTCGCGTTCCACGCGGTCGAAGTGGTAGCCGAATCGCGTTAAACCGTCGAGCACGCCAACGGAAAACATGACGTTGGTGCCAGCCATGTGGCACTGGTTGATGGGTGCTCCCCAGACTTCCGGGCGCCATTGACCGGAGTCGAAAAGCAATCTTCGCACTTGCGCATGGATGAGCCGCACGCGCACCGTCATCGCAAAGCCTTCGGAAAACCGGCCAAGGCCGTCGGGCTGACAAACGGCGAATACGTATCGCGTCGTATCTTTGAGGCGTTGCGAAGCGCGATGCACCAGTTGACCCGACAACGCAAGTGGCTTGTTGCCTGCGGGCCAACTGTAGATGACCGGTAACGCAAGCATCGCGAGCACCGCAAAGCCCATGCGGCAGCGCAGAAATGTCGCTCCACCCAGATTGCACCGGTCGCGATCTACCCAGAACGGAACGCTTTCCAACTGGTGGAATAATTCTCGCAACGGCTCGGGCGCGTGAGGGACTGCGTCCAACCCCTTCGCCAGCGCCAGATCTAGCAGCGCACGCCATTCGCTCTCCGGCATGCGGGCAAATTCATCCATTACGGCTTCGGCGAGCCGATCGGTGGTCCAGAGAAACTCCACATACTTCTCGGCGCGTGTGCCATGCAGAACCGCGGCGGTATTAAGACCCGAATATCCCGACGGTACTTCGTGCTTCGCTTCCGTCATCAGTTGTGGCCGCCGTTTGAGGTGAAAGTATCATATGCCGCACCATCCATCCTCTTGCTGCCTAGGGTTCGTATTACGGCCGTAATCTCGTTCGATGGTGTGAGCGTTCGCGCCGACCGCACATCCGCGCCGCGGTCGAGAAGGTTTCATTGAAGGTGCGAAGGGACCGCCTCTGGACGATGAGAACGGCTGTGGGTTGCCGGTCTGGGCTCGGGAGCACCGTCACATCGGAGTTTTCGTTCACGCGTTGCGGGGAAACACACGGAAGTGTTTGAAAACTGGAGCCGACGACCAGACTTGAACTGGTGACCTGCCGATTACGAATCGGCTGCT
>CAZUCC010000006.1:107848-108828 GCA_964619065.1 uncultured Acidobacteriaceae bacterium | reverse complement strand
AGCCCACGCCGGTGTTGTAGGCGCAGAAGCTGATCTCGCCTTCCTGCGTGGCGTAAGGAATAATGCACTGCTCGGTGCGGCGGAAGTCGTAGTTATACAGGTCCTGGAACCACATTCCGGCGATGAACAGGAAGTTCCAGCGGTCTTGTCGGCGCTTCATGACATCCTCAATGGTCCGGTCCGGCCCGACTTTGCCGTAGTTCGTGCCCGTCGCGTTGAAGTTCTTATCGAATTTGCGCAGCAGGTCGATCATCTTGAAGTGCGTCGGCGACTGGAACGAATCGTAGTTCTTCATCAGCGCCAGCGCCATGCCGACCACCGAGAGGAACTTGCCGCGCGCCGCATCGTTGACCTTGGCCACGTCCTTGGCCAACTGGTCGCCCTTCAGGAACGCGGTCACCGGAACGGCTTCCCTCGTTTCCTTATCGATCATGATGGCCATGCCCGTACCGCAGTTCGGGTGGCAGCCGCAGCTCAATTGACCCCAATCGGCTTCCGGCCCCTTGATCAGATCGCCCCAATCGGAGAACGTGCCCATGAACGAAATCGGGAACCAGTCGCGGGTAGGTTCGCCCAAGCCAGTCTGCGATTTCACGTCATGCGCCAGATGCGACAAAGTATAGCGCTGTGCTTCGCGGCGGTCGTCGGTTACAGCCTCATCCCTACCGGTGAAAGACACCGGCTGGAACGACAGGAAGCTGATACGCTTCGGATTGTCCAAAGCAAACTTAATGATGCGTCCGACTTGCTCGTTGTTGATACCGTTCACAATCGTCACGACCGGCACGATCTCCACGCCCGCGCGATGCAAATTGTCGATGGCCTTGAGTTTCACATCAAACAGGTTGCCCACCGCGCGGTGCGCGTTGGCAGCATTGCCGATACCATCAAACTGCAAGTAAGCGTAACGCAGACCAGCTTCAGCCGCCTGCGGCGAAATTTTCCGATCAGGTTGTTTCGCTTCCGGCGAAGGCGGAGCA
>CAZUCC010000006.1:0-107838 GCA_964619065.1 uncultured Acidobacteriaceae bacterium | reverse complement strand
TGGCGAACTCAATGCCGTTCGTCGCTGCCTGCACAGAGTTGTAACCCACCTTGCGGGCGTAGCGGACCGCATCCAGAAAGTACGGGGACAACGTAGGCTCGCCCCCGGAGAACTGCACCGACATCTGCCGCTTCGGCTTGATGGTAATGGCGTTATCGAGCATCGTCTGGATTTCTTCCCACGTCAGCTCGTGCACAAAACCGACCTGGTTCGCGTCCATGAAGCAGGGATCGCACATCATGTTGCAACGATTGGTCAGGTCGACGGTCAACACTGAACCACGGCCATATTTCACCGTGCTGCTGCCGTGATGATGCAGCTTCTCGTCGTTGTGGGCGCGGATATCGCGGCCCGGGAAGACTTCTTCCAGGTGGTTCGAGAACTCAGGGTCGATCGACATCACGTCTTCAAAGTGACCGTGAACCGGACAGTCCTTAACCATCAGGATCTTACCGTCGCGCTCGATGATCTGGGCCTTGATCTCGCCAACCTTCTCGTTCATCAAAACTTCGTAAGGCAGCTTGCCATCAAGGATTTGTTGTCGAATCTCCGGCACGCACTTCGGGCATAGCGAATCAGTGGTGCGAGGCCAGCCCAGCGGTGGCTTGCTCTTCTCATAGGACTTCAGCAAAGGCTTGTCAGACCACTTCGGAACAAATCCCGGATTCTGCTTAATGCGGTTGACGCGGTCAAATACCGCCCAAACACCCTCGGCGCCATACGTTAGAGCTTTTTCCACGTACTTGATTGGCTTATGCATTATCCTCTCGCTTTCGCGAAAAAGTTTAACGGCTCAAAATCCTTACAGTTTGCTTGGGACGAACCTGGGAAACAGGCATCACCCGCAGCATCTCCCCCGAAACCCACAGAAACCCCATTCAATTTTCGGGGTAGACCTTTACGTTCTATAGCTTACCCGTGCTCCCCGGGTCTTCCACCTAGAAGACAACGAACCGTCAGAATTTCAGGTTGAATGGTAACAAAGGGGATTGTATGGGCGTAAGTGATTGAAAAGGAACGGGTACGTGATTACTATATCGGGTTATTTCGCAGCCAGCATGGAAGAGGGCCTTACGTAGGCAACCTTCGCTCCGCATTTGCTAATCGTCGCGGCTGCACCCACAACCCAGTCTTTATAGACCGAGTAGATGAGCCGCTGTCCGCGCCCTTCCATCGCCTGAGCTTCCTGGTTGGGGGTGCCTGCAACATCCAAAGATGTCGAGAAAAAGCTCGCCAAACATGATCCTTGCTTCTGGGCATTCGGATTCCAGGTAATTTGCATGTAGTAACGGTCTCCGTCAGGGAAATTTGTCGGTACCAGCGCGAGATCTTTGATCCGGGTAGCCGCCTTTGATGGCAGTCTTAGGTCATGCATCACCTTTTCCCTATCCGCTGGATTCATGTGTCCCAGGACAATTTCGGCACGGTTTCTTGCCTTCGGATCACGGGATTTCAATCCTGTTCGCAGATACCCTTCCACATCGAGAGAACGAACCACAGTGCTTGCTTCGTATGCCAGTTCGCGGTCCGAATGGCGCGTCAGGTCGAGTAAGGTAGCGATGAGCGGAACACCATTAGTATCCATCTGCGAAAAAGCTAGGGTGGACGCCGTGCCGGACTTCTCCAACTTCTCGATAGCCACGATTTTTGCACCCACACTGGAGCGTGAGTTACTGAGCGTGTCGGCAACGGCCCGCTCCAGATAGTTTGCCTGCTGCCCAGATTGCGCTTGTTGCATGGAGGAGGCGGGCCGCGCTTGGGAAGACTTCTGCTGAACTGGAGATTGTTCAATGCGGTACGTCGGCTGCTGCGCGGGAACGCTCTCTTGCGCATGAACAATCATGGGGTTCACCCAGTTAAAAGCATGCAGGTTTGCGGAATCACGAACCAAAACATCCTGCCCGCCGCGAAAATCCGGCCGGAAGATGTTCTCCCCGTCGTGTGGATCGTAGTCAATGTTCAAAGGGCGCGTCGGGGCGTCATTTTTACCGAAATCTACGGAAAATTTCTGCCCCGCGTGGAAAGGGTGCTCGTTGACGGCAATAAAGTCCTCGTCATGGGTAGGAAGATCGTTAACCGAAAGAGGCGTGTGCCAGCGGTCCAGGAAATAGAGTTCGGTGGAAGATACATGCGTGTTGTGGTCCAAGCCCTTGATTGTTCCTCGGAAGACATAAACAGGATGATGGACGAACCACCACCCGACCGATACCGCCACCAGAGCAAGTCCCGCTGCGAAACTCAGCAGGTAAACCGCGCGCGTGGTCCGCTCTTTGTCCGGATCCACCGGCGGATTTTGTTTGCTCGCCTCGTCGTACCGCTTGTAAGCCCATCGGGAGATGCTGTAGAGGAAGATAAGTGAGAACGCGAAAGGACCGTATTGGTAGACGACTTCAGTAACAGCTTTAAGCGAGTCAGCATTCACGGAACGCCTCCGACAAACTGAGTCAAGGTTCCGGGGGGAGAACTCATGGATACTCCCGGACAACAGGTTTGTCAAGGCGAATCCGAGTCCTCAGTGGTGCCGAAAGCAGTGAGTGGACAGAGTTTCAACCGCCTCCGCAATTTGCCATTCTTCCCAGAAAATAAGACAATGGCGAGCGCTCTTCCCGTGCACTTTCGCCTCATTTTTTAACTTCTATGAATCGTGAATATCACCGTTGGCACAGCAAGGACCTTAACCGCGAAATGGAGATGCTGGTCTTCGGCCATGCTGGCATGCCCATAATCGTTTTCCCAACCTCAATGGGCCGCTTTTTCGAGTACTCCGATCGCGGCATGATTGGCGTGCTTGGGCACAAAATCGACAGTGGGCAGCTTCAAGTGTTCTGCCCAGACAGCGTGGATACGGAAAGCTGGTACAACAAGGGCGCGCATCCCCGCTGGCGCGTCCTGCGGCACGTGCAGTATGAAAACTACATTCTGAATGACGTTCTGCCACTGATCCGCAACAAGAACAGCAATGGCCAGCTTGCCTTGACCGGATGCAGCTTTGGCGGGTACCAGGCTTTGAACTTCGCCCTCAAGCACCCGGACGTTGCCACGCATTGCGTATGCATGAGCGGGTCGTATGACATCAAACAATTCCTCAATGGTTACTACGACAACGATTGCTATTTCAACAATCCTCCGGACTTTTTACCCAACATGAGTGATGAGTGGTTCCTGCGCCATTATCGCGAGCACGTAAAATGGGTACTGGCGGCGGGAGACTGGGATATATGTCTGGACCAGAACATTAAGATGGCGGGGATCATGCATGCTAAAGGTATCCCACACTGGCTCGACGTCTGGGGCGACCACACTGAGCATGACTGGCCCACGTGGCTGCGCATGGCTGTGAAGTATTTCTAGGAAATTCAGCAGGCGAGGGTGCTCGCACCACACCGGAAACTTCGATGCAAGGGGAAACTCATCATGAAAAAAATTGGCATTCTTTTTGGTAAAGAAAATACTTTTCCACCGGCGGTTGTGCAGCTGATTAACTCCATGCAAGTAGAAGGGGTGACTGCGGAGTTCGTCAAGATTGGCGCCATCCAGATGGCGGCTCCAAGCGGCTACGCCGTGATCATCGACCGGATTTCGCAGGATATTGAGTTCTACCGCGCGTTCCTGAAGAACGCGGCACTCTCCGGGACGATTGTGATTAACAATCCGTTTTGGTGGACAGCCGATGACAAGTTCTTCAACTATGCTCTGGCGACGAAACTCGGCGTCGCCATACCCCCAACCGTGATCCTTCCTCAGCGCGAGCACCCACCCGACACCAACGAACAATCCATGCGTAATCTCAACTATCCACTGGATTGGGAAGAGATCTTCTCGTATGTGGGATTCCCGGCGTTCCTCAAACCCTACGACGGTGGCGGGTGGAAGCATGTCTACAAAATTCACACGCAGGAAGAATTTTTCGAGCGCTACAACGAGACTGGCCATCTTTGCATGACGCTGCAACGCGGTGTGGAGTTCGAGGAATATTTCCGCTGCTATGTGATCGGGCAAGAAAAAGTTCACATCATGCGCTACGACCCGAAAGCGCCGTTCCATGAACGCTATGTGAAAGGCAATCCACCCCCGGCGCCGGCGTTGCATGAACGCATTGTGAAAGATTCGTTGACGCTGTGCCGCGCGCTCGGTTACGACCTCAACACTGTAGAGTTCGCCGTGGAAGGTGGCATTCCCTATGCCATCGATTTCATGAACCCCGCACCGGATGCCGACGTCAATTCGGTCGGCGCGGAAAATTTCGAATGGGTCGTGAAGGCAGTCGCTGAAATGGCAGTGAAGAAAGCCTTGGGCGCGGAAAACCCGACCCGCGAGATGCGATGGGCATCGTTTTTGTCAGGAAAGTAAGCGTCGCCAAGCGCCCACGTGGCCCAATGCCTCGCCTGGCAAGGCGAGTAAACCTCACCTAGGACGCCCGTTCCCACTCCGCTATACTGTGGACGGCACGTTCGATCTTCCCAGGCAGGTTCGCCATGCGACCGAGCTTCACGATCGGCATTGAAGAGGAATACCAAACCGTCGATCCCGCCACCCGGGATTTGCGTTCTCACATCCACGCCGAGGTCATTGCCAAGGGCAAGATGATCCTCGAAGAACGCGTCAAGCCTGAGATGCACCAATCGGTCGTGGAAGTCGGTACGGGCATCTGCAAGAACATTAAAGAAGCCAAGCTGGAAGTGAAAGGCCTACGCCGTGATATGGTGCGGCTGGCCCGCGAAAATGGTCTGCGCCTGGCTTCGGCAGCTACGCATCCTTTTGCCGACTGGCGCGTGCAAGAGATTTATCCGGACGAACGCTACCACACCATTGTGGAAGACATGCAACTGGTCGCTCGCGCCAACCTGATTTTCGGCCTGCACGTACATATCGGTATCGAAGAACGTGAGACGGCGATCCAAATCATGAACGCTGCGCGCTACTTTATTCCACACATTCTGGCGCTCTCGACGAATTCCCCCTTCTGGCTGGGGATGAACACAGGGCTGAAGTCCTACCGTTGCAAGGTTTTCGACAAATTTCCGCGAACGAATATTCCGGACTATTTTCCCAGCTGGGGAGAATACGAAAACTTCATCAACCTCCTGATCAAAACGGGCTGCATCGATAACGCCAAGAAGATCTGGTGGGATATCCGTCCGCATCCATTCTTTAACACGCTTGAGTTTCGCGTGTGCGACATTCCCATGCGGGTGGACGAAACCGTTGCGCTGGCCGCTTTGATTCAGGCCACGGTGGTGAAGCTCTACAAGCTCTACGAACAGAACCAGGGCTTCCGTCTCTACCGCCGCGCGCTGATTATGGAAAACAAGTGGCGCGCTGCGCGTTATGGCATTGATGGCAAAATCGTCGATTTCGGCAAGCAGCGGGAAGTCCCGGTGCGCGAGTTGCTGGAGGAGTACCTGGCATTTGTTGATGATGTACTCGATGAACTCGGTTCCCGTGAAGAGGTTGGTTACGTTCGTGAGATTATGAAGATGGGAACCGGGGCAGATCGGCAGCTTCGCGTTTATCATGAGAGTGGTAAAGATCTGATGAAGGTCATGGACTACATCATTGAAGAAACGGCGGTAGGCTTGGAAGATGTGCCGCAGCCGGTTTCCGGCAGTCACGAAAACGAAAGAAAAGTAGGCTAACGCTGTCGAATGAGCATTTCTATTTCGAACCCAACCCGTCTCAGCACCCTTCCTTTTGACCCTGAACTGACACCCGGAGCGCGCAACGCGATCCAGGTGTGTCTGCGAGTGAAGCCCGAAGAGAAGGTCACAGTCATTACCGACGAAGCTTCGGCCGAAATTGCGGCCAGCATCGTACATGAGATTGAAGCCGTCGGCTCCCCTTACCACGCGTGGATTCTCGAAGAGCTCGCACCCCGCCCGCTCGTCGATTTGCCACAGGAAATTCTCGACGACATGGAGAGCAGCCAAGTCAGCATTTTCGCCGTCGTCGCCCAGCGCAATGAATTGCGCTCGCGCATGCAGATGACCGACGTGGTCAACCGGCGCAAGATCCGACATGGGCACATGGTTAACATCAACCGCCAGATCATGCTGGAAGGCATGCGCGCGGACTTCCTCAAGGTCGACCGCCTGAGCATGAAAGTCATTGACATCGTGAGCAGGGCCAGCGAGATTCGCGCTACGACTGCGAGTGGCACCGATATCACGGCGCAGATGAATCCCAATTACCACTGGCTCAAGACCAGCGGCATCATCAGTCCGGACAAGTGGGGCAACCTTCCCGGCGGAGAAATCTTCACCACGCCCGGCGAGGTGAACGGGACGTTTGTCATTGATGGAGTGGTCGGCGATTACTTGTGTGAAAAATTTGGCGACTTGAAGAGCGCCCCGCTGACGATTCAGATCAAGGGCAACCGCCTCACCGAAGCGCATTCTGAGAACCACGAGCTCGAAGATGATTTCTGGAAATACACTCACACCGACGAGAACAGTGATCGCGTCGGCGAGTTTGCTATAGGCACCAACATTGGGTTGAAGGACGTAATTGGCCAGATATTGCAGGATGAAAAATATCCTGGCGTCCACATCGCATTCGGCAACCCCTACGGGTTCCACACCGGCGCTGATTGGTATTCCGCCACCCACATCGACGTGGTAGGCCGGAAGTTTAATATCTGGGTCGACGGCCGGCAGATCATGGAACAAGGGCAGTTTTTGCTGGAAGCATAACGCCCGGCGCTATACTGCTGCGGTCATGATTCCCACCCTCCGCCAGGACTTTAACCGACGCTTTACGCCAGCCCGATACCACCAGTTCGAGCAAGCGATGGCGGAGCGTTGTGGCACGCCTGTAAAGTTTCGCCTCTGCGAAACACCGTGCTTCTTTCCCAAGCCGCTGCTGGACCGCCTGTCGCAAGCCGGAAGCGAGCTCATCATTCAGCTCACCGGCAACTCCGAATATCGCAAGATTTCTGATTCATCGATTCCTGCGAAGTACCGCGTTCCGAACGAGCCACCTAACCCTATGTTCATTCAGGTGGACTTCGGGCTCGTGCGCGACGCGAGCGGCGAGCTGCAACCTAAGCTGGTGGAGTTGCAAGCCTTCCCTTCTCTATACGCGTATCAGCCAGTGCTGGCGCAGACTTACATCGACATCTTCGGACTCGACTCGAAGCTCAAATACTTCCTCGGTGGCCTCAACGCGGATTCTTACGAAAAACTGCTTACCAAAGCCATCCTCGCTGGTCATGACCCCGAGCAGGTCATCCTCATGGAGATCGACCCTCTCGAGCAGAAGACGCTGCCTGACTTTCTCTTGACCGAACGCATGCTCGGCATTCCGACGGTCAACATCACCGATGTAAAGAAGGACGGCAACAAGCTCTTCTACACGTACGAGGGCCGAGATATCCCCATCCGGCGCATCTACAACCGCGCCATTGTGGATGAGCTCGAACGCAAGAATTTGAACTTGCACTTCCGTTTCACCGACGACCTCGAGGTGGAGTGGGCTGGACATCCGAATTGGTTCTTCAGCATGAGCAAGTTTTCCATCCCTTATTTGCAGCACGAGTCTGTGCCGAAAACGTGGTTTCTCGAGCAGATAAAGGATGTGCCGCAAGACCTCGATACGTATATCCTGAAGCCGCTGTTTTCTTTCGCCGGCCTCGGCGTTAACATACGGCCTACCCCGCAAGACATAGTCGCCATTCCACCCGCGGAGCGCTCGCAGTGGATTTTGCAGGAACGCCTTAATTTCGAGCCCGTAATCGAAACGCCGCACGGCGCGACCAAGGCCGAGATTCGGATCATGTACATCTGGGACGAAGAATTGCTCCCTGTGCTGGTGATCATGCGTCTGGGCCGTGGCGCAATGATGGGCGTGGACCACAATAAAGACATGGAGTGGGTGGGATCATCCGCCGCCCTCTACCTGGCTGACTGAATCCAGCAATTGCGCAACCCACGCACCAGAAGACGCAATTGCCCTGCTTCGCCGCGCCCCCTAACATCCAAGATGAGCGCCGCAGCGTACTCGGAACAAAATGGAAGCAAACCCTAATGCGCAAAAGGCATTCCTGCGTGGCGTCTGGATCGCAGGCATCGCTACAGCGGTGTTGGTTCTTGCGGCCTCTCGCACGCGAGCCGTCAACTGGCTGGAGAGTGGAACACTTGACGTACGTTCCCGCTGGGCTGCACAGGCGAGAGAAGCCGATCCCCGTATTTTAATTTTGGATATCGACAACGCCAGCCTCAGCGGCCTGCAAGAGCAGCTCGGCCGCTGGCCGTGGACACGGCGCGTCTGGACCGAGGTCATACGCTACATAAGTCGCGGCAAGCCCAGCGTGATCGCCGTGGATATCGTTTTTAGCGGGAAAGAAAGTGACCCTGTCGATAGCGAACTCGCCAGCGTGATCCACTCAGCAGGAAATGTCGTGTTGGGATATTCCTTTGTCTCCACGCAAATGGAGATGGCCGATCCTGAGCCCGAACGCCGCAAACTCCAACTGCTTGCCCCGTATGCGTCCCTTCCGGGCCTCGCCGAGCCTCTTCCCGCCAACGATTTTTCACCCAACCCGCCCCTCGATCAGATCGCTCAGAGCGCGGCGGCACTGGGATGCCTGAATTCCTCGCCTGATCTCGATGGCAGGATTCGCCACGTGCCTCTCTACTTTGCATTCAAAGACCGCGCCTACCCCTCGTTCTGCGTGCGCACGGTGCAAATAGCAGCCAATAGCCCGGCGGAAGTTGCTTTTCATCGCGCCAGCAATGCGTTCGACTCCAGCTTTGCCTCTCGCGCGAATACCACCACTTCCGTTGATTCTCGAGGACGGATGCTTCTCCTCTGGCACGGTGACTCTTTTGTCTATCCGCGGTTGCCGTTGTGGCAAGTAATCTGTTCCATTTATCCCGCACAGTGCCCCGATAAGAAAGTTTTCTTTCCGCCCGAATACTTCGCGGGGAAGATTGTCCTGCTTGGAGCTAGCGCCACCGGGAGCTATGACCATCATTCAACGCCGTTCGATGCGCAGGCGCCCGGCATCCTGGCGCACGCTACTGCGATCGACAATCTTCTTCACGGAGAGGCTGTTCGCGAAGCGCAACCATGGGTTGGCATCGTTGCCGTGCTCCTCATGACTCTGGCTGGAATGGGGCTCCTGGTTCGCGTGCGCTCCATGTCCATCGGAGTTCCGCTGGCGTTGGCACTGCTGCTGCTCTACGGGGCAGGGTCCGTCGTTGTCTTCCGCTCGCTCCACTTGGCCATGCCGCTCGTCGCGCCGGCGTTCGCCTTGGTCATGTCGTACGGGTCGTCTACCGCTGTGCGTTATGCCACCACCGGCCGCGAGTTGCGCCGTACACGCGGCATGCTCGACCGCTACATCGCTCCTCAGCTCGTCAACTACGTCATGGGTCATCTCGACACTATCCAACTGGCCGGCGACAAGCGCGAACTGACCATTCTTATTTCCGACGTTCGCAACTTCACCACCATGACGGAAAAGTCTGAACCGATGGAGCTCATCGCTCTCCTCGACGACTACCTCTCCGCCATGACGGAGATTATTTTCAAATATAACGGCATAGTGGATAAGTTCATCGGAGACGGCATCCTGGCCTACTGGGGAGCGTTTACTCCAGGCAGCCCTCACGCGGAACAGGCTGCCCACGCCGCGCTGGAAATGATCGAGCGCGTCAAGCAACTCAATCAACATTGGATCGGGCAAGGCAAGAATCCAATTGCCATTGGAGTGGGGATCAACACCGGCGTGGTCATCTTCGGCAACATCGGACGCGGCAAAAAAATTGAGTTCACTGTGATCGGAGATGCCGTAAACTTGGCTTCTCGGCTAGAAGGTTTGAATAAAGACTTCGGCACCTCGATTATTGTGAGCGACGCCACGCGGCAGCACATTGGAGAAGCCGCGCAGGTCCGGCCCCTCGGCGGCGTTACGGTCAAGGGCAAGACCGTGGCGACAACCGTCTATGAGCTGCAAGGAATGAGCAGCTCGGCGCATGCCAGCATTCCAGGTCCCAGCAAGGTAAATCCTTAGGCAGCTGTCGGGAAAGGATCGAATGAAATCGAGCCAATATGTTCTCCTCATCGCATTTTGTTGGATAATCGCGGCGGTCGCTCCAGTTCCAGCCTGGTCGTTGTATGCGCAGCAAACCACACCAACTCCCCAGCAACAGAACCCAGCCAGTAAGAAGCAAGACAACAAAAAGCAGGACAAGAAGAATTCGTCACCGAATGCCAATCTACCTGCTTCAGGGCAGCCGTCCGGCAGCGGAAGCCAGCCTGACAAAGCACCACAGCCTCTCTTCGGCGGTCAAGTCAATCTGAAGTCGTCACGTCAATCGAAGGACACAGCCACGCTCGGCTTCAATGGCCTCGATCCAAATGGCCAAGTACAGAAAGGATTCCTCGCCGCCGCACCCACCGCAGCCGATGTTGCAAAAGCGCAACAGCTGACACAGTCCGGCGTGACTCAGGCCGAGCTCACAGCCTTCATGCAGGAAGGTGGATTGAATGCGCCCGCACCGCCGCAACAATAGAGATGCAGCTGTGAAGGAGACAGCCTATATGCGCCCTATCCGTACAATTGCCGTTCTCGTTTTTATTCTCAACTTTGCCGCGCCGCTCCACGCGCAATTCGGCGACATTGTGAGGAAGGCACAAAAGGTGCAAGAAAAAGCCAAGAAAGCTTCTGACATCTATGCGCCGTGGACGGATGACCAGGAACGCGTAATTGGTGAGGCATCGGCCGCCAAGCTGATTAACATCTTCGGAATTTATGAGCAGCCCGACATGGTAAAGTATGTCAACCTTGTCGGCTCGGCGGTGGCGCGTAGCGGAACGCGCGCCGTTGCTTACCATTTTGCAATCTTAAATACCGAAGCCGTTACCGCCGTCTCTCTTCCCGGCGGCTATGTGTTCGTCACTCGTGGCGCACTTGCCAATATGAGGAATGAAGCGGAACTCGCCGGCACGCTGGCGCATGAGATTGCGCATATCGACAAACGTCACCTGGAGAAGCAGGTGCGCTCGCAAAAGACCGTGCAGTTTGCCAGAGAGGAAACAGCCAACCGCATCCCGCGCGGCACGGAGCTGGTTGCGGTCGCCGGCGAGGTCGTCAAGAACGCACTAACCATGCCGGTGAGCCGCGACCACGAAAACGAAGCCGACAAATTCGGTATGGATTTCGCCGCAAAGACGGGTTACTCCGCGGCCGGGCTGCGCGACTTTTTGCAGGTGCTGGCGACAGCCGCTGCCAACACGCCGTCCAGCCAGAAGCAGCTTGGCCTCTGGGGCAGTACACACCCGCCTCTGACAGAGCGCGTGAACTCGCTCAGCGCCCTGCTGGCAGGCTATCCCTCGAACGGACAAGTCCTGCAAGATCGCTTTAATTGGTTCGTGAACCCGCTCAACTTCGCCAAGAACCCAGGTCAGGGAGCAGAGTTCAACGGCTTGGTCACGAACGGGGTGGTGGTGCTACAGGGCGCCACAATCCCTGAGGGGACGAAGGTGAAAGTTCTCGTCATCCAGTAAACTAACGCAGGGACGGCTTACATGTGCCCTCTCGGCTGTCCAGTCGTGGCGGAGTTCCGCAAATGTCCGCCGAAATCGTGAAACCCCTTACATTGCTTCGCGTCTAATGTTTAAAGGATCCCGACTCAACAATGCACTCTTCCACGGAACCGGCCTACCGACGTTTCTTCCGCTCCTTTGTTCAACCCGCATCTTTTCTATCTCTCAGCCTGGGGCTTGGTCTGGCCTGCGTCGGTGCTGCCGGTGCGCCCGACCCAATATTGCCCGCAAAGACCTCGCCTGACCAGCCTCTCCCTCAAGACGTCGGTCAGGCTGGACTACGTTTAACACTGAAGCGCCTCGCAACCACCGCACGCTTGATGCACACCACGGCGCATCCCGACGACGAAGATGGTGGCATGCTCACTGTGGAATCGCGCGGCCTTGGCACACACACACTTTTGATGACACTCAATCGCGGTGAGGGTGGGCAAAATAAAGTGGGCAGCAGCCTGCTCGACTCGCTGGGCGTACTTCGAACTTTGGAACTGCTGGCGGCTGACCGCTACTACGGCGTTGAACAGCGTTTCTCGCGCGTCGCCGATTTCGGATTCTCCAAGAATCCCGAAGAAACCCTGCAGAAGTGGCAAGGCCATGACGTCGCACTCGGAGATATGGTCCGCGTCATCCGCACGTTTCATCCCGATGTTCTGGTGGCTCGTTTCACCGGCACCAGCCGCGATGGGCACGGCAATCATCAGGCATCGGCCATCCTGACCCGTGAGGCCTTTCGAGCCGCAGGCGATCCCAATCGCTTCCCGGAGCAAATTCGAGAGGGTCTGCTACCCTGGCAGGCCAAAAAGCTTTACATGGGGAAGCTCTGCTGGGACAGCTCGGCGGAATGCGAAAAGGACTACTCCGTTAAGATCAACTCGGGAAAAGTGAACCCGGACCTGAAGGGTTCCTACATCCAATTCGCCATGGAAGGGCTACGGCACCAGCTTTCGCAAGGCGCGGCGCAGTGGACTGTCGATCCCGGCGACCGTTTCAGCTACTACAAACTCGTGGACTCCGCGGTGCCGGGCGCAGCCGACTCCAACGGCCACGAGTCGGACTTTTTCGCGGGCATTGATACCACGCTCCCGGGTCTCACAAAGCGGCTGGGTGAGGAAGAAAAGAAGGTTCCATTCCTGAAGACCGAGCTCGAAGAGGTCGAGAAAGAGATTCACCGGGCCAGCATCGCGGCGGAAGCAGACCCTGAAAGCGCCGCAGACCCGCTGCTCAGCGCTTTGCAGCGACTCGATGAAATTGAGCACCGTGTTTCCGCGGCAAATCTCAGCGGCACGGCAAAAGCGGCGCTGCTTCCCCTATTGCGTGAGAAGCGTGAACAGTGTGCTCACGCTATCAATCTCGCATTCAACGTTTCGCTGGAAGCAACGGCCGCGTCCGCGCCAGTCTCACCGGGAGAAGTTTTCACGGTGACAGCTCACTTTCGCAACGGTTCCAAGCGCACCCTATTTCTGAACGGTCTTGCCATCCTGGCACCCGACGATTGGAAGAGAGTTGCATCGCCTAGCAGCGCGGCATCGAAAACTCCGCGATCTATCCCTCCTGGCGGCGAGGCGGTCGAAGAATTTCGCATTACGGCTCCTTCTAAAACGGACTACAGCAAGCCATACTGGCACCGCGAAGACCCTGCCACCGAGAGTGTGTACACGATCGACGATCCGCGCTACGCTACTTTCCCTTTTCCGCCGCCGCAGTTACACGTCAGTGCTCGCTACTCGCTCGGCAAAGTGGTGAATGAAATCCAGACGCCCGTCCTGGCACCGTTCGTTGACGATCAGGGCGCATCGCGAGTGTGGCCCTTGCCTGTCGTGCCTGCATTTTCCGTAGTTGTGGAGCCCATCACCCAGTTGGCACGAGTCAATGGCGAGCACGCCTTCCCCGTCAAGGTTCGCGTGGAGAGCAAAGGTAGCGGCGAGGGCGTGCTCCGCTTGCAAGTTCCCGACAAGGCCCGTGTCGAGCCGGAACAGATCCCCGTTCACTTCGGAGACCAAGGGGGTGCGCAGGAGTTCAATTTCCAAGTGCTGGCTCCTGTAAGCCAGGAAGGCCGGTCGGCAATTCGCGCGGTGTTGACTTCTACCGTTGGAGTTACCCAAGGTCGTGAGTTCTCGGAAGGCTACAGCCTCATCACACGCGAAGACCTCGGCGCGGCTTACTACTTCCAGCCAGCAACCCAAAAGCTCAGCTTTGTGACTGCTGCGCTTCCTGCAAACCTTCGCGTCGGCTACGTCATGGGTGCCGGGGACGAAATTCCCACCGCTCTGCAACAGCTGGGAATTAACCTGGAACTCGTTCCCACCGAGTCTCTTTCCCAGACGGACCTGAACCGCTTCTCGACTATCGTCCTCGGTATTCGAGCTTACGACACACAAAAACAGGTTATCGCCAACAACAAGCGCCTGTTGGAGTACGTAAACAACGGCGGAACGCTCGTCGTCCAATACAACAGCGGAGTGGGAGACTTCAACAGCGGCAAGTTCACGCCCTTCCCTGCCCAGCTGAGCCGCGCTCGCGTGAGCGTGGAAGAAGCGCCGATTCAGATTCTTGCCCCCGCGGACGGAATATTCCACTATCCGAACGAAATCACGACAAAGGATTTCGACGGCTGGGTGCAAGAACGCGGCCTCTACTTTATGGAAACATGGGATTCCAGCTTCAAACCTCTGCTCGCCTGCAACGACCCCGGCGAAGCGCTACAGAAAGGCGGCCTGCTGCGCGCTCAATACGGTAAGGGTGTCTATATCTACACGGGATATGCGTTCTTTCGCCAATTGCCCGCGGGAGTGCCTGGAGCCGTGCGTCTTTATGTGAATCTATTGAGCGCAGGGCACGAGCCCGCGTCGCAAGCCAACAAAACCACGCCAAACTAATCGAATGCCCGCATCCTCCGCGTCGACTCCCGCCACGCCACCGACGCCGCAACCTGCGGAACTCGTTCGTGGCATCAGCCTATCGAGTGCAACTGCGCTCAACATGATCGACATGATCGGCGTGGGCCCGTTCATCACCATTCCGCTGATTGTCGGAGCAATGGGCGGCCCGCAAGCTATGCTGGGATGGATCCTAGGCGCGTTCTTCGCCGTCTGTGATGGTCTGGTCTGGGCGGAACTCGGCGCAGCTTTTCCTGGAGCGGGTGGTTCCTACCGCTACCTCAATGAAATCTACGGCCCCAAGAGTCTGGGGCGCCTCCTGTCCTTCCTCTTTATCTGGCAGCTTTCGTTTAGCGCGCCCTTGTCGATTGCATCGGGCTGCATTGGGTTGTCACAATATGCATCCTACTTTTGGCCCCGTCTTGCAACGGTCTACTCGGCGCGTGAAGCTCACCTCTCCCTCGGGTTTCTTGGCACGATTCAGGTGAATTGGCTGGTGAATGGCGCGACCTTTCTGGCTATCGCCACATGCTTATTGGCCGTCTTCCTGCTCTATCGCAAGATCACAGACATTGGATGGATGTCCAAAGTTCTCTTCTCGGTCGTTCTAGGAACTGTGTTTTGGATCATCTTTGCCGGGATCACGCATTTCGATCCGAAGCTTGCGTTCAGCTTTCCGTCGGGAGCGTTTCATCTGTCGTCCAGCTTCTTCACAGGGCTCGGCGCTGCCATGCTCATCGCCAATTACGACTACTGGGGTTACTACAACGTTGCTTTTCTAGGCGGCGAAGTACGCAATCCAGAGAAAAATATTCCGCGGGCATTGTTGCTTTCCATTTTCCTGGTTGCGTGTCTATACATTGTGATGAACATCAGCATCCTGGGTGTGATTCCGTGGCAGGAGCTGGTCGCCACATCGAAATCGGATACGCACTTTTTCATTATTTCGGTCTTTATGCAGCGAGTGTATGGACACTGGGCAGCGTATCTTGCCACTGGATTAATTATGTGGACGGCGTTTGCCTCCGTCTTTTCCCTGCTCCTCGGCTATTCGCGCGTGCCCTACGCAGCAGCGGCGGATGGCAACTATTTCCGTGCGCTCGCGAAAGTACATCCGGAGCACCACTTTCCGCATGTCTCACTCTTGGTTTTGGGATGTGTTGCCGCTCTGTTTTGTTTCTTGCGCCTCGCGGACGTGATAGCCGCACTCGTGGTCATTCGCATCCTGTTGCAGTTCCTCGTGCAAGCGGTAGGCGTAATTATATTGCGCATTCGTCGTCCAGAGCTGCCGCGTCCGTTCCGTATGTGGCTCTTTCCTTTGCCGGCCCTGTTCGCCTCCGCAGGTTTTCTGTTTGTTCTTTTTAAGCGGCCCAATGCACTACGCGAAATTCGCTATGCTGCCGTTCTTCTGATCGCGGGCTTGATCATCTACTTCATTCGAGCCTGGCGTGGACGGGAGTGGCCTTTCACGAACACGGCGCACGCTAGGGTGGCTGAGGGCTAAAGCAATGGCAACCAGCAGCGAAGTCACGAGCGTACCGCAAGCCCCACAGCCCTCCGCTCTGGCCCCGCTGCGGGAACCGCTGTTTCGCTCGCTCTGGATCGCGGCCGTCATCTCCTACACCGGCACGTGGATGCAGAACGTCGGGGCCGGCTGGTTAATGACGCAACTGACCATGTCGCCGTTCATGGTCGGAATGGTCTTAACGGCGGCAACCCTGCCCGTATTTTTGGTGATGCTGCCCGCAGGTGCGATCGCGGACATGATGGACCGCCGCCGTCTTTTACTCTTCACCCAGTGGTGGATGGTGCTGGCTTCTGGTTCGCTCGGGCTGATGACGCTGACGGACTGCATAGCTCCGCAGACGCTGTTGCTATTCACGTTTCTACTCGGCCTTGGCTCCGTAATGAACGATCCTGCCTGGCAGGCAATCACGCCAGAAGTGGTCTCGCGCGAAAATCATGCCGCTGCCGTGGCACTCAACTCGGCGGGCTTCAACGTGGCACGCGCCATCGGACCAGCCCTCGGCGGCTTGGTCATCGCCGCAGCTGGGTCGGGAACGGCATTTCTCCTGAATGCGCTCTCATTTTTCGGCGTCATCATTTTCCTGTACCGATGGAAACGCCCACCCGCACCAGTGGCCGAGTCGCCTCGTATCTCTTCTCGCATCTTGGAATCAGTTCTCGAAGGCTTTCGCTACGTGCGTCAGTCTGTGGTAGTCCAGTCCGTGCTTGTGCGAACTGCCGTGTTCAGCTTGGCGGCGACGGCTATCTGGGCTCTGATGCCGCTCTTGGCACACCCCTTCGGTTCGACTGGATTCGGAATTCTGGTCGGCTGTTTTGGCGTTGGTGCACTGGCGGGTGCTGTGATTCTGCCGCGCCTGCGACCCCACTTGGCGCTCGATGGATTAATTGCGGGCGCAATCGGTGTTTTAGCCGTCGTGACGTTCGCCTCCGGACGTCTGCATCAGCTCGGCCCGCTGTGCCTAGCGATGTTTATCGGAGGCACGGCTTGGATCGGCATTCTGGCTTCGCTGAATTATGCGGCTCAGACCATGGCGCCGCCCTGGGTGCGAGCACGATCCCTCTCCATGTACTTACTGGTTCTGCAAGGCGGTATGGCAGTGGGGAGCACAATTTGGGGTGCCGTGGCAGCCAAGGTTGGAGTGCCGGACGCGCTGGCATATGCGGCTCTGGCTCTGGTGGCCGGTCTGGCCACAATTCGCAGCCACCGCTTAAGCTTTCTCGACCTGGAAATGGCTCCCGCCGTCGTGCGCGACTAAAGATAGGGCGCACGTAAATACCTCGTGAAACTCCTGAAGATGTCAGCTCTTAAATGCTGAATCAAAAGCTATTAACCATATCACTTCAGTACTTGTCAGGCGACCTCTCAATAAGTTTTGTTTGGGTAGGTGTTGCGCTTTCAGCGCCGCAAAAAACGCCACCAATTTTGCGGACTTTAGTCCCGCGGTTCGACATTCCCGACGCGTTCCATGAGGCTCTTTAAGTTCTGGCACGCCGGGGCCATTGACTCCCCCACCCCTGGGGCATAGACTCGCGCTTACTCAGATTCCATACTTCCTCGAGACAAGTACACGAGAAGTGCTTCTGCGTGAAACACGACTTGCTCAACTCCCCCTGTAACTGCTGATCGAGTGATGGGCATCACCGAATTTGTAAGGGGAGATTTTCTGTGCAGCATAATCTCAGAACTTCGCAGGGCCGGAAACCAGCCGACATGGTCCATGTGGACGCGAAATTATTTATGATTGCGATTCGCTCGTATCCAGAGATATTCCGGCAACGACCGCACGTGACGTTCGAACAGCACTTCTTGAGCTTGGTGGCCGCGATGCATTCTGGTTCGAGCCGGGCGCATGCCGCCGGAAGGTAAGACTTTCTTCCGTTAGCCTCGCAGTCCACTCCTGGAGGCCGAGGCCTATCCCGCCAGCTTGCCTTCCATCCTCACCCGTATGAGTTCGGCAACACTCCACGCTTGCGCCATGCATCCGCCGGGAAGATGCGGCGGATCTCCTGAGAAAACCTCGGGAATCTGCCCGACACCTTGATCCAGTAAATAAAGTTCCAACGTCGACAGCCAATCTTCCGCTTGCTGCACGGCGGCGTCGCTCCTCTCGTTGACCCTTAAATATGCAGTGATAAAAGGCCCCATAAGCCAGGGCCACACCGTGCCTTGGTGGTACGCGCTGTCACGTTCCGCGGGACCACCGGCATAGCGGCCATGATATTGAGGATCGCTGGGAGCCAGTGTACGCAGACCGTAGGGAGTCAACAGATGCTCGCGCACGGATTCGACGATGCGTTGCGCACGCTCGCGCGTCAACATGGTGTAATGGAGACTGACAGCGAAAATTTGATTGGGCCGGATGGAGACGTCCTTATGTGCATCAGACACCTGGCCATCTGTCCTCGAATCATCGACTACGTCATAGAGACAGCCTGATTCCTCTCGCCAGAACACCTGGTTGAAGCTCCAGCGCGTTAGGTCCGCCATGGTGCTGTAGCGTTTCTGTCCATGGACATCGCCGAATTCGGCGGCCAAATCCGCCATGACCCTCAACGCGTTGTACCAGAGAGCCTGAATTTCAACGGGCTTTCCCCGTCGTGGCGTGATGACATGGTCGCCAACCTTGGCATCCATCCAGGTGAGCTGAACGCCTTCCTCTCCAGCGCTGAGCAGACCGTCGATATCGACCTTGATGTTGTAGCGTGTACCTCGAATGTGCCAGGCCACCGTATCCACCAAGCAGTTGTAAAGCTCCGTGCGTACAAAAGCACTATCCCCGGTCGCGGCGAGATAGGCCCGCACGGCCTCGAAGAACCAGAGAGTAGCGTCGACGGTGTTGTACTCGGGTGCTTCCCCTGCGTCGGGGAAACGATTAGGGAGCATGCCTTGGCTGGCGGCCTGGGCAAACGTGCGGAGAATGCCTCGGGCTACGTCGAAGCGCCTGGTGGACAGCGCAAGCCCAGGCAGTGAGATCATCGTATCGCGGCCCCAATCGCTAAACCAGGGATACCCGGCAATCACCGTTTTTTCACTCTGTCGTGCCACGATATATTGCTCGGAAGCCACGGCGAGAGTCTTGGTGATCTCGTCCGAGTCGGGCGCCTGCGCAACAGTAAGCTCCCGGCGGGCGCGCTCCGCCGCCCGAATCTGGCCGCCAAGGCCCACATCAAATCGTCGAGTAGAGGCAATGACAGTGACCGGACCGGCCGCCAGATCGAATTGCAAAGTACACGGATTGAAGAGATCCTCGGTAAATTCAAGCCCCCGCTCGCGTTCCACCTCGTACTGGAAGTCACGATACCAGACACCTTCTGTGTTGATGTGACGGGCATTGTGCGCCAGGTAAAGCGGGGGCAACCCGTAGTAAGGACTCACGCTAGCCATTCCCGATTCCATCGCTACCGCAGGATTGAGCTTAGCGTTCTCCCGCGTTAGTCCATGGTAGTCACGAAACGCGATGAGCGGGCGCAGGTCTAGCTGGACAGCCTTCCCGCTTGGGAAACTCGTAAGTTCGTACTGCACGACGGTTGCGTTCTCGCCGTGGATCATGAAGACAGTTTTGACGATTCGCATGCCTCCCGCTTCAAAAACAAACGTCGGGAAGGGATCGAGGTGGAACTCCTGGAGGAACTCGAATCCACGAGGATGGATAGAACCGGGATATTGATTAGCGGACAACTCAAACGACAGGCCATCAGCCGTTACCGTTTCTTCCAGCTTCGATAAAAGCACCATCCGCCCTACCGGAGGCTGGGTCGCTGCCACCAGCAGGCCGTGGTAACGGCGTGTATTCAGACCGGCAATGGTGGACAAGGCGAATCCGCCAAGGCCATTGGTTTCGAGCCATTCCCGTTGCAGGGCGTTCTCAAGGTTGCCGCACGTCGTCTTGTTGAAGCGAATCATGGTTACCACTCATCCCGATTCTCAGGCCCTCGCAGGCACTGGCGGACGCTGCGGGGCGGGACAGCAATCTGCTGGGCACACGTCATGACCAGGACCGAGCACACCGAGCGCGAGGCGCACAGGATCGTGCGCTCCTCGCTGCTCCGCCATGCGCTCCGCTTCCATCCTTTCAACGACAAGTTCCCGGATCATCTGCACGAAGCGTGGGTGCGTACCAACGCACGGAACCCGCACCATGCGCAGCCCTAGCTCCCTGCACAGAGCCTGCGCTTCCGTATCGAGATCGTAGAGGATTTCCATGTGATCCGACACAAAACCAATGGGAACAACGACGACAGGGCCGATCCCACCTTTCTGTTTGTATTGTCGGAGGAAATCGAGAATGTCAGGTTCAAGCCAAGGCTGCGAGACCGGGCCACTACGGCTCTGGTAGACGAGGCTGAAATCAGCGCGACCGCCGCGCTCGACTGCCAAGCGTTCCGCGACCAGGCGGCTAGCCTCCTCCAACTGCGGCTGATACCGGCTCCCCTGCGCCATCGACAACGGGATACTATGGGCCGTGAATACCAATTGAGCGCGGGGGCGCTCGGCCTCGGAAAGTCGCCGAAAGGCTTCGGAAGAGTAATCAACAATGGCTTCAATATATCCGGGGTGATTAAAGAAAACACGTAACTTATCTATATCTGGAGCACCCTCCCCCACAATTTTGCTGGCGGCTGCAATGTTCTCCCGGTATTGCCTGCAACCGGAGTAGGAACTGTAGGCAGAGGTCACAAATGCAAGGGCGCGCTTCACGCCGTCCTCCTTCATCTGGTTGAGCGCGTCCGGAAGCAAAGGGTGCCAGTTGCGGTTCCCCCAGTAGACGGGCAGCTTCAGCTGGTGTTGCGCCAACTCTTTTTCGAGGGCGGCAATAAGCTTCCGGTTCTGCTCGTTGATGGGGCTTTTGCCATTGAAGTGACGGTAGTGTTCGGCGACGCTGAGCATCCGCTCGCGGGGAACGTTCTTCCCGCGCAGGACATTCTCCAGAAAGGGCAGAACATCGGCTTCTTTTTCAGGACCGCCAAACGAGACCACCAAGATTGCATCGTAGGGCATGACTCAACCAAAAAATGACTTGAAAAAACGTCCAGCTTCAGACTAACAGCTTCAATGCGGTTTATGACTACTCAGCGGCATCCGCAAAGAAACAGACCTTCGGGGCAACCTACGGCCAATCGTAAGAGCATCCTCAGGGGCAAAGCCAGCTAAGATTTTTATGGAAAGTTCCGGATCCATCCAGATCCTCTGGAGTTGCAATACCGGATTTCAGAGAGCTCATCGAGCATGGCTGATTCAACTCCCGATGGCGTCAAGCACGAACCTACCACGGGAAAAACGTCTTCCGTGGGAACTGGGGGAGCGGCTGCGTCCCAGGCGCCCGAGACACCTTTGCGCACGGAAGAAGCATCGGGCATAGGGCGGCGCAGAAGCGACCGTGTAGTTGTCGCGATCCCGATTGAGTTCTATGGAATCGACCTGGCCGGTATTCGTTTTACGGAATCTTGCCACACCGAAATGGTCAGCCGGCACGGCGCTAGCGTTGTGCTCTCCCGCCGCGCGTCTTCTGAGCATCCAGTGAGCTTGCGGCGGCGCGCTTTGGACATCTCGGTACAGGCCCGCATCCTGGGACAGTTGGGCATTCGGACTGGTTACCATGTATATGGAATCGCGTTCACCGAGGACGTTCCAGATTTCTGGGGTATCTCTTTTCCAGCATTGGTCGAGACGGACGATTCGCTGGCGCGAACTCTACTGAAGTGTTCCCAGTGCGGAAAGAAAGTCATCTTTGCATTGAACGAAATCGAGTTTCGCGTTTTTGATGCGAACCAGCGGCTTTCCCACGCCTGCGAAACATGCGGTCGAACCGTGCTATGGCTACCCGTTCTCACTGAAACCAAGCCCGAGCAAACCGGCCCTCGAGGCAGGATTCTCCAGGACCGGAAACATATCCGCACGAAGATGAAAACGGTGGCCTGTATCCAGGAACCCGGCGGTGGGGAGGAAATTGTTTCTGTTTTGGATGTATCCCGCGGGGGCATGAGCTTCCGCGGAACCCGTATCTTCGAGGTGAATGGCTGGATACACTTTGCGGTCCCTTACACACCGGGAGCAGCCAACATCTTCGTGTCAGGACGTATCGCGTGGAGAAAAGAGTTAGAAGACGGTCAGTATGAATATGGCGTGCAGTACGTGAAGGGATAAGGCGGGCCGAATAAGCCCTCGAAGTGAACAATCCGAGCCGGAGTGTCTTGCTGTCGCGGCCTCCGTCTTACGGCTGTGGGTCGTGCTTGCGCAACACTTTGTACGTAATATCTTCGATCCGGGAGAGGACTCCTTCCTTCCGGTTCTGAGAACGCCTCTCCTCACGTTCTAATGAGTGTGAGGACTGAGCTTGGTCGTTTTCTGAAATCCGGCGGAATTGATCCATACCGTGGTCTATTTCCCCATTCTGTCCCGGGTGACTACCGTAGCGTCTCAGACTTTGAAAGTCTCACATCCCGGAAGGATGCCTTCGGTCCTCAAAAGCACTTCCGCATGAGCCAACCCGACCCTGCATTTTTACACTATCAAGGGCCTGTTGCGCTATGGCCAGGGCTGATATCGAGTTGGTGACATCCCGCCTCTCAGCTTCGCAAGCGAAGATCCCCGAGCTAGCTGGAAGCTGATTCTCGGGTCAGGTTCCGCGAATGGCTGCAAACCTTTGCATACCAGCAAGCGCAGATATCCAAAGGCTTTGTTGAAATTTACAGACTCTTAACATCCACTTGACTCTATAGAAACCTTAAGGGAGCACCCTTCCAACGGGTGCTACTACGTCTACTAGTTGACCGCACCTCTCGGAGGCAATTGTGAAATTTCAGCTTTTTGGATTGCGGATTTCTCCGCGCCGACTTGCCGCTTCGGCAATCGGCTTCCTGAGACCGGCGGTAGCGGTAATGCTATCTTCCGGTCTTTTGTTTGCACAGTCAGTCACAATCACGAACTCCAACTGGGGCACGGTGACCGCTCCGGTGTACGGCAGTTCGGACCCCAACCCGAACTATTCCGCCGCTGAGTTGCAGGCTGGCCCCAACAAGCTGGGCAGCTACTATGCTGGCGTTCTGCCGAACGGCCGCAAAGTTACCCCTGCCGGTACCAGCATTCAAATCGGCATGAATCCGTTGGGAATGGCAATCACCCCAGACGGCCACTTCATCGTGACCAGCGACGACGACGAACGTGAGGGCACCCTCTCGTCGTACCAGAGTTCCATCAACAAGGGCGGTTACACGCTGACCGTTATTGACACCACAACGTTCACTGTGGTCTCGGAGTTCAAATCCACGACACGCTATTTTGTCGGGATGCAAGCTACAGGCACAGGCCCTTACACGATCTGGGCTTCGGGCGGTCCTGACAACGATGTGAAGCTCTACTCACTTTCCACAGCAGGCGTACTGACCGCAGGGACTCCTGCCAGCATCAAGATCTTCCCCATTACGCCGGGTACCGCGGGGTTTGTTTCGAACTATGTTCCTGGTGCCGCCCTGAATACGCCCGATGGCAGCGGTAACCTGCCGCCTGCTCCGTCGCAAATCAGCCGCACCACAGGGGCACAGATTACGTTCCCAGCTGGCCTGGCGGTCTCTCCGGATGGACGCACCGTCTACGTTGCCTGCAATGGTGACAACAGCATAGCGGCCATTGACGCAAAGACCAAGGGCATCCTAGCTCAATTGCCCGTAGGGTACTTCCCGTACGGTGTGACAGTCCGGTCGGATAGCCAGCGCGTTGTGGTTTCCAACTGGGGGGTCATGGCTTACAAATTCAAAAACCCAACCTACGATGGCGCTGGCAAATTGGTGGCGTTGGGCTCGCTGGGTACCCAGCCGGACGGCTTCTATCTTCCACCGGTTAGCCGCACTGGACCTTTGCCCCAAAGCTCTTCCCTCACCACCCTCACCGTGCCCCAAGGCTTCGCCTCGCTTATGACGGTGAAGGGCGCACGCTATATCGGCACTACCCCAGACATCAACACGAAGGTTGGCGGCACGCATCCTTCGGCCATGGCGTCGGTGAAAAGCGCAACGGACGAAATTCTCTTCATCGCTCAGACCAACACCGATAAATTGGCGCGGATCAATCTGAACAACGGGGCGCGTCTCGCGGACATCGACCTGAATCCGATTTCCATCAGCCTCAAAAATAACGCGATGGGTCAAACAACTCCAAGGGGAACCTACCCCAACGCGCTGGCGGTCTCTCCCGACCAAACGCGACTGTATGTCGCCGAAGCGGGATTGAACTCGGTTGCAGTGTTTGACACCACCGACCCCACGAACGCGACGCTCATCGGACGCATTCCGACAGGATGGTATCCGACTGCGGTGAACGTCAGCCCTGATGGTCACTTCCTCTACATTGCTAATGCGAAAGGTGTGGGCGAAGATATTAACCCAGCCATAGACACGACGACGGCAAGCGGTCCTTCGGGCTTGGCTTCCGATCCGAGTGTGGACAGCAACTATATCTTCGGCAGCTTGCAGCAGGTCGACTTAACCAGCTACACGGTCGACAACACGACCGTGGTTAACAACAACTTTGCGATGAACACGCCGGCTGACACCAGCGTTGTTCCTGCAGGTGGCACGGCTTCGGCTCGGATCAAGCACGTCTTCTTCATCATGCACGAGAACAAGACGTTTGATTCCATGCTGGGCAACCTGGGTGGACACTTCGGCTTGTTTGCTGGAACCACCTTCAACAACGTCGACGGCTCAACGTACACGAATGGACAGTACACGGGCGTTTCGTTGAACACACAAGCCTTGGCTTCGGCGTTCGCGACCGGCGTGAACTACTATTCCGACTCGGAAGAAAGCGATGCTGGTCACCAATTCGCCATGTCCGGGACGGCTAGCGACTACACGGAGAAAACACTCCTTGTGAAGGGCGGCCGCGGTCTGCTCGTGAACAAGAACTTTGAACCTGAGGACTATCCGTACAACGGTTACATCTTCAATAACGCCGCGCGCAACAATATCAGCTTCAAGGATTATGCTGGTTTCGCGCGCATCCAGGGAACCGACACAGGTACCAGCAAGCCGACCACTGTGAACGATCCCGACAGCGGCAACCTTGGGTACCCTACGCTGCAGGCGGACAACTTCACCGTCACCAGCAACCCGCTGGTGAACGGTGGAGATACGACAACACCTACCACCAACGGCGGACTGGGGCAGTCCTACTTCATGGCTCAGCCGATTCTGGCGATCCTTGGAACCAACAACAAGAACGGGGAAGCCCGTATGGACCTTCACTATCCGGGATACAACTTCAACATCTCGGATCAGCGCCGCGCAGCGGAGTTTAATGCAGACTTCGACCGCATGGTGGGTGCCGGCACGCTTCCTCAGTACATCTTCCTGTACCAGCCCAACGATCACACCGGCGGCGTGCAAGCTCCCAACGCAGCTCTTGTGCCCAACGGTCCTCTGCCACAGATTGCGGATGGGGACGTAGGCCTTGGCATGGTGGTGCAGCACATCATGAACAGCCCGGTGTACTACGACTCAGTCAAGAATACCGGCAGCGCGATCTTCATCAGCTATGACGACGCGCAGTCTTCACTGGATCACATCCACCCGCACCGGACTCCCGTCATCGTCGTGAGCCCGTTTGCCAAGCCCGGCTTTGCTGCAACCCGGCATTACTCGACCGCCTCTATCGTGAAAACGGAAGAGCTTTTGCTCGGACTGCCTCCCAACAATCTGGGGGATCTATTCGCGACCGACATGCGCGACTTCTTCCAATCCACTTTCAACGGCATTACGGCCAGCGATATCACCTTCAACGTCGCGGCGCCAGCCGGCATGTCCGTCGAAGGTGCGAAAATCTGGTCACTGGTCAGCCACCTGGATACGTCGGCTCCGGATCGCGACAGCCGCCGCCTAGGTGGACTCACACGCTTGGTCATGCAAGCCGATAAGCTGCGTGAAACAGCCACCAAGAACAAGATGCTGGGTACGGCCAGCTACAAGAAAGCGCAGAAGGATCTCTATGATTCTGCGGTGAAGCTGGTTAGCGGCGACGCTCCGGATTCAGACGACTAAACACTTTGCAAGTTAAGCCCGCCGTAACACTAGCCTCCAGTCCGGCTTCTCTGCCGGACTGGAGGTTTTTTGTTTTGCGCGCGAATCGTTACATTGCACAGGCCGTGTAGGGCGGACACTCCTGTCCGCCGCCTTGGCTGCGTTATTTCTCCGACACATCCGGAACAGGCACAGCCTGAAGCTGTCCACGATAGAGCGCCATGCCCACGACCGCATCCACTCCCATGGCATCGAGTTCGGTCACTTCGCGATCGCTGCGAACGCCCCCAGCAACAAACAGGCGGCGCACAGTTGCGGAGCGTAGCTGCCGCACAGGCTCCAACGGAATTCCTCCCATCAAGCCTTCGCCGTCCACGGAGGTATAAAGGAAGGCGCCGCACCAGGGCTCAAGCGCTTGCATCAAAGCGAGTGGTGTTAGGAGCGTGCTGCTGCGCCATCCGTCGGTGGCGACTTTGCCCTGTTTTGCATCCACCGCAAAAACGAGGCGATCATTGCCAACTTCGCAAGCAAGCTCGCGAGCCAGTTCAATGTGGGGTTCACCGTCGAGTACCAAGGCTGACCCCAGGATCACAGCTCGGGCGCCGCTTTTAAGCAGTTCACGAGCCGTCTCCACCGTGCGGACTCCGCCACCCACCTGGCATGGCAGTCTCTTCACGAGCTTCTGCACCAGCGCCCGGTTATCTCCATTCTGCATGGCTGCGTCCAGATCGATGAGATGCACCAGCGAAAATGACGAAAACCGTTCGATCCACGGTTCCGGATCGGCATATTCAAGCACTTTCTTCTTTCCCTGCTCGAGTTGAACGACTTTGCCGTCCATCAAATCCATGGCGGGAACTAACATGGCCACCTCACCGAAATTCCGTTTGCTTGCAAATGTTGTTTCAGATCCGCCATGCGGATCAGGCCGAAGTGGAAAATTGATGCGGCCAGCGCGGCATCGGCGCGGCCCTCTCCAAAGACGTCGACAAAGTGCTGCATGGAACCGGCGCCTCCAGATGCAATGAGCGGGATCTGTACAACCGCCGCGATAGCCTGCGTCATTTTCGTATCGAAGCCATCTTTGGTTCCGTCGCGGTCCATTGAGGTCAGCAGGATTTCCCCAGCTCCTGCCTCCTGCGCTTCCCGAGCCCAGTTCACTGCATCTTTTCCTGTAGAGTCACGGCCGCCTGTCTTCTTGACCGCAAAGTGTGAGCCCGATCCGCTCGCGTTTGCGGCTCGACGCGCGTCGATGGCAACCACAACCGCCTGAGACCCAAACCTTCCCGCGATCTCCGTGATCAACGATGGATCCGCGATAGCCGCGGAATTCACGGCAACCTTATCGGCTCCAGCATCAAAGACCGCCGCGGCGTCCTCGACTGTGCGGATACCTCCGCCCACCGTAAACGGGATCATGAGCTCGCGTGCAGTACGTCGAACGGTTTCCAGCAACGTAGCGCGCTTTTCGTAAGTTGCTGCAATATCCAGCAAAACAATTTCGTCTGCTCCAGCACGGGCGTGTGCCGCGGCCAACTCGGCGGGATCGCCAGCATCCCGCAGCTTGACAAATTGCACACCTTTCACCACACGGCCGGCATCCACATCCAGGCAAACAATGATTCGCCGCGTCAGCATGGAAGCTCGCAGAAGTTCCGCAGAATCGTGAGCCCCACTTCACCGGATTTCTCTGGGTGAAACTGGACACCGAAGACCTGGCCGCGTTCAACGACAGCGGAAAATGCACCTCCGTACTCGCATCGAGCCACCGATCCGGTTACAACTGGAGCTCGATAAGTATGCGTAAAGTAGACAAAGCTATTTTGCGGTACACCCGCCAGCAGCCGCGAAGAACCTTCCAGCAGCAGATCGTTCCAGCCCACGTGCGGAGACTTTACTTCCTCCGGAAAGTGCGCACACTCGCCGGTGAAGATCCCAAGACCGCGGGTCTCCGGCGATTCCTCACTTGATTCAAAAAGCCATTGCATCCCGACGCAAATTCCCAGAAATGGGACCTGGCGCCGGATTGCATCTTCAAGCGCACTTCTCATCCCACTTGTCGCGAGTACTTCCGTCGCGGCAAAGTGCCCCACACCCGGAAGAACAATTTTTTCCGCATCCGCAATCGCTTCTGGATCGGATGTAACAAACGACTCGGCGCCAACGCGATCCAGAGCTTTCTTCACCGAAGTCAGATTCCCTGCGCGATAATCGACAATCGCAATCACAGCAGTCCTTTCGTACTCGGCAACATTTTGGCCAAGCGCCGATCCCGCCAGCATGCGGCCCGGAGCGCACGCGCAAAAGCCTTGAACAGAGCCTCAATCTTGTGATGGCTAGAGCGTCCTTGAAGAACCCGCGCATGGACATTGGCCCGCGCTCCCCGAGCAAAGCCCTCAAAAAAGTCGTGCACCAACTCCGTTTGCAGATCGCCTACCAGGCGCTGTCGGACCTTGGTATCGACAACTGCCACGGCCCGGCCACCAAAGTCGACGGCTGCCAATCCCAACGTCTCGTCCATCGGCATCACGAAATACCCTGCGCGCAAGATGCCCAGCTTATTGCCCAGCGCTTTATCAAACGCTTCACCCAGCGCAATGCCGACGTCTTCCACGGTGTGGTGCTGGTCCACATCGAGATCTCCCTTGGCGTCCAATTGCAGATCGAAGCCACCGTGGCGAGCAAACAGCTCCAGCATGTGATCAAAGAATCGGATTCCCGTTGAAACTTGATACTGGCCCTGGCCATCGATAGTGAGACTTAATTCGATAGACGTCTCATTGGTCCGTCGATCGATGTGGGCCTTTCGAATACCTCCTCGCGTCATGCCACTACCTCCGGCGCAATTTTCATCTCCGTGAGCACTTCGCGAAGCGTGCTAAGTAGCCTTTCCGTCTGCGCCTCGGAACCAAGCGTGATTCGTACCCAGCCTTCGCACCCCGGATCGGAAGATCGGTCGCGCACCAGAATTCCGCGCTGCTTCATCGCAGCGACAAACGCCACGTGCCCCGGCCCGATCTGCGCCAATACGAAGTTCGTCTGGCTGGGGCAATAAAGAATATTGCGATTGTGGAACTCCAACTCAAGACGTTCACGTCCGCGCTGGACCTCGCACACATACTGCCGAACGTATTCCTGATCGGCTAGGGCTTCGGGCAGTGCGATCAACGCTGCGGCATTCACGTTATACGGAGAACACACTCGCCGCACCATGCGCATTTGCTCACTCGGACCGGCCAGCACTCCCACGCGCAGCCCCGCTAACCCGTAGGCTTTAGAAAACGTTCGCGCGACGAAGACGTTGGAAAAACTCCGGATGGCGGCCAGCAGAGTCTGTCCACAAAATTCGAAATATGCTTCATCGACCAATGCCGCCGCCTGCGGAGCAGCGTTCGCAATTCGCGCCAGGTCCTCAGCAGACGCAAGCGTACCGGTCGGATTGTTCGGATTGGCGACAGCAATCAAGCGCGTTTGCGAAGTAACGGCAGCCAGCACACGCTCCAATGGAAAACCAAAGTCCTCCAGCGCCGGTACACGGACCACACGAGCACCGGTGGCAGCGGCGCTGATTTCGTACATGGCAAAGGTCGGCACAACAATGATCGCTTTATCCCCGGGTTCGAGATATGCCTCGCAAAGCAGGTGAATGGCTTCATCCACGCCGTTGGTAAGCAACACTTCTTCCGGTCGTAAGCCCAGGAATTCCGCGGCCTGCGCCTCCACTGGCTCACGCTCCGGATAGCGAGCCAGGTCTTCCAATGTGATTTGCTGCAAGCGCCGTAGCACGCGTGGCGATGCACCCACGGTGTTTTCGTTGAAGTCGAGCCGAAGCCCCGAGCGATCCCCGAGTGGCGGGTGATATTCCTTCAGCGATCGAATAGCATCACGCACTTTAAGCATAGCGAACCCTCACACGAAGCGACTCCGCATGGGCGGCGAGGCCTTCCGCTTCGGCCAGCCGAATCGCTGCGGGTGCTATGCGGCGCACGCCTCGCGCGGAAAGTTGCTGCACTGTGATCACTTTCAGAAAATCGAGCACAGTGAGACCGCCGCGCGAACGCGCCCCGCCTGCCGTAGGCAGTACATGATTCGGGCCCACGATGTAGTCTCCTGCAGCTTGCGCGGAATACCCGCTGGCGAAAACCGATCCGGCATTGCGCACCAAAGCGAGGTCTTTCTCCTCGACTGTAAGATGTTCCGGAGCAATCCGGTTCGCCCACGCCATCGCCTTCTCCTGAGAAGGCGCAATCAAGATCAAGCCATTCTGCTGGAGAGACTCGTAGGCAATGGAATTGTCTTCCGCGAATCGCTGCACTTCCCTCTCCACCTGTTTCGCCAAACCACGTGAAGCCGTAATGAAAATCGAGAGGGCTTCTGGATCGTGCTCGGCTTGAGCCACCAGATCGCTGGCGATGTAGTCGGCTCGCCCTGTGTGCTGAACGACCACAGCTTCGGTGGGTCCGGCTAGAAAATCGATGGCACAGTCGAAAGCCACAAGTTTTTTTGCAGCGGTTACGTAGAGATTCCCCGGGCCCACAATCTTATTTACAGAACTGATGGACTCGGTGCCGTAAGCCAAGGCGGCGACGGCTTGTGCGCCGCCAATGCGGTAAAACTCCTTGACGCCGAGCAATGCGGCTGCCGCTAAAGTCTCCGGGCGCGGTTGAGGCGACACTACACAGATTCTTTCCACGCCAGCCACCTGAGCGGGAATCACCGTCATGAGCAGAGTGGAAGGCAGCGGATATCGCCCACCCGGCACGTAGCACCCAACCGATTGCAGTGGGCGCACAATCTGCCCGGCACGAACACCCCTGCTACCGCTCATCCACTCCTTCGGCAATTGCTTTTCCGCAAAGCGGCGGATGTTGGCCGCTGCTTGCCGCATCGCATCCAAGAGGTCCGGCGGCACAGATTTCAGCGCAGCCCGCAATTCACTTTCCGGAACGCGCAAAGCCTGTTTTTTTCCTAAACCATCCCACCGCTCGGCAAAGCGCCGCAACGCGCTATCCCCCTTTTGCTGCACTTCAGCAACGATGCTGTGAACTGCCGGTTCCACACTCGCTAGCCGGCCAACACGGTTCGCCAACTGTTCCACCTGAGCCGTAGCCTCAGTTCCCGCAAGCACACGCATTTACATCACCACCTTGTTCAGCGGATATTCAACAATCCCTTCCGCCTTCGCCAGCTTGAGCTGTGGGATCACCTTCCACGCCGTTGCCTCTTCAATAATTGTGTTCACTGCGACCCACCCGGCGTCACTCAGCGTCGCAATTGTTGGCTTCTGGAGCGCGGGAAGAACGGCGAGTACAGCGTTCAGATCATCACGACGTACATTGAGCATCAGGCCCACCCGGCCCTCGGCATCCAGAGCACCCCGCAACATCAGCGCAAGATTTTCAATCTTCTGCCGCTTCTCGGGATCGGTCCACGATGCTTTGTTGGCGATCAACTGCGTGTTCGACTCGAGCACGGTATCGATGATGCGCAAGCGGTTCGCGCGCAACGAGCTGCCCGTTTCCGTGACTTCCACAATAGCGTCCGCCAACGTGGGCGGCTTAATTTCCGTCGCCCCCCAGGAGAATTCCACGTTCACCGGAATATTTTGTTCTCCAAAGTAGCGGCGCGTAACTCCCACCAACTCAGTTGCAATCGTGCAATTCGCCAGATCCTCCGGACGTTGCCAAGCAGAATCTTCCGGCACTGCCAACACCCAACGCACCTTTCCCCGGCTTTGTTTGGCATAGACCAGGTCGGTAACGGCAACAACTTCCAGCTTGCTCTCGAGAACCCAATCGCGCCCGGTGAGGCCAACATCGAGCGCGCCATGCTCCACATAGCGAGCCATCTCCTGGGCACGAATTAACATGCATTCGATTTCCACATCGTTCGTGCCCGCAAAATACGAACGAGCCGTTGTGTAGACATTCAATCCAGCCCGCGCAAGGAGCTGCAGCGTCGACTCCTGCAAGCTCCCCTTCGGAATTCCCAGGCGGAGCTTCATCGCTGCGCCTCCTGGCTTGCGACAACGGGAATCGATTGGTTGAAGCAAGAGCGTGTGCCTTCATGGCAGATCACTCCCTGCCCTTCAAGCCGCACACGGAGCAGCACGGTGTCGCGATCACAGTCGGTGGTCATGGATACGACCTGGGCGCGATTGCCGGAAGTCTCACCCTTCTTCCACAACTCATTTCGCGTGCGGCTAAAGAACGTGGCGTATCCACTCTCGAGCGTCAGTTGGTAGGCCTCACGGTTCATGAATCCGACCATGAGCACCTCTCCGTTGTCGGCGTCCTGCAACACAGCGGGGATCAGCCCCTGCATCTTGCTAAAATCAATCTCGATCATCTCCGTATACTCTCCCGTAACATTTCCTCAAGCAGGTTGTCGAAGCAAACAAAAAGCCCGCTGCGCTCGAAGCGTCAGCGGGCTGAACCTTAACTATGAGTGCTGGATTACTCTAGGTCGGCACTTCCGCTGACACGCACGCCATGAGCATGAGGATGGTGGTAATGGCTATGCGTCAGCAAGTGCATAAGGCAAAGCTAAAGCAAACACAGAATTGAGTCAAACCACAATTCCTGATCGATTCAATCAGAAAAAACGATTCTGAGGTCATGGTTTGGCGTTCTGTTTGGAGCGCTTTTGGGGTGGTTTCCAATATCCGACCGCTCCAGCAAAATGGACCGGGCGAAACTTGTCATTCAGCTGCATGAGCGACTCCGAGGTTCCAAGAAAGAAATAACCGCCCAAATTCAAGTTGCTGAAGAAATGGTTGAGCGCTTTCGACTTTGCCGGCGCATCGAAATAAATCAGCACATTGCAGCAGAAAATCAGGTCCATACCTTTCATAAAGAGCATCTTCGAATCGTCCTGGAGATTCAGGCGGGTGAAGGTGATCAGCTTTTTCACTTCCGGATGCACCTGAAGCTTTTTGTCCTCACACGGCACGAAGTATTTGCGCTTAAAGTAGTCCGTGGTATTGCGCAGGGCATATTCGCCATAGATGCCAGTTTTAGCAGTTTCGATAAAACGATCATTCAAGTCGGTCGCGAGGATTTCTATCGTCCAGCCCTTCAACAGGCCCGCGCTTTCTTCCAGCGTGTTCATGGCCAGGGTGTAAGACTCTTCTCCGGTTGAGCACCCGGCACTCCAAATGCGCAGCCGCTTGGTGATCTGTTTGACTTTTTCCGCCGTGATCTCTGGCAGGATGATTTTGCGCAACGCATTGAGCTGCGCCCGACTGCGAAAGAAACAGGTTTCGCCGATTGTGACTTCGTTGAGGAGGTGACGGATTTCGGCTTCGCTCGTAACGGGCAAGTTAAGTTGATCCCAGTATTCGCGCGGGTTGTACAGTCCGAGATGTTTGATGCGACGCCCGCAAGCGTCCACCAGGAGATAGAGTTTTTCTTCCGGCTGGTAAATGCCGGATGCGGCATACACCAAGTCGCGGATTTGCAGGTACACGGGGTCAGGAGTTTCGCGTGGCCTATTGGGAGCAAGCGGCGCAGGTGCGGTTTGGGGGGTGATCGTCATTTCGCGGGAGACCTGGCATCGGATAGCCCTCAAACATGCGCCAGGTCAGGCACCGTCAGGAGACCGCGTCCTAGACAATGACGTCCCCCATTCTCCATCGTCTATTCAAGCCATTTTCATTAGGAAAGGACGCAACGAGTGAATCTCTTGCGAGGCAACATCGATCTCACAGACCCTCTGTACTCTGTAGTTTCAATCAGTTACGGAGTCTATGAGCAGGGCGGATCCTGCGGAGTTGCGTGGTGAGCGCGGATGGACTCGAACCATCGACCCATGCCTTAAAAGGGCATTGCTCTACCAACTGAGCTACGCGCCCACAGTCTATGAATCTAACATACTGAAAGGACTTTATTGACACCGCACTCAGTGGCAACGGGCTAATTGTTCCGAGCGCTAACGTATTCCGGTATAGAGCAGGTCTACAACGGTGCAATCATCTCCGAGCGGTGTGGCGCCACAGAAGTCGGCTATGGCGGCGAAGATGTCCTCCATACTTGAGCTCATCGTGGCAACGGTATCAAGGCGGTGGTTATCGAAGAATTCGCCAATAGCATTTTCGGCCTCAGTCACCCCATCGGTCACCAGCAGCAGCCGGTCGCCAGGAGCAAGGCGGCAGCGTCCGCATTCGTAAACCGCATCGGGCAGTAATCCAACGGGCAGGTTGTGGACGTGCGGACGCACGATTCGCGGCTCCGTGCCGGTCATAGCACTGCTCTTGGAAATAATCAGGGGCAGCACGTGGCCGCAGTTTACGTACTCCAGCTCACCATCGCAATCGATTCTGGCGATAAACAAGGTGGCATATTTTTCACCTACCCGTTTCTGTGTCAGAAAACGGTTCACGACGCTGACCGTGTCGGCCAGCGGCATGCCAGCAGCCAGGTGCGTGTAAATCATGCCCTGGAGGGTGGACGCTAAAAGCGCCGCGGAAACACCTTTTCCGCAGACATCCGCAATGACGACTGCGAGCTTGTCTTCCGTTCTGACGGCATCATAGAAATCGCCTCCGGTTTCGTTGCAGGAGAGATTGCGGGCGGTAATCCGGGCGAAAGGGACGTCCGGGATGGTAACCGCCATCAAGCCCTGTTGGATGGAAGCGGCGATGGCGAGCTCCTGCTGATAACGGCGCGCGGACTCCTCAGCTTGCACCAGGCGGGCACTCTCGACGACGGAAGTAGCCTCGGTGGCGATGGCATGCAGTATGTCGTGACTGACGGCGGAAACGCGGCGGGAGGAACGCGAATCGAGATAGAGCGCGCCTAGAACATCTCCCTTAGCGGTGTCCGTGCCAGGAGGCGTGTTCTGGCCGCGCGCGGTCTGAACCTGGCGCTTGCGCAGCGGGATGCAAATGATCGTGCGCAGATCGTAGGCGACAATGCTTTGGCGTTCCGCGAATTCAACGGCCTGACTATTGTCAGTCAGAAGAAACGCAGAATTGGAACGCAGCGCATCTGCTAAAACGGAGTGCGAGATGGTGGCGTCGTCGAGGAGCGTCCCACCTCCTGCGTCGCGGCCAGCTGCCAGCCGGAGCGTTCGATCCAGCTCATAGAGGAAAACGTATGCTCTATCGGCCTGTACAAGTTTGAGCGTCGTATCGAGCAGGGTCACGAGAATCTCATCGAGAACCCCAGCACTGTTAAGTTTGCGGGCGCCTTCGAGGAAAAGGGTCATCTTTTCCATGTCGTTGACGTCGGTCGAGACATGCATGCCTGGAAGCTGGTCGAGAAACTCACGAGCGGGACTAATCCCGCTCTGCCCTAGCTGAAACACCGCGTGGATATTTTCACGAACGCCGAATTCGAGACGATCCCCGCTCCGGAGCTGGTGGCGCTGTACGCGTTGTCCGTTGACGAAAGAACCGTGGCGGCTGCCGGCATCCACTACGAAAAACTTGCCTTCCTCGGAAATAATCTCGGCATGCTCGCGGGAGACGCGGGAGTCGCCAATAACAAGATGACGGTCTGCTTTGCGACCCACAGTGAAAGGACTGCAAGTCACGATCAGTGTGCGTTGGGCGTCGCCCTCAACCACGAGGAGATGCGGGAACACTCCCGTGCCAGAGCTGGAAGGGGTGCTGTGAGGGACGCTGGTTATGGGTGTTGGCGACATATCCCAGTCGGTTGTCGCCTAATCATGACAGCAAAATGCGGCAGGGTCCAGAAGGTGCAAGTTAAAAGCTGTACTTTTTTGCGACAAAAGCGTAGCGGTATCCCGCAATGATGAAAAAGTCTGCATTTCAGGGCCCGCATGCAAGGTTTTTTGCGCCGTAACTCTCACTTCCCGCTTGACTTGTGCCGCCAAGCAGCGATACTTACAGCAAGCTGTGTTGGTTCGGCAGGAAGTTGTTGGTACCTGCTCCCCCCCAAGGCAGCACTTCGCTGAATCGAAATTCTGGGTGAGGTGCGTCAATGAAATCCTATTTTCTACCCATGGTTTTCCTAATCGCGACGGCGTCAGCCTTTGCGAATACCGTGGTCGATCCTGGCGTAATCATTCGTGATCGTAAGTGCGGTTCCACCTGCGCGTCTGTAGGTTTGAGTTTTTCACTTACATCGACCGCCAACAACGGCGGCGTTTTCGATTTCAAGAATGTTTCAGGCACGAACTGGTTTAACCTCAAGCTTACCGAGAAGGGCGTGCCTGCAAGCGCCATCTCCTGCCGAACAAATATTTTTGCCACCTGCAAGGTCACCACCAACGCGAGCGGGCTCACGTCGATCTTCGTTTCAGGAACGTCTGCGAGTTTGCCGGGGGTTCCGAATCTAAAAGGATTCCGGATTGAGTTGCATTGTCCCGCAGGCGCAAGCAATTGTGGCCCTTGGCCGGCCGGAGTGAAGATCAATGGTCTTGCCAACGTTCCGGAGACCGGGACGGTTGCTATGGTAGCGACGGGAATTGTGGCTCTGATCAACCGCCGGCGGAAGTTGTTCACCGCCTCAAATACTACTTCTTCCTGCTGAATTCATTCGCCAGCCGGACAAACCCAGGACGATCCCACAAGGCATGGAACTCCGGGTCGTTTCTGACATCGTCCGGCGAGGCTCCTTTTTGGAAAGCTTCGCGAAGCGCCTTGAGAGCGGCATCTTCATGGCCAGCAAGCTGTTGTACGGTGGCCTCGTCGTAAATCAATTCCACGGCTGACGAATCAATCGAGCGTGCCCGCTGTATGGCTTCCAGTGCGTGTATCCCATCGCCGCTTTTCCCGTAATAGAGCGCCAAATACCCGAGAATACTCGCGTTGTCGGGGTTCACTTGCAGCTCTTTGTAAGCAAGAGCAGTGGCCTTGTCATAGGTGGCCCGGGATTGTTCATGGTGGGCCGGGCCCGCCCAGCGCTGGGCGTCGGCAAGGTTGCCCATGGTGACGGCATCGTTCGGATTCATCTCCACCGCTTTTGTGAACATCTGCACGGATTCGTCGTAGCGTTTCAGGAAGAAGAAAGACGTTCCTAAATTTGAATATGTCCCGTAATAAGGCTGCAGTTGAATGGCTTTCTGGTAGGCCTCGATGGATTCGTTGTATTTCCCCTGGCTGGACAGGACACTTCCCATATTTTCGTACCCGGCGGCGTTGTCGGGTTCAATCTCGGTGACCCGGCGGAAAGCATGGAGCGCGGAATCGTAGTCGCCAAAGTGCAGCAAGGCGCTGCCCAGAGCGTTCTGGTTCACCCAATAGTAAGGGTTGACAGCAGCGGACTTCTGGTAGGCCTGGATCGCTTCGGCTTTGCGTCCGAGAGCGCGATATGCATCGCCTAGACGGCGATAACCTTCGTCGGAATTCGGTGCGAGCTCAAGGGCCCGTTTCACTTCCACAATCGCTTCCAGTGCCTTACCCGTGGCGCTATACGCGCTTCCGAGCGCAAAGTGGGCTTCCGGCAGATTCTGGTTCAGGCTCGCCGCCTGCTGTGCAGCCTGGACGGCCTTTTGCGCCCACAAGCTTTCCTTTTTCGTTTTGTACATCCGTAGATACGCATCGGACATGCCGGCATACGCCGCGGCGAAGCGGGAATCCTTCTTCAAAGCTTGGTTGTAATAGTCAATGGCTGCCTCTACGTTCTTAATGTCCTGCCAGCCGCGCATCGCGTTCCGGCCGCGCAGATAAAGATCGTATGCGCCAATGTCATCGGTGGGGTGGGATGTACTCCGAGCGAACTCCTCAGAGCTGGGTTTCAGATCGAGGGCGCCGATCAGAGCGCCATAGATGTGATCTTCGAGTGCGAGCAGATCTTTTTCAGCGCTGTCAAATTCCTGACTCCAAACACGCGTTTCTCCGCTTACATCCAGCAAGTCGAGTGTCACGCGAAAACGATCCGCGGTTCCCTGCACTGAACCCTGAAATAAAAGATTCGCTCCCAAGGCTCGGGCGACTTTCCCAGCGTTCTGCTCTTTAGTGAACGCTTTTTCGACAGCGGAGGTCGACGCAACGT
This sequence comes from uncultured Acidobacteriaceae bacterium, assembly GCA_964619065.1. Taxonomy (GTDB): domain Bacteria; phylum Acidobacteriota; class Terriglobia; order Terriglobales; family Acidobacteriaceae; genus JANXUC01. The sequence goes on along the minus strand of CAZUCC010000006.1, from coordinate 69,914 downwards.
GAACCTCCTGGAGTTGAAAGAGCTTGCTGGAAAGCGCTTCGGCAAGGCCGTCCGCAACATAACGCAAGGATTGGTCATTCCCCAGAAGGCGCAACGGAAGGATGGCGACATACTTTCCCCTGGTGAGTGGAGGAATGCCCGCGATGGCCTCCTGAGCCGGAGTCGGCGAAACTGGAAAAATCCAATGCCGAGTTGCCGGTATTGCAAAAAAACCGATAAGGAGTGCCAGGACCGCCGCAATCCCCCAAAGCCATCCACGTTTCGCCGGAAGGGCCAGATTGATTTGAACGCTGCGCGGAGCAGAAACAGAGTGTGGCTCCGGCGCAATACTGGGGGCGGCGCGCCACACCTCCAGGTCACGGACCAGGTCCGCCGCCGTCTGGTAGCGGCGGCTGGGATCACGCTCCAAACATTGACTGACAATAGCACTCAACCGTGCGGGCACAGAGGCATCCAGCTGCACTGCCGGAAGAACCGGCTCGGAAGTGCGCTTCATCAGACTGGCCAGTGCGCTGTCGGCTTTGTAAGGGACTTGACCCGTGAGGAGTTCGTAAAAGATTAGCCCGACGGCGAATATGTCGGAACGCTGGTCGAGGTCGGACCCCATAGCCTGCTCGGGCGACATGTATTCCAGCGTGCCGACGAGTGCACCTGTCTGCGTCATGCCCGCGGAGTCGACGGAGCGGGCCAGACCGAAGTCCATGACGACGATCCGTTCAGCGCGGTCCCGCATAATGTTTTGGGGCTTGAGATCGCGGTGGATCACGCCCTCCGCATGAGCGGCCTGCAAAGCCCGGCCTACTTGTCCGATGATGGAAACCGCGTCATCCGGCCCGAACTTGTGCCGCTGTTTGAGGAGAGTGCGAAGGTCGTCCCCGTCCACGTACTCCATGGTGATGAAGCGGATTCCCTCCGCTTCTCCGAGGTCGTAGATGCGGACAACGTTTTTGTGGGTGACCTGGCTGGCAAGGATTAGCTCCTGCTTAAAACGTTGCAGCATGGCCGGGTTCCCTGCCAGGTCGGTACGGATTATCTTGAGCGCCACCAAGCGATCCAGCTCAACATCGCGCGCCTGGTACACAGATCCCATACCGCCTTCGCCTAACAAGCACAGAATCTCGAAACGTCCACCCAACTTCTTTCCCGGCTCAAAAGCGGGGGAAACGAACGGGCCTCCGGACGAAAAGCCGCCGGAGGTGTCCGCTGAAGAACCATCGGGTGGCGGTGTCTGTGTCGCATTGAGCGCGGCCCTGAAGTCCCGCACGGGGAGGTCGGGGCTTGTCATGCCGTCGGGATCGTGAGGCGGGATTTTCGGGCTCTGGTTCATGCACTAGTGCCAAGGTATCCCCGGCGAGCTTGCCGAGAAGAACTGTTGACAGGGACCTCCCCTGGTGAACGGGTTCCTGAGCAAACCATAATGACACCAATCGAAGCGGAAGGGAATGACAGTTGAGGGAAATGCAAACTTCGGGCGGCCCTTCAGGGCTGTTGATAAATTGGGTTCGTGGGCGCGCTCGGGTCGTAGTCGCGGCCATACTTATTTTTGTGGGTGGCCTGCGGCCCGGCTGCTACAGGCAGGCGGATCGTCCCGAATGAAGCCCCTTCTTGAGTTACAACCACCTCCCGGGTCAAAGATTCAGCGGCTCCCGGTAAAGCGCGTTCGTTCCACAAATGAATCAGATAATGTCCCGGAAGAACGCCCCGAATTGCAAGGTTTCCGGCGTCGTCAGACAGGCCATAGTAGGGGGTAGCGACTGCAATGACGACCGCGTTCATCTCCGGGTGGATGTTACAAAAGATGTAACTTATACCGGGCCGGTCAAAGCGCACGACACGGGTCCCACCCGCCTCATACAACCCCAGATCGAATCGTTTCCCTTCGAAGAGCGAAAATACGTTATGAAAGAAGGGATCGCGATTCGGAAACTCGACCGCCGTGCCTGCAGGAATGAGCAACACGCGCGGCTCGAAACTCTTGTTCTTTTGCACAAGGCGGGGCTCCGGCCTCGGAGCCGATTTTGACAGCAACGGACTCACTCCGTCGCTACCCAAGGTACCCGACGGCGGCGAGGCCGACACTGAAGTTAGCCACACAGCAGTGTTGGCCTCCTGTCGTCCCCGCCATGCCTTGCCTCCGGGAGCGATCAAATCCACGTGGCCGGTAACCACCACCTCCTGGGCCCACGCCAAAAAAGCGGAGCTCATCCAGAAGACCACGCAGACAAAGCAGCGCATCAGCATATTTTCGATCTGGCCCATTCCGCCTAAAACAGCACGCCCATCATAAGATTAATCTGATTGGCGGTGTGATTGTTATTGTCGAGCGTCGTGGTACCAAGATGCCGGAATTCCGCGGAAAAGAGCAGGTCCGACCGCGGACGGGAAATAACGTTGGCCAGGAAGCCCCGGTTGCGCACTACAGAGCCAAAATAATCTTGCGGCACGGTTATCGACCGGATATCACGCGCGAAGGCATTGTCCTGCCCGAATGCGGTATTGAACTCGAGTTTGGAACTTGGCCGGAATTTGAGCTGCGACCATCCCCCCATGTCATTCACCGGGATGATAGTAGTCGCTGGAAGATTAGGATCGCCGTTGTACACCGCGCTGGTCCCGATAGCTGCACCCAATCCCCCGATGGCGTGCCCGCGATAAAACTTTCCACTCAACGAAAACAGATGACCAAGAGGCAAATTCCAATCGGTCATCGCGGCCCACCCATTCACATTCCTGTCAAATCCGTAGTTCTGGCGTCCGAAATAGCCTCCGCCGGCAATGGTTACTTTCTGCCCAAAAATGGTCTGCGACCAGGCCGCGCGGGAGCCGTATCCTGGCTGCCGCGAGAGTTCGCCCTCCTGGGCATGACGGAAATTGCGGTCGGCCGGAAAATCTCCGCTCAGATTATCCAAAATCCCGCCCTGGATCAGAAGGCTGGAACCTTCCGAGAGTATGAAACGGTGCTCCACTCGAATTTGGGGCGTCCAGCTCCACAAGTTGCCAGCGTAGGTAAGCGCCGGGACCGCCAAGGATGCGAAGGAGGTGGGCGTCTGCGGAGAGAAGAACAACCCATCTTGCCCAGCCACAATGGAAGTCTTCGCCCAATCGAGGCGCAGGGTTGCCGTACGTAAGCGCACCATCCCGGAATTGACTCCATTCCAGATGTTTTGGAAACCTCCCGCGAAATCCAGTTGCACATCGGCGCTGGTCCGTGCACCATCAATCTGTGGTCCGAAGACCTCCAGTCCCACCTGCGACTGCCTCAATGTAGCTCCCATGCTGCCACTGGGGTCGCCCAGCGCAACCGGAAGTGCAACGCTGGGAAAGTCCTGATTCTCCACATTCCCCTTGTTGGCGAACAAATTGAACAACACAATCCCAGAGAGCCGCACACGGTATTTCGAAGCGCTTTCCACTTTGCTCTGGTAATGCTCATCGACCTTCCCGCTCAATAGTTGATACTCCTCTTCCAGTTTGGCCGTTCGCTCTTCATTGCTCGCTTGCTTAGAATCCGTAGACTCAGACTCTTGGTTTTGGGACTTCAGCGACTGCATATTCCGCTCGTCTGTAGAGGAAATCTTTCGCTCATTTGCCTGGGTTATGGCGGTAAGACCGACAGCCGTTTCGTAGGAGTTCGGCTGCGCATTATTCGGAAGCGTCCTCACACTCTCCAGTTCTCGACGTATCTGGTTGGCCTCCTCGCGGTAACGAGAAGTCTCTGTGCGCATTTCTGCAACAGCTGCCCGCAGTTCGCGAACCTCCTCGCGTAGCTCGCGGAGCGACGTCTCGACCGCCTGGGGCGATTGATCGACTGTGGACACCGGGGAGTCCTGAGCCCAGCCGGGCGACAGCAGGCAAACTGAGAACAACATCAAAGCAAAAGTATGAAATCCTCGAAGGATAGGTCTGCGGCACATAGGGTCCTCAATTCCTGGCTTTCTCGAGCGATTTCCTCTCGATCAGTGATGGTTTGGATCCAAGTTTCTTCGATCAAACCAGTTCTATATTTTTCCGCGGGCCGCCCAGCGCGGACGTTATTCGAGCCAGACTTATCCCACGCTTTCCCTCACCTTAAGTGCGCCTCCCGGCAGCGACTTCATTGGCAGAGTCAATCGGAATACCGTACCCTCCGCTGAACTCAGCTCTACCGTCACATCACCACCATGGTCCTGCACAATTTTTTGCACTACCGTAAGCCCCATGCCGGTTCCATTTTCTTTGCCGTAGCTTACGAAGGGCTGAAACAATTGATCCCGTATCTCTGCGGCAATACCCGGACCATTGTCGCAAATACGTACCTCGACGCCATCGTCCATGTGCCGGAGGGACAAGTCAATCCGTCCGCAATCGCGCGGAACAGCTTCACACGCATTCAGCAGAAGATTGTGGAAGACTCGCTCCATTTTTTTGGCATCGAACCAGCCATCGCTGGCTCCGTCACAGCTCAGGTCAATGCGGACTCCATGGTATTCCGGGTGTGCCTTAATGAGCTGCACCGAGTACTGCAGTGTCTTCTGCAAATTGCCGAAGGAAGGCCGCAGAGACTCCCGGGTTCGGGAAAATTCGAGCAGGGATTCAATCAGTTCCGTCATTTGGTGGACTGCCGCGCGAACTTCGCCATAGAGTTCTTCGCGTTGCGTGCCTGTCAAGTTGCTCTCACACAAGAATTCCGCATTGGCGACAATGGCTGCCAGCGAGTGCCGCAGATCATGCGAGATTGAGCTTGCCATGCGCCCGATAGTGGCCAACCTCTCCGATTCGAGAAGCTGTTGGCGGTTCCTTTGCAGGCTGGCGCGCATGCGGTCGAAAGCCCCACTGACCTCCGCAACCTCATCCTGTCCTCGAGATTCCAGCGGGAAACCGAAATCGCCTTGTTCGAGGGCTCGTACTCCGTCCACCAAATTCGCCAGCGGGCGGGTGAAGGTATGAGAGATCAGGAACACCAGCAGGCTCCCTCCCAGGATCGCCATCAAACCCAGCGCCAACAATCCGCGGTTCAGGTTGTCGAGGAACCCTGTCGCCTGATCCAAAGACTTCAGCACAATCAGGCGTACTGGCTCGGCGGCCGCGGGAGACAGCAACACAGAAGTGGCGAGGAATCGCTCTTTTCCCAGCTGCACGGGTTCTGGCGGCCGCAGCATGCCCTCGTTCGCCAGTAGCTGAGATTGCTGCAGTAATTCGGTTTCCTGCGCCGGGGAGAGCGTGCTCTTTACAATGCGCCCGCCATAGCGGAAGGCTACCTGACTTGCCGCAACGCGGCTAATATCCTGCGCCAGCCGGTCATTGATTTCATAGCCAATCGCCAGAAACCCAAGCAACCGGTTTTCCTCTGCGTCTCCAAAATAAATGGGCTGCACGAAAACCTCATAGAGATGTTGGTCTCCGTACCACCAGTGTCTCGACTCCCCGGATCGCAGAGGCGTACGCACGGATGCGCCTACAAATTCGCTAACCGTCTCGGAAGTGATCCCTGGACTGATGGCGTGTAGCGCCATAATCTTCGCGGAGGGATCGGCCAGGACGAATAGATCGCTGCCTGCGAGACGCCAGGTGCCACGAGACGCGTCCTGGATGGTGGCCTTGTCTCGCGTCGTCATAAGGGCCCGCACATTGGGAAGGTCCGCGAGCAACTCCGCAGAGCGAGCCAGCGTTTCCTGGCGTTGCCGCTGGAAGTCCTGGAACGTTAAGACGGAGGTTCCAAGACCTCTTTGAATCTCGCGCCGGACTTGATCCTGTACGGTGAGCCGAACTACCAGGAGGGTAGTGCTGGTCAAGGCCGCCGATACCAGCAGCATGGAAAGCAGGAACTTGGTCCGCAGGCGCAGTCCTCCCATGGCCGTCCCGCCCTGGAATCTCGATTTGGGCTCTGCGTTCAACGAAAATCCTGAGTTACCGTACGAATTTGTACCCAGCGCTGTGAACTGTCCGGAAGTGCAGCGGGTTGGAAGGATCCTTCTCCAGCTTCTGGCGGAGCCTCATAATGTGGTTGTCCACGGTGCGGGTCGATGGATAATTTTGATATCCCCATACTTCATTGAGAAGCTCCTCACGGGAGACCACTCGTTCCTGGTTCTCGGACATAAATTTCAGTATTTTGAACTCCTGAGCGGTGAGTGCAACGGGCTTGCCACCACGCGTAAGTTCCATTTTAGTAAAATTTATGGCAATCTCACCGAAGCTGAATGTGTCTCCTACCGTGCCTCGCCCGGACCGTCGAACCGCTGCCCGTACTCGCGCGAGCAGTTCGCGGGGACTGAACGGCTTCGTCACATAGTCGTCCGCTCCCAACTCGAGAAGTAAAACTTTATCGGTCACTTCCGACTTGGCGCTTAGAATAATGATAGGAACTCCGGGTGCCGCTTGCTTGACTTCGCGACATACATCCTGGCCGGGTACGCCGGGAAGGCGCAGGTCCAGCACGAGTGCCGAGGGCAAGATCGCGCGAAACTTCTCCAGTCCTTCGCTCCCATTGGAGGCAACGTCAACAGCATATCCCTCAGACTCAAAAAGGCGTTTGAGCGCTTTCTGAACTGCCCGGTCATCCTCGATTACTAATACACGTTCCATGCGAATCCATCCCCGTTTAGCCCTGATCTCTGCTGCAGAGGCGCTTGGTGCCGATACATTCGTGCCGAAAGCGTAGTCCATATTTTTTGCCCTACCAGCTTTTAAATTACAGCAAAAACAATAGCTTACGGGGTGGATTCACCGAAATATGACAGATAAGTGACAATTCCGAGACAATTCCCTGCTGAAATCAGTTCGCGCTTATGTGAGGAGGACATTCCCGTTCGTGCTGCTCTTGTCTTCTTTCTCTCCTGCCCTTGTCTTCTCTCCATAAGGTTGTCGTTCCGAACAACGCGAGGAATTTGCTCTGCGTTCAGAACTCCGAAAAGAACTGCCCAACGAGTTGATTCTGCTGGCTCAATGTGGAAATAAGGTACCTATGATTCTGGCAGTTCATACGAAGGAGAATTTACACCGTGACGGGGGATTTTTCTTGGCGTACAAATTCCAGTGTGAGCTAAGTGCAAGCTACATAGGGACTTTTCCCGTTTGGCACGCTTCATGCATGGATAGAGATCAAACTCTCCCAAGGAGGCAGCATGAAAAAGGTTAGTTCTCTCCTAGTACTCACAACTCTGTTCGTCGTGTTTGGTGTTCCATTGAACGCCGCACCCATGCCAGCGAACGCTGGGCCGCAGCAAGACAGCGCACAGCCGCAACAAGATCGTGCGCAACCCCAGATGCCAGCAAACGATTCCGATAAGGCAACTGTCTTCACTGGAAAGGTAATGAAATCCAAGGGGCAGTATGTCCTGATGGACGCTGCCACCAAGGCAACCTATGCGTTGGATGACCAAGAAAAGGCTAAAGCGTACAACGGGAAAACTGTCAAAGTAACCGGGACTCTCGAAACAGCGAGCAACACGATACGGATTGCGAATATCGAGCCCGCTGCCTGAACTGGGCATTTCGAACTTCCAGTGCTTTGATCTAAGGGAGCAGGTTGCGATTCCGAGTCGTGCCGTGCCGGGTTCCCCCTCGACTGGCGAGGCCTCAGAATTCGTCAACCCGCTCCCTTAAGTCGACAAATTTGAACCCTGCAAAAGGTGCCGGAGCGCGCTTTTTCCTGCAACCCTTTGAGGGGCCGACCTCATCTTTGGTGCTAATGTTTGGTGCTGATGTTTTGGTGCTGATGCCTGGAGCAGGCAGCACCTACAAAAATTCACTACGCAGGAGGCTCTAGTGAACACTCGCTTCACGAACGACTCTCTGAATTGGAGGAAACTCTGCCGCGCCGCTGTGCTGGAACAGGACGCAAACAGGCTAGGGCAGATTGTGCAGAGAATCAACTCAGTTCTTGCGATTCGCCAACGGATGCTGCGCGCTTCTGAGAAAACAAGGCAAGATGATTTCTCTCGCGGGCTTTCGACGTTGAAACGGGCAGCATAACGGCGTACAAAGTTGAAGAAATGATTTTTTCCCGATGCTTACCTGAAGTCTTAAGAATCGATATATCACTCGCGTAACTACAAATTACCACTGCCCTAATACCGCGAAAGGAGAGGAACAACTATGCGCCTAAGCTTTCGTCTCATTGTCTGGATCATGCTGAGTGTTGCCTTTGTGTCCCTCCTCTTTTCGGGATACCAGGTTCGTATGGAGCGCCACAGTCAGCGCACGGAGTTGGAGCGGCGTGCACAAGTATTAGCGGAAAGCATGGAGGATAATGCTGAAACCCTCATTCAAAACGGTTCCAACCGCAGCTTGCAACGACTGGTCGAGCGTTTCGCCCAACGCGAGAATTTGGTGGGTTTGGCCATCTATGACAAGCGCGGCGAACCGTTGGCGGTTACCCCCGCTCTCAAACAACTGCTGCCGGGACCGCCTGCCGTTGTCGACCAGGCCATTGCGAAAAACCAGGAGTCTGGCGCATTCCAGCGCACGGGTTCGCACTACCTCCACGTCTTTGCCGTTCCCCTCAACGATGGCTCAGCCATAGTAGGAGGTTTGGCCGTTGTTTTCGATGCCAGCTACATTGAGCTGCGTAGCGCTCACGCGTGGCGGGACTCTTTTTTGCATCTGCTGATTCAAAGTCTTCTTGTAGCCCTGGTAACGCTCCTCGTGGTGCGCTGGAGTGTTGTAGGTCCCATGGCCCGTGCAGCGCAATGGATGAAGGCCCTACGTGCGGGGCGGGTTTCCGCCGACAGTTCTTTTCCGGGTGGAGACTTGTTTCGGCCCTTGGCACATGAATTCGCTCATTTAGCGCACAGCCTGACCGCCGCCCGTAAGTCTGCCGAACAAGAAGCCAGCCTGCGAGCTGCCAGCGAGTCTTTGTGGACCGCGGAAAGACTGGCCGTGCATGTGCGCGCACGGCTTCAGGGAAGCCGTCTCTTTGTGGTATCCAATCGCGAGCCGTACACCCATTCCCGGCAAAATGGCTCCCTCGAAGTAACCGTCCCCGCGAGTGGATTGGTTACCGCCCTGGAACCCATTTTGCGCGCGTGTGAGGGAACCTGGATCGCGCACGGGAATGGTGGGGCAGATCGCGAAACCGTGGACCTCCACGACCGACTGCGCGTTCCCCCTGACGAGCCTCGTTACACTCTGCGGCGGGTCTGGCTCAGCAAGGAAGAGGAAGAAGGATACTATTACGGTCTCGCGAATGAGGGTATTTGGCCGCTTTGCCATATCGCCCATACTCGGCCCATCTTCCGCGAAGCTGACTGGGAAATGTATCGGGAGGTCAATCGCAAGTTTGCGGAGGCAGCGCTGGAAGAAATGGCGGATACGCAAGACCCAGTCGTACTGGTCCAGGACTATCACTTCGCCTTGCTGCCTGCACTCATCAAGAAACGGCGTCCCGATGCGCGAGTCGCAATCTTCTGGCACATTCCTTGGCCCAACCCAGAGGCCTTCGGCATCTGCCCCTGGCAGGAAGAATTACTGGATGGCCTGCTCGGCAGTGACTTGATCGGATTTCACGTCCAAGCCCACTGCAATAACTTTCTTGAGACCGTGGACCGGACCTTGGAATCCCGCATCGACTGGGAGCGTTTTGCGGTCAATCGCAAGAAACTCACCACTGCAGTGCGTCCATTTCCCATCAGTGTAGAGTTCAAAGAGACGGATGCATCCACTCCCACGTTTTCCCCTTACGAGGAACGTGTTGCTCTGTTGAAACAGTTCGGCATGGAAGCGGTCTTCATGGGCATCGGCGTGGACCGCGTGGATTACACCAAAGGAATTTTGGAGCGCTTCCTGGCAATCGAGCGGTTTCTTGAAGAATTTCCCGTTTATCTCGGCCAGTTTACTTTCGTACAGATTGGCGCGCCCAGCCGCACGCGCATTAAGCGCTATCAAGACTTTTTGACGGAAGTGGAAGCCGAAGCAGATCGCATCAACTTGCGCTTCCGAACCGACGGGTGGAAGCCTATCGTGTTTCTCAAACGCCAGCACAGTCACGAAGAGATCCAGAAATTCTTTCGCGCCGCCGATGTGTGCCTTGTAACCTCTCTGCATGACGGCATGAACCTGGTAGCCAAGGAATTTGTGGCGGCACGGAGCGACGAGCAGGGAGTGCTTGTCCTGAGCCGCTTTGCCGGAGCCTCTCATGAACTTTCCGATGCATTGCTGGTTAACCCCTACGACATCGAGCAGGTCGCCCGGGCAATTCGCACCGCCTTGGAGATGCAAGCGGACGAAAGGGGGGCGCGCATGCACCGCCTCCGTCGCATCGTGAAGGAGCAGAATATCTATCGATGGGCAGCCACATTGCTTTCGGAATTAGGGGATATTCGCCTGGAGAATACCCGCAGCGGTGGGGGTCTTTCTCAAAACAACAGCCCTGCGCTCCTGGCTCGGAGCAGCAGCTATCGCGCCATGGCTGCAAGCGCCGGTCCGGCTCGCTTTCACGAATCTGTCGAATTATGATTTCACAAGAAATAAAAAAGCTTCAACGGCACGATCCAAACGAAGTCAGAAGTTATTACAATGCTTGGGGGCGAAATTCTCTTGAAGACTGCCACGCAGCCATTTCGATTTCTCACAGCTTCGTACATCACGCAAATCGGCAATCAGAAGGCAAACAATCTTCTGGAGCTGGCCGATGCCCTGAAGCACTGCAGTGATGCCTCTATTTTTCACCACACTTTCCAGAGCCTGGGCCGCCACCATTTCATCACGGAGGGTTTTTCCAACGACTTCGCGCAGTGGGTGCTGGCGGGATTGAATCGCGTCGGGCTGGCCGAGCAGCTCGCCGCTTTGGACATTCGCGATTACGTGGCCCTGCCCGACCTGCGGCGCGATCTTCGTCGTCTGGTTGATGACTACTGCGCCAACAACCAAAGCCAGGCCCAGCAGGCGGCTTTTGAGACATTTTATTTTTGCGAAAGCCTGCAGATCGCTGTGCCGTTGGCCGGTGAAGCGTGGACCTTGGAAGAATTCCGCAATCGTCTCACCGGCATTAGCCACGCATCTCTCGAGTTTCATTTTCTTGTATCGCGCCTTCGCCTGCACCTTTCAACGAACGATTTCTCCAAGTGGTTTGCCGATGAACTCCAGCTCCCCGCGCTTGCACAGCGCGCCAATCGCATTGACATCTACACCAATACTCTGCAAGGCGTGCAAGAAAAGTTGCTGTCCCTGATCGACAGGGAGTTAGCCGCATGAGTACCACCCTATCCAGCACCACAACGACCCAACCTCGTCAGATCACCCTGAACGACTATGTCCCTCTGCTGGGCGCACCAGAGATTGACGACTTGCGCTGGCTCGCCGAACGCCTCCGCGGGCGCAGCGTCGAAATGGTCAATTCCACCGCCATGGGCGGAGGCGTCGCCGAAATCCTGAACCGCGTGATCCCGATCATGCAGGAACTTGGGCTGGGCATTCGCTGGGAAGTGATGACCGGAGGCAACGATTTTTTCGCCATCACCAAGGCTTTTCACAACGCCTTGCACGGTGGCTCCTATGAAGCCCGCCCGGAAAATCTCGCCACCTTCCTTGCGAACAACGAAGCCAATCAGGCTCACTTAAACCTGGACGCCGAGTTTGTAGTGATCCACGATCCCCAACCCGTGGCGCTCATCAACGCCAGGAGCAATCACTCCGGCCATTGGATCTGGCGGTGTCACATCGATCTCTCGTCACCCAATCCGCAAGTGTGGGACTTCCTCGAACCCTTCGTCTCACGTTATGACGGCGCTCTGTTCTCCTCCCCTGAGTTCACGCGCCAGTTGTCGATTCCGCAGTATCTGTTTTACCCGTCGATCGATCCACTCTCCGACAAGAATCGCGATCTGGAACCTGAGTATGTGCAGAAGGTGCTGGAGAGATTTTCAATTGACCCCACCCGCCCCATCTTGACGCAAATCTCCCGTTTCGATTATCTGAAGGATCCCATCGGGGTGGTTAAGGCCTACCAGATCGTCAAGCGATATATGGATTGCCAATTGGTTCTCGCAGGAGGCGGGGCCGTGGATGACCCTGAAGGCGGGGCCGTACTGGAGGAGGTTCGCGGCGTCGCGAAAGGCGACCCCGATATTCATATCCTGGATTTGCCGCCGTGGAGCGCTCTAGAAATCAATGCTCTGCAACGTGCTTCGACGGTGATGATCCAAAAGAGTCTGCGCGAGGGCTTCGGCCTGACAGTGACCGAGGCTTTGTGGAAAAAGAAGCCGATCGTGGCCTCCGCTGTGGGTGGCATTCCCACGCAGGTCATTCACAAGCACACGGGGCTACTCGCTCACTCGATCGAAGGCACGGCTTACCAGATTCGCCTTCTACTTTCCAATCCCGCCTTGGCGCATAAATTGGGCGAACAAGGTCACGAGCATGTGCGGGAACACTTCCTGATCACCAGCAACGTTAAGCGTTACCTGACCCTGTTCTGTCATCTCCTCGGCCAATCGGCGGCCTTGTAGAAGCGACCGCCGATTGTTCCGAGGTGCTCTTAACGAACTCCGCGTGAGTCCGTTACAAAGCCATGCACACCGACTTCACCTGGGTGTAAAGGTTGAGAACGTCATGCCCCATTTCCCTTCCCCATCCCGATTGTTTGTACCCGCCGAAAGGTAGGGCTGCATCGAACACGTTGTAGCAGTTGATCCAAACAGTACCAGCGCGAAGCTTGGCCGCAAGCGTGTGGGCCTTTTGCACATCTTTTGTCCATACGGCCGCTGCCAAACCGTAAACACTGTCGTTTGCCGCCGAGATCACTTCCGTTGGATCGCTGAAAGGAATGGCGGTCACGACCGGACCGAAGATCTCTTCCCGGATGACCTTCATGTTCGGGTGCGTATCCACCAGAACCGTAGGCTGAACAAAGTAACCGGGCGTATTCATCTTCTTTCCGCCGGTTACGGCTGTAGCCCCCTCCGCCAGACCGGAGTCAAGATATCCGCAGACACGGTCGAGCTGCTCCTGCGAGACCAGTGGCCCCATTTCCGAGGCGGGATCAAACCCCGATCCCACTTTGATCTTCTTGGCATTGTCAGCCACGCCTTCCACTACTTTGTCAAACATGCTCTTGTGAACATAGAGGCGTGAGCCGGCGCAACAACACTGGCCGTGATTGAAGAAGATGGCATTCGACCCACCTGTGATGGCGGTTTCCAGGTCCGCATCCTCCAAAACGATATTGGGAGACTTGCCCCCCAGCTCGAGGGATACCTTCTTGAGATTGCCTGCGGCTGCCTGGAGAACGATCTTGCCGACCTCCGTCGACCCGGTGAAAGCAACCTTGTCCACGTCGGGGTGGCCGCTCAAAGCGGCGCCAGCAGTCTCGCCGAATCCAGGAATGATGTTCACCACGCCATCCGGAAACCCGGCTTCCATAATTAATTCACCCAACCGCAATGCGGAGAGCGGTGTTTGCTCCGCCGGTTTCAAAACCACCGTGCACCCTGTAGCCAGAGCTGGACCTAGCTTCCAGGCAGCCATCAGCAATGGGAAGTTCCAGGGCACGATCTGTCCAACCACTCCGACGGGTTCGCGTAGGGTGTAGGCGAAGTGGTTTGGGACCGAGATCGGAATGGTCGTACCCTCGATCTTGGTGGCCCAGCCCGCCATATACCGAAATAGATCAACAGCAAGTGGGACGTCCGCTACGCGCGCCACCGCGACAGGCTTCCCGTTATCCAGCGTTTCCAGTTGAGCGAATTCCTCGAGGTGTTGCTCCAGAAGATCCGCGAGCTTCCAAATCAGGCGGCCGCGTTGTGAGGCAGTAAGCTTGCTCCACGGCCCAGTCTCAAAAGCGCGGCGCGCGGCCCGCACAGCGCGTTCAATATCTTCGCGATCCCCTTCCGCAACTCGAGCCAGAACCTCTCCTGTCGAGGGATCATAGGTTGCAAAAGTCTTGCCCGATACCGCGTCCACCCATTTACCATCGATCAACATTTTCTTGGAACCGCTGAGGAAGTCGGTGACACTACGGTCTAAAGTTGGCTGTGCGAGTACGGTGGTCATGACTCGTGTCTCCTTTCGAAATCTGCGATTTGTTCATCTCGCCTTTTCTGAGGGCCGAGCTTGCAGGCCACCATGGTACACCCATTCGCCAGTTAGCGCGCGACTCACAGCTATAATTTGCAAATCAGGCAATCAACGAATGTCTATTGCAGGTAGAATGCCTTCTCCCAGGGTTAATCGGCTGAACCCGATGTTGTGCTGCTTCTCCCTAGTTCTCCTGTTTTCTCTCAGCAGTCTGTCGGACGGACAGGCTCCAAATGCCAACTCGAAAACCGAAACCTCCCCACAAAGCGACGATAAATCAATCGCTTCGCCCGCTGAGAAGCCCGATGCACTCCTTGAGCAAGCGAAATCGGCGTTAGATAAAGGATTGTTGGAAGAGGCGGATCGCGAGGTTCGTCAATACCTGAGCACACACCCTAAATCCGCCGACGGGCATTTTCTTCTGGGTTACATTCTCTTCAAAGCGGGCAAACCGCAAGCTTCTCTACCTGAGTACACGGAAGGCGCCAAATTTCGCGACCCCAGCGCTTTCGATTTGAAGGTGGTCGCGCTCGACTATGTCCTCTTAGGCGCATATTCTGATGCCGACTCGTGGCTCACAAAATCTCTGCGTTGGGACCCAAAGGATATACAGGGTTGGTATTACCTCGGCCGCACCAAGTACAACGAAAACAGATTAGAAGAGGCCATTCACGCGTTTGAGCGATGCTTGGCGCTCGACCCTAAAAATGTGAAGGCCGAAGATAACCTTGGGCTGTCCTATGAGGGACTGGGTCGTACCGAGGAAGCATTCGCCGCCTATCGAAAGGCCATCTCTTGGCAAGCACAGATGCTGAATCAGAATCCCGCACCATTCATTGAGCTGGGCCGTCTACTTCTCGAGCATGATCGACCAGAAGAGGCAGTCTCTTATCTCCGTCAAGCGGTCGAGATCGGTCCTCAGGAGTCTCGAGCACACGAGCAATTGGGAAAGGCATATTCACGGCTGAACGAGCTGCAAAAAGCTCAAGATGAACTCGAGAAAGCCATTGCTCTAGCACCCGACAGGGCCTCACTGCACTTCATGCTGGGGCAGGTCTACCGGAAGCAAGGGATGGTGGAAAAAGCAAAAATTGAACTTGAACGCGGCGCTGCTTTGAATGGAACTCCATCGAAACCCTCGCCACTCGAATAAGGTCAATTCTCCGGCATGCTCTTGGCTTCCGTCACAGTAATAACGCGGTCTACCCCTGGAATGGAAACTCCTTGCTTCGTTCCATCCGGCCAAATGACTTCCACTTTGTCAACTTTGGTTGAAGCTCCCAAACCGAAGTGAACGCGCGGGTCGGAGCTTGACCCGTAGCTGCCTCCACTGAACACGTCAGCCCGTTGCCGCACTCCGCCCACGGTGAGAAATACTTTCGCTCCGGTCGCATCGCGCGGACTCTTTGAGGTGCCGACCAGTTTCAGGGTGATCCAGTGGTTGTCGTTCTTAACAACGTTACGAAGCAGCGTGGGTGCCGAATCCACATTGTTAATCACGACATCAATGTGGCCATCGTTGAAAAGATCCCCAAAAGCCGCGCCGCGAGCCGTGATCACGTCAGCCAAGCCGGTTCCGGTGGCCGGAGGCACTTCGGCAAACTTTGCACCGTCCAGATTCCGGAACAATTGCGGACGTTGCGCCCAGGTTGAGCCCCAGTTCTGCTGGTCGACACCAGGGTAGACATGACCGTTAGCGACGAAGACGTCGAGAAGTCCATCGTTATCAAAGTCCAGAAACCCCGTTCCCCACGCGAGAAACGGAATGGTGGGGTCGGCTAGGCCTGCCTGGTAGGTGACGTCGGAAAAATTCCCATCCCCATCGTTGCGGTATAGCGTGTTGTAGTCGTCAGAGAATGCACTCACATAGAAATCAATTTTGCCGTCACGGTTGTAGTCTCCCACCGCGATTCCCATCGACGCCTGCGCGCGTCCGTCTTCCGTTAAGGCGAAGCCGGAGAGGTAACTAACATCTTCAAACGTGCCGTCGTGGCGGTTATGATAGAGATAGTTAGGGACCGAGTCGTTCGCTACTACTAGATCTAACCAACCATCGTCATCGACATCCACAAAAACAGAAGCAAAACCGTAGTATCCGTTGGGATCGGACACTCCAGCTTTCACGCTCACGTCGGAGAAGGTGCCGTCACCATTGTTGTGGAAGAGATGATCGTGTTCTCCCGTTAGACCACGCGGGCCACACATAACATCAACGCCGCGAAATTTGCAGAAACCGGGCGGAATGCCGCCCTGGCCAGCTATCGGTGGGTGATCGGGATCAAACTTTACGTATCCGGGAACAAATAAGTCCAGCAGACCATCCTGGTCGTAGTCGCCCCAAGTGGGTCCAGCCGACCACCCGCCTAGCGCTACGCCAGCCTTCTCCGCTACATCGGTGAACGTTCCATCATGATTATTGTGGTAAAGACGGTTCTTGCCGAAGTTGGCCACATAGAGATCGGGCCAACCATCGTTGTCGTAGTCGCCGACCGCAACCCCGAATCCCCACCCCTCATTGGCGACTCCCGCCTTGGCCGTGACATCGGCAAAAGTTCCGTCATGATTATTGTGCAGCAACATCGCCTGCGGCGCAGGTTCTTTGCCTTTCAGCGCGGGAATTGTGGAACCGTTGAGCAGGTAGATATCTAGCCAGCCATCGTTGTCATAATCGAGCAACGCCACACCTGATCCTGGAGTTTCAATAATGCTCTTCTTCTCCGGACTGCCGGATCGGTGGTGGAATTTGTCGAGGCCAGCCGCTTTCGTGATGTCCGTGAACACGACGGGACCGTCATCGACAAAACCACCTGCCGTAATCGGCCGGGATTGGGCGTCTTTCCTGGGTGCATGAGCGACGCCGGTCGAGACTCCCATCGGTGGAGGTTCTTGAGAGACCTTATCGGGAGGCCGCTCCTGACTGACTCCAAAAAGAGTGCAAGCCAGCACTGCCAACACCAAGCCCAGTGATCGTAACAATGGCATCACTTTGCGGCCTCTTTCGACGTCGTTGGCACGGCTACAGGAGGCTCATCCACCTGCAGAATTTGATCTCCAGCTACGTCCTTGAGAGTTTGCACGATACCACTGGGCCATCGAATCTCAATAGACTTTGCCACGCTTTCCGATCCCAGACCGAAGTGGACCCGTTTGTCGCTGGCGGACAAGTAGCTTCCCCCAGTCGTTACCGTTATCAGTTGCAGACCTTTTGTGGTCACTAACTTGACTTCCGCCCCGATAGCATCCCGGTTACTCTTATGTCCGACCAGCAGGAGTGTTAGCCAGTGATTCTGTGTTGCAGTCTCGTTATGCAAGATGTAGACGGGTCCATCGTTGGTTGTAACGACCGCATCCATCCGGCCATCATTGTCGATGTCACCGATGGCTAAGCCGCGAGCCGTCCAGGTCTGCCGAAATACCTCGCCCGAGCTCGCAGATATGTCGACAAAACCCTGACCCGTATTCCGCGCCAGGAGCATCGGTTCCCGATAGCGCAGGTTCGGGGAAGTCAACTGAATCGTATCAAGGTCATGCCCCTGCGCAATGAGCAGATCCTTCCACCCATCATTGTCGTAGTCCAGAAACCGGGTTCCCCAGCCGGAATGCGGTCGCGTGATCTGGCCGAGGCCGGAGGTGTAACTGGTGTAATTGAAGCTGCCATCTCCGGCATTTTGATACAAGGCATACATCTGATTCGCGAGGTCCGTAATTACCAGATCCGGCCGGCCATCGTTGTCGTAGTCGGCGAAGTCGACTCCCATGCCGGCGAACGTGCGGCCATCTCCATCCACCGCGGCATTGCTCATCAGCGCCACCTCTCCGAAGGTTCCGTTGCCTTGGTTGCGGTAGAGGAATTCTAGCGTGGAATCGTTGGCTACAAAGATGTCCATTCGCCCGTCACGATCATAGTCCGCAATCGCCAGACCCAGGCCCTTCCCGGGCTTGGAAATCCCGACCTTCTGAGAAACTTCCGAGAAGCGGCCATTCCCGTCGTTGTGGTAAACCAGCGGGGCAATTGGTTTAAAGTAGTCCGGATGGCAATACGTCCGGTATCCCTCTTTGTGTTCACCACACCAAACATCGTCGAAGTCCCATTGCAGATAGCGAAGAACCACGAGATCGAGCAGGCCATCGCCATCGAGATCAATCCAGGCCGCACTGGTGGACCACCCGCTTCCTCCCACGCCAGCCTTCTCCGTTACGTCGGCAAACGTACCGTCCTTATTATTATGGTAGAGCCGGTTGCCTCCGTAGGCCGTGACGTACAAATCCTCATACCCATCATTATCGTAGTCACCAACCGCCACCCCCATACCGTAGCCCTGCCCTTGCAAACCCGCCTTTTCAGTCACGTCTTCGAAGGTTCCATCGGACTTTTGATGGTAAAGACGATTCCAGTATTGCGGCCCTGCCTTCTGCGGAATCGTGCCTTTCGGTGTCGGGTCGACGAGGGGGGCGCCGTTCACCAGAAAGATGTCCAGGCGACGGTCGTTGTCGTAGTCGAATAGAGCCACACCGGGCCCCATGGTCTCCAGAAGGTATTTCCGCGATGTGTGTGAGGACAAATAGCGGAAATTCAGGCTTTTGGCAGCCGTAACGTCAACGAATCGACCTGCATTGGTTCCCGGTGCTGGATTGGGCGGAGCAGTTCCTTGTTGCCCTGCTGCCATCTGAACCAGCATTGCCACCAGAAAAAAAATGATGGGTAACATTCGAGTCGAGATTCGCAGAGAGTCCTCGGAGATTGGTCTGGGGCGTAGTGCTTAGTTCTGACTTGGATTCGGTTCCGGCTCCGCAGTCGACGGCTGAACGGCATCCTCATTCTTGTGGACTTCGAACTTCTTCAGTCTTTTCTGAGAAGCCTCCGCTTCCTCATCTTTAAGCTTCTGGAATGTGACCATGGCCTGCTGTGCCTCCGTCATACGATGCAGCCTGCGGTAGACGATACCCAATTGATACCATGATTGCTGCAGGAACTCAGGATCAGTCTCACTCGCAGTTGCGCGCTTCAGAAAATCCATGGCAACGCTGTCGTTGCCAAGCTGCATTTCTGCTCGTCCCAAAATATAGTCCACATGATGGAGATCAGACTTTTCGCGAAGTGCCGTCTCGATAAACTTTTTGGCTTGGGCTCCGTCCCCTCGCTCCACGGCAAGAACCCCCAGCTTATACTTGGCAAGCGCATTGTGAGGATCGATCACTAACTCGCGTTCGAAAGCGGCCGTAGCTTCCTGCGGCATTCGTGCGTTTCGGTATTCCGAGCCAAGTTCCTCATGCAGCCCTGGTTGTGTTGGTGCCAGTTTGATGGCCTCTTGGTACTCGGCAATCGCTTCTGTGTGATGGTCAGCTTCCACATTGGCTTGCGCCAGAACTTGGTGGATTCGCCACGATTTCGGATCGGCAGCAAACATTCTTGCATAGCTGTTCTTCGAAACCAGCAAATGTGCCTGACCCCGATGGTAAAGAATATCGACATCATTCGGCGCGAGTGTCGCAGCTTTATCTAGAGCGACGGCGGCGTCCTCTGGGCGATCCTTGGCTAAATCGACGACTCCCAGCCACATCCATGCCCCAGCGTCCTTGGGATAGGCTGCGCCCTCCTTCTTTATGCTCACAAGCGCAGCGTCGAGCTGGTTTAGTTTGTAGTGTGCCACGCCGAGAAAAAGATTTGCCCCATGAAGCCTGGGCTTCAAAGCCAGCGCTTTTTCGAAGCTGACAATGGCCTCATTGTGTTTGCCCAGTTCTTCGTAGGCGAGCCCGAGGTCAAAATGGGCCTCCGCAAAGGTCGGAATCTGCTTCACGACAGACGAAAATCCTGCGACAGCATCGTCCAGATTCCCTGCTCGCATGGCTTCTGATGCCTGCCGGAACTGTTCGCTCACCTCCGGAACGGCTTGAGCGCAAAGCTGCAATGCCGTACCACACACGCATACGAGGAATACGGATGCAAACGTGGTAGACCGTATGGTGCTGAATCTCAGCTGCGGGATCGAACAGTTCAACATTGGAGCATGAGCCTTGTAGCAGATATTTTCAGAATCACAGTCTATACCTGACTACAGTGACACGCGAATGTTCGCAAAAAACCCTCCTGCGGGGCAGATCACAGGAGGGCTTGAAAACTATCAGAGCGAGTTCCTCAGAACTGGTAACGCAAATTCAACTGAATATTCCTCGCTGAATTCAACACTGAACGGCTTGCAAAGTTCGCATTGCCAGGAACACCGAACGTACTGTCCGTCAGAATGCCGTCTCGTCGACCAAATACGTGACGGTTAAACGCGTTGGGAATATCCACCTTGAAGGTCAAAGTGTGCGTCTCAAAGAGCTTAGTACTCTTGATAATCGAAAAATCCTCATTGACGTAACCCGGATTCCGCAAACCGCTCACAGTTTGAGGCAGATTCCCAAAAACGTATCCACGCGCGGCAACTAGACTTGCCGCATTCGGATCAAGGAACGCAGCGCAGTTGAAATAATTATTGCCGCTATTTGAATGAAATGTACCGTCAGGATTCTCTGTGCAGCCACTGTCGGTGCCAAAAGGATTGAAGTGCGACGCATTGGGGCTCAGCAGAGGTACCCCAGGGATTTGACTAAAGCGGAAATTGTTTTCAGTAAAGGGGGCAGAATTAGCGAATTCGTTGAAAAACACAGGAGTCCCGCTTTGGTATCGATGCACAGCACTGATTTCCCACCCTCCCAACACTTTGCTCGCAACACCGTGATTGAGGTACTTCTTGCCAGGGCCTACAGGAAGCTCATAGAGGTAGCTCAATACGAATGCATGTCCAATATCCTGAAAACTCACACTCTTTTCAGCCTTCAAGTTGTTAGGGTTCTGAGCCCCGAAAACTCCGGAGTTGCCTCCCGTGAAGAACGGAAACGAAGTGTCGGCATCCGTCAATGTCTTCGAATATGTGTAAGAAGCCAAGAGATTGATCCCATTGCGGAAACGTCGCTCCAATTTCGCCTGCAGCGCGTTGTAGGTCGACTGTCCCTTATTCTCCAGATTGGAAGCGGTGTCTATGCTCTTGTACTGAGGGAACGGCCTCAGCAACTGGCCGACCTGTACTCCAGGCCCATACAAGGGCAGGAACCAACTGGGAACGGTGACACCCAGAGTGGCTAGAGTCGCCAGACCTGGGGCACAGTTAACATTAGTCGGGTCGATGCAATCATTCAGTTTTGTTCCTAAGGGGAAGTACTTGGGATTCAGGCTATTCTCCTGCACAAGAAGCGAATGCAAGCGGGTTGAATGTTGTCCGATGTAGCCCACGCTAAGGATTAGATCGGGAAGAAATTGGTGTTGAATTTCAAGACTCCAATTCTGAACCATGCCTGGGCGGCCATAATCGCTACCCACATAAAATGGATTTCCCCCGTTCCCACCATTCAGAAGTGCCGGATCCTGTGCATTCGATGGGGGTGTGAAGCTCGGAAAACCCTGATCCAGTGCCTGTACCGGTGTGAAGCTGTCCAGAGACTTAAAATCGGGAGTTGCTTTCGTCCCGCTGGTAAGCGCATCTCCAAAATCAGAATAGCTTAGCGCCGTATAGAAGATGCCAAACCCGCCCCGAAGTACCGTCTTGTTGGACCATATCCCAGGGGAGTAGGCGAATCCGATTCGAGGACCAAAATCTTTGAAATAGGTCTTTGCACCCGTGGCATTTGGCCCGTAAACAAGCGCGCCAGGCACACAAGGTGAGATTGGGACAGCGCTGTTACCGCAGTTTTGTGCGGAGAGGTCGAGTACGGACTGCGCTCCATGAGCCTCATGCCGTGGCGTATCGACATCGTAGCGAAGGCCGAGGTTGACCGTTAGATCTCTACGCATCTTGAAATCGTCCTGTACATATGCGGCGTAATAATTCTGGTTCCACCGGGGAATGAGGGAAGAAATGCTCAGAGTTTCCTCGTTGGGAAGACCCAGCAAGAAACTCGCGAATGGATCGCCAGTCTGATTGTCGTTGGGTGTAAAGGACGTCTGGAAGGGTTCGAACGTATAGGTAGGTGAAGTGTTGGCATTGTTAAATCTGGAGAACTGTGAATGGCGCCACTCAAACCCGAAACGTAGTGAGTGGCGGCCCTTGGCCCAGGAAACGCTGTCGGCAACGAGTAAGCTGTTGGGAATGGCAATATCTGCATTACCGCCACCGACCGACTGATATCCAATGTTGAGGGGGCTACCAAAAAACTGCATCACCGGAAAATACACACCACTTGCACCCGAGATACCAAGCGTCTTTTCCCAGTCTTGTCCCGTGCGACTGACTCCACGACTCGGATCATTCAAGCGGTTAAAACCCACGTTGAAGTGGTTCAGGAGAGTCGGACTTAACGTGTCGTCCCATCCGAAGCGGACATAGTGAGAGAAACGCGACTTGAAAAAGTTGGGATCCAGTGGCGCAGGAAGCGACGGAGTGCCATTGATCTGTTCCTGATCGCGGCTGCTGTACGAGAAAAAGAATTTATTGTTCTCGCCCAAGTTGTGGTCGATTCTAAACGACGTCGTGGTATCAAAAATCGGAATATTGGAATTGAAGATGAAGTTTCTGCCTTGCGAGTCCGGCGTAATGTTCGGACGAACTTTCAGAAAGCTCAGAACATTCTGCGCGACCGCGCTCAAAGGAGTTGTGATGATATTTCCTGCAATTGGAAGGCGGCACTTCTGACCGCCAACAACTGTAGTTGTTGAGGGATCGTAGATCTGACCCTTTTTAACGGGGTCAAAGGGGTCACATGGATTAATTAGGCCAGTACTAGGACCAAGCAGTGCGGAAAAATCACCGGTTCGCTCTGCGTCCGTAGGCAAAGTTGTCAGCGATGAAGCTCCCTGGTTGTTTCGATACTGCTCCCACGAAAAGAAAAAGAATGTCTTATTGCGCCCATCGTAAAGCTTGGGAATCCAGACAGGGCCGCCTAAGCTACCGCCGTAGTCCTTTTGATGATCTCTCGGCTTGGGCGCACCAACAAAATTGTTCCGCCATGAATTCGCATTCCACTTGTCGTTGCGGAAAAAGAAAAATCCTGTTCCATGGAAAGTATTTCCGCCAGATTTAGTGGAGAAGCTCTCGACGCCACCCGAAGTTCGTCCGAACTCAGCTGGGATGGTTGAGGTCGTTACCTTGAACTCGCTCAGAGCTTCAACCGAAGGCGCATTTTCATCAAATGTGGAGCCTAGCTCAGCATGCACAATACTTGCGCCATCGAGAAGCACCTCTGTGCTGAAATTCTGTCCGCCCGATAACTTCGACTCGAAGATTCCGCTGGAGTCGTCGGTTCCTGGACCAGCAGTTCCTGGGGTTAGAAACACAAACGATTCTGCCGACCGCAAATGGCTCTGCCCGGTGGCAGCCAAGGCTAAGGGCAATTCTTCTATCTGCCTTGTGCCCACAACTGTGCCGACGTCTGAGCTTTCCGTCTGAAGGGCGGGAGCATCAGCCACCACCGTTACGGTTGTCGAGGCCTCGCCCGGCTGGAGCGTGATGTCTAGAGCTGCTGTCGTGTTGACTTGGATCTGAACTCCTGTCTGTTCGGCCGTCTTAAAGCCAGTGGCAGTCACGGTCACGTTGTAAATTCCCACTTGCAGATAGGGAAAATGATATGTTCCGCTGGAGCTGGCTGTTGTCTTGTGCACAACTCCAGTGCCCGCGCCAGTCAAGGTGATTTCCGCGTTGGGAACTAGAGCCCCGGTGCTATCCAGGACGCTGCCAGAGAGCGAGCCCTGGTCAGATTGTGCGACGGCTCCTACTGCGGATAGGGCGATGAACAACGTGATGGCCAGACATCTGCGCGCAGAACTTGGCAAGCCCATAGTCTCTCCTGGATTCACTCGACGGATTTCGTCGTTAAACGTTTAAACTCGGCGTCAGCGCTTCGCTTGAAATTCAAGCCGTGATCTGAAAACCATTTCCCTGACAGCGCTGGAGTTTACGAAAGTGAATCGATGAAAGTTACCATGCGACAAAGAGAGATTCCTATAATACTTCCGTATAGCTAGCGATTTTTGAATGGCACTCAAGATACGGAATTCCATACAGAATTCCCTACTAGATTTCATAGCTGGAGTTGGATCGGGCGCGATGGAGAATCCAGCCGCTAGTCGAGTGTGATGATGCCGCGTTGCAGCGCAGCAGTAGCCGCTTCAGTTCGGTCCTTCACGTCGAGCTTCTCGAACACATGGCTGACATGCAGCTTGACCGTTACTTCGGCAATGTTCAAAGCGGCGGCAATTTCCTTGTTGCCCAATCCCTTTGCCACCAGCCGTAGTACTTCCAACTCCCGGCTGGTCAAAGAGCGATGCCCTTCGCGCTGGGCCAAAAGCGGCTCCACAACCGGGTCCAAGTACCGGCGTCCCTCATGAACTTCGCGGATGGCGTGCAGCAACTCTTCCCTCATAACGCTTTTTAAAACGTAACCCCGCGCTCCAGCCTGGAGTGCGCGGTAAATTTCTTCTTCTCCGGAATGTGTCGACAACATCAGGACTCGCGCTTCGGGAAACTCGCGCAGGATTGCGGCCGTGGCTTCGGTGCCACTCATGCCGGGTAGACGGACATCCATGATCACCAGAAGCGGGGCATGTTTGCGATAAACCTCCACTGCACTTTCGCCGCTGCCCACTTCGGCAACCACTTCCATGTCCGGCTCGACATTCAGCGAGGCAACGAGGCCCATACGAACCATGAAGTGGTCGTCAACTACCAGAATACGTATGGGCTTGGATGTCTGCATTCAGTGGCTCTTTCACGTTGGCAGCAACATGCACTTCGATACAGGTACCGCCACCGGGTTCGCTCTTCACTCGCAGCTCACACCCGAGAGACTGCGCTCGCTCGCGCATATCCAGCAATCCGAAATGGCCATTTCCCGACAAGGCAATCTCGCTTGCCGAAAAGCCACGGCCATCGTCGCTCACTCGAAGACAAACGGTTTCGGGATCATACCGCAAGTCCAGTGTGATGCGCTGCGCGTGGGCATGCTTGATCGCATTGGTGACCGCTTCCTGACCGATACGCAAAAGATTCATTTCCACCGGTACGGTCAAGCGCCTGAGTTGCCCTTCGACGTTGATCTCAACCTTGACCTGAGTGCCCATGACAAAGGGCCCGACAGCTTGTCGCAGCGCGGAGACCAGGTCGCCGTTTTCCAGGAGATGACAGCGTAGATCCCACACTGAACGACGCGCCTCTCTCATGCTGTGCCGGGTCATGCTCCGAGCAATTTTTAACGCCTGCTGCGCGACGCGTGGAGCTTGCTGAAAGCTGTCGGCTGCTAAATCGAGCTGCATGGTGATACCGGCAAGCTCCTGTTCCAGCGTGTCGTGCAGCTCGCGGGCAATTCGATTGCGTTCTTCGAGTACGGCCCCACTCCGCAACTTCCGGCGAACGACGTCCATCTGCTCATGCAAACGCCGTCGCAACACCACCATCCAAAGCATCAACACGAGCAAAGCTGCAGCCGTGATTCCGAGAAGCTGAAGGGTATGGCGCAGATTCCACCAAGACGGAGCCTTCAACACAACTACCTCGTCGGCGGAGCGCGCCAGCAATCGAATCGACTCTGGCTGCTCCCAGAGCCCTCCGTTACTGACCAGGCAAATGCCTTTGATCCGTAGTTCGCTATTCAACGGAATCGACATCAAGCGATGAGAGAAATCTTGTGCGGATAAAGTTGCATTGAATAGCGTACCGTTCTGATGTTGCAACAGGAGTGCGGTCAGCCCATCCGGCCGCTGCTCATGTTGGACGATCTTGGCATCGGTCGTCACCAAAGCTCCATCG
The DNA here is from genome assembly GCA_964619065.1 of uncultured Acidobacteriaceae bacterium. Lineage (GTDB taxonomy): Bacteria > Acidobacteriota > Terriglobia > Terriglobales > Acidobacteriaceae > JANXUC01. Next base: position 44,142 of record CAZUCC010000006.1, on the reverse strand, counting down.
TACCGCTCCCAAGAAGAAGCAAGATCGAGGTGGACTGGTTCGGGGGGATTCTCGTGGCCGACACGGCGGAACACGGCATCTTCCAAATAAGGCGCCGATTCTCCGACGGCAGGAAAACCGATCACGTCAAGCTCATCACCAATCGCAACACGAGTATTCTGCCGAGTCTCTACTCGCAGCCCTTTGCCTTGGCTCTGAAGAAAGAGGGCGCTTCCAAGTTGCTGGTAAGACACAACGCCCCGGACATGCACCCTGTGCCCTGCGCCTTGATCTGGAGAAAAACGAAGCAAAGCCGCAAAGGGAATTTCTTTCGCTGACGTTTCGACTTTAATAAAGCTCAGCCGCGGAACATAAAATAAAACTCCGATGAGCTGGCGTTCGCTATTGAACAAGCTGCCACATACACCCTCGATCAGGATTTCACTGTCGATCCAGGATGCAGGGTCTTGATCGCTATTTTCTATTGGAACTCGAACTTTGAATTGGCCATTCCCTGAGGCTACGTTCATGGCCAGCGTAACCTCGTGCCAGGAAGTGCGATCGATAGAAGCGGAGCGAACAATCCCGCGCACTTGCACGCGTTGGCTGTCCAGTTGTCCGTTCGCAAGCTCGCTGAACGTGTAGAGGCGTGCCTTAGGCAGGGCACCTTTTCCCAGCACGCGCACACTGCGTTCGCGGATTACGGGTGCAAATTTTCCCGGTCCGGTAATGCCTTCGACTTCGACTACATTCCCTAGCAAGTGCGGAAACACGGGAATGTGACTTCCCTCGACGTAAATACCCGCTGTCGAATCCTGGATGAAGAAGTCTGGCGCCGGGACATCATCCGTGATGACCCCGTGAATGCGCACGGGGTAGCCTAGGCCCGCCTGGTCTGGGCTCAGACGTCGTACCTGGTCTGCGCTCGTCAACGTAGGAAGCGATGCATGCGCGGATACTTCCTGTGCTGCCATTTCCCCTACGCATGCAGTCAGCGGCAGCATCAGACATCCAACGTAGGAAAGCACAACGATCCACCGGCCATAACAACTCGAGAATAACCGCGCATCTGACATCTATCTCACATCCTGAGACGATCGCTCACGTCCCCACAAAGTAGTCTACTCGTCGGGTCGCCCGTACACCCGGACATAGTCCACCAACATAGTTTGCGGAAAGACTGTGGACGCATCGGGACTTCCCGGCCAGTCTCCTCCAACCGCTACGTTCAGCAACAGAAAAAAGGGATGATCAAACACCCACTGCTGTCCGGAACGAAGATTTGCACGAGTCTGCGTCGCGTAAAGTTCATTGTCCACATAGAAGCGGATTGCGTCGGGCTCCCACTCCACTGCATAGGTGTGAAAGTCATCTGCGAATCTTTTCTTGTCGGGCAATGTATAGTGCGCTTCAATCCCTACCTCACCGGTGTAGCCTGGGCCGTGGATGGATCCGTGATTCACGGATGGTTCCTTGCCGATATTCTCCATGATGTCGATCTCGCCGCAAGCAGGCCAGTCGACGTGTCCGATGTCGTCGCCGAGCATCCAGAAAGCTGGCCACAGGCCTTGCCCGTACGGCATCTTCAATCGTGCTTCAAATTTTCCGTAGGTTCGTGAAAATTTACCCAGAGTCTTGATTCTGGCTGACGTGTAGTCCTTCGTCACGCCATCAGCCCCCTTGTATTTCTCCGCTCGTGCCTCGATGACTAGATTCCCATTCTCCACATGCGCATTTTGCGCTCGGTTTGTATAGTACTCAAGTTCCTGATTTCCCCAGCCGTCTCCGCCCACATCAAAAACCCACTTGTTGGAGTCCACAACCGATCCATTAGGACCATTGAATTCATCGCTCCAGACCAAAGCCCATTTCTTCTCCTGCGATTTTGCAGCATGATTCTGAGCAGGGCCACGACTTACAAAGAAAAAAATACATGTAAAAGCCGCACTAACCACCCGATGAAATGCGCTGGCCACAGGAATCTCCTTTCAACCTGGAATTGCTTCACATTCAAGCACATCCATGCTAATTCTGGCGAGCGTTCTTGTGTTCCAGCGCTCGCAGTTTCTGCGAATGTCTTCAAGGAATTCACTGTCTCTCCGTTGCCCTCAAAAACCAGAACTTCACGGCAGGTGCGATGACCGCTTGCACACGGATGATATATTCACCGAAAGGTTATCGGTTCTTAGCGAGAAAACAATGTCAAACGAATCAAGTCGCCGAAGTTTTATCAAATTATCGGCTGCCGCGCTTGTCGCTGCCGCGACGGCAAAGGTGGTCGCAGCTTCCTCCAATGGAACGCCGCCCGCAGAGCCCGCAAGCAAAATTGACGTGTGGGTCACTGATCCACAGCTGCGCTGCGCTCAAACCCAGGGAATTTCCTGGCGGCCAGGCACGCCTTCAGAGCCAAGAATCATCCTAACCCCCAGCAAGAAATTTCAGACCGTGCTGGGTTTCGGTGCAGCTTTCACTGATGCGGCCTGCTACATGTTCAACCAACTCACTGACCCGGCGCGGGAGCAACTGTTCCATGAAATGTTCCACCCCTCGGCGATGGGCCTGAATGTATGCCGCACTTGCATGGGAGCCAGTGACTATTCGACAAGAGTTTACAGCTACGACGAAGGCGACCCCGATCCAGATTTAAGCCGCTTCTCCATCGATCACGACCGGAAATACATTCTCCCCATATTGCTGCAAGCTCGAAAACAGAACCCGGAGCTATTTCTTTTCTCTTCCCCTTGGAGCCCTCCCGGCTGGATGAAATCTGGCGGGTCAATGTTGGGAGGAGCCATGCGGCGAAGATATTTGCCAGTCTATTCACAATATTTTCTGAAATTCCTGCAAGCCTACGCCGCCGAAGGCGTGCCCATACAAGCCGTCACTCCGCAAAATGAAGTCGACACCGACCAGGACGGCCGAATGCCAGCGTGTATTTGGGCGCAGGAATATGAAATTGAGTTTGTAAAGTTACTTGGCCCGTTGCTTCGGCAAAACAGTCTCGCGACGAAAATCTGGATCCTTGACCACAATTACAACCTTTGGGGACGTGCGACCTGCGAACTGGACGATCCCGAGCTACGCGAATACTGCAAGGATGTCGCATGGCACGGATACGTCGGCACGCCGGAAGCCATGAGCAAAGTTCATGATGCTTATCCTGAGGTCGCTATGCACTGGACCGAGGGTGGCCCCGACTACACGAAGCCAGACTATCTCACCGACTGGACGAACTGGGGACAGATTTTTACCGCGGCCCTCCGCAACTGGTGCGAATCGATTACCGCTTGGAATCTCGCGCTCGACGAGATGGGCCGGCCAAACATCGGACCCTTTCCGTGCGGTGGCGTTGTCACGATTCATTCGCAAACAAAAGAGATCATGCGCAGCGGCCAATACTGGGCTCTTGCCCAATTCTCCCGCTTCATTCGCCGGGGGGCATACCGGTTTGATTCGCAAAGTACGCTACAAGATTTAGATCACGTCGCTGTGAAGAATCCAAACGGACAACAGGTCCTGGTGGTAAGCAATTCTGCCGCCGACCGAACCGTAACTCTGCAGATGAGCGGAATGCTGGCGGATGTGAATTTAAAGAAAGATTCAGTGACCACACTGGTGTGGGCCTGATTGTGGACGGTTCAACAATTATGACCAAGAAGAGCTTCGCAACCGTTATCGTTTTGCTGGTTTTTGCTCAGTTCAGTCGAGCCCAAGCCTCTCCTGCAGATATCGAGAAGCGGACCGACTCGATTCTCAGCCAGATGACGCTGGAGGAAAAAATCACCATCATCGGCGGCATCGATGATTTTTATACGCGGCCGATTCCCCGCCTTGGGATTCCATCGCTGAGAATGTCGGACGGCCCTCTCGGAGTTCATGACTACGGGCCGACAGCAGCGTATCCCGCCGGGATCGCTCTGGCCGCTTCTTGGGACCCTGAACTCGCCCTGAAAGTTGGTACTGCGATGGGTAAGGATGCCCGCGCGCGCGGTGTGCATTTCATCTTAGCGCCGGGAATGAACATCTATCGCGCACCGATGTGTGGCCGCAATTTCGAATACTTTGGGGAGGACCCTTTTCTGGCGTCCCGAGTTGCCGTCTCATTGATCGAAGGAATTCAAGGACAGCAAGTCATAGCCACAGCCAAGCACTTTGCCGGCAACAACCAGGAATTCGACCGCGACAACATTAGTTCAGACATTGACGAGAGGACCCTCCGGGAAATCTACCTTCCCGCTTTCGAAGCTTCGGTGCGAGAAGCCAAAGTGGGGGCCGTCATGAATTCCTACAATCTGTTGAATGGTATTCACACGACGCAGAATAATCATCTCAACAATGAAATTCTAAAAAAAGAATGGGGATTTGACGGAATCCTCATGTCCGATTGGGGCGCGGCTCACGATGCAATTGGCGTCGCCAATGGCGGTCTCGACTTGGAGATGCCTTCCGCAGCATTCATGAACCGGGCAACTCTGGTCCCCGCTATTCAGGCGGGAAAAGTTTCGGTGGCTACCATTGACGACAAGGTAAGAAGAATTCTTCGCAAGGCGATTCAGTTTGGATTCTTTGACAGAGAGCAAACCAACTCCGATCTACCGCTTTACAGCCAGGAAGCCCGTGAGGTGGCACTGGAAGAAGCCCGTAGTGGCATGGTCCTGCTCAAAAATTCTGGCGAATTGCTTCCACTGAACAAGCAAAAAATAAAAACCGTGGCGGTCCTAGGTCCCAGCGCTTTCCCAGCGGTGATCGGCGGCGGGGGCAGTTCGCTCACTAAGCCCTATAATGCGGTCAGTTTTCTCGAAGGCATCAGCAACTACCTGGGACCACAGGTTAAGGTGCTCCACGTTGAGGACACACCCCCTCTCGACGAGACTTTCGAAAATACCGAATTTGTCACTGCGGCTCAAAACGGTGCCAGCGGTCTGAAGGGGGAGTATTTCAACAATGAGGGGTTGCAGGGTGCGCCCATTCTGGTCCGCACGGACAAGCAAGTACATTTCAAATGGGGCGACGCCAGTTTCGCCGACAATCAACCCGTCGATCATTTTTCGGTTCGCTGGACTGGCTTCTTCATCCCCAAGAAGTCCGGGGACTACAAGTTTATGACCTCGGCGGATGACGGCGTTCGGCTGTATGTGGACAATCAGCGCGTCATCGACGATTGGCTGACGCATGCGGAGACGTTGGACACATATACCAAACATCTCGAAGCAGGCCACATCTATGCAATTCGCTTCGAATACTTTGAGTCTACTGGTGGCGCAGCGGTTGGCTTTGGCGTGATTTCACCTGGTGCGCCGATCAGTCCACAAATCAAGGCTCTCGCGGCAAAAGCGGATGTGGCGATTGTTTGCGTCGGATTTGATCCCGCCCTGGAAGGCGAAGGCGCTGATCGTACTTTCGCACTACCCAGCGGCCAGGACGATCTCATCCGCGAAATTGCCGGCGTGAACAAGAACACGATTGTCGTTCTCACTGCGGGTGGCAATGTCGACATGAACCCGTGGTTCGATAGCGTTGCCGGTCTCATACACGCCTGGTATCCCGGACAGGAAGGTGGAACCGCTTTAGCGCAACTCCTTTTTGGCGAGTACTCCCCTTCGGGCAAGCTTCCAGTTTCGCTCGAGCGCCGTTGGGAAGACAATGCCACGTACTCCAGCTACTATCCTGCGCAAGGCGAGAAACGGGTCAAATACTCGGAAGGTGTATTTCTAGGCTATCGTCACTTTGATCGCTCCAGCACCAAGCCGTTGTTCCCCTTTGGCTTTGGACTCTCCTACACAACTTTCACTTACAGCAACTTGTCGGTCACACCTTCTTCCGGGAATTTGGGCCAATCTGTCACAGTCTCGTTCGACCTGCGGAACGCCGGAAATCACGAGGGAGCGGAAGTCGCAGAACTCTACGTAGGCGACTCTCATGCCAGTGTTCCCAGGCCAGCAAAAGAACTGAAAGGCTTCGCGAGAGTCAACCTGAAGCCGGGCGAGACCCGGCACGTCGCTCTTACTCTCGACCGGCGGGCCTTCTCGTTTTATGACGTGAAGAAAAAAGACTGGAGCGCGGAACCCGGTGATTTCACAATCTCGGTTGGCGGCTCGTCCGACAACATCCAGCTACGGAGTACGTTCACACTAGCTCACTGAGATAACATGGATGCCCTACGCTATTTCGTAGCTGGCGTAAGAACGATATTCCGGTACGCGACGTGCCCGTCCTCACTGCCCTGCAGGTAGATTGGCGCAGGCAGTTCTTCGTGACTATCCAGTGCGCCACCCGTGATACCGGGAATTTCCTGGTTGTCGATAATCGTCACACCATTCAATACAACGGTCACCATTCGTCCGATGAGCGTAATGTCGTAGGTCTGCCATTCTCCAGGCTTACGTGGCGGTTCCGGCGATGGGGCCAGGAAACCATAGATCCCACCCGTGCGTTGACTCGGCGCTTCTGGTTCCGGGTCGTCTTCCACTTGAAGCTCGTAGCGGCCTCGCAAATAGATACCGCTGTTGGACTTTGGCGCACAATTGAATTCGATGTGTAATCTGAAATCTTCAAACTTGGCCTCAGTGAGAATCTCAGGACCATGCCCGGGACTTACCAGTGTCCCGTCCTGAACTGTCCACACCACCTTCGAGCTTGGGTCACTCATCTTCCATCCGGTCAGGTCCTTGCCGTTGAAGAGCTGAACTGACTTCCCCCACTTCGGTGTGCCTGCTTTCTTCAGCGATGGCGCCCTTTCGCCCGTCCATTTCCAGGGAGTTCCATCTTGTCCGGTAGTAGTTCCGACTAGATTCTTACCGACAAGTTGCCCCTCAAAAACCATGTCGTCCTTCCGGTCTTCCTCCTCCTTCGGAGAAACAAACGTGAGGTGGCCACTCGACAGATCAACCTTCGGGAGCATCCGGGCGTGTCCCCAGCGGCTCACCATGCGTGCTTTAAGCTGCCCATTGTCTTGGGTTATCTCCAACCACGAGGGATACTCCCGGTCCGGAGCTTTCAGCGTCAAGTCCCAACGTCCCAGAAAAGCCTTGCCTGATGGAGTTGGATCCGAAGATTTCTTGCCCTCCGAAGACGCGCCTATAGTGAGCAGCAGAGTCAACATTACAACTGCGCACACATTTAGCCGACATCTCATATAGAACTCTAAGTTCCTTCCGTTAGGGCCTGTTTCAAACGTTTCGTTGCAGAAACCGATCAAGCCCTAGGACTTGATACTGAGTGAGGTCGCATCCCAATACACTGGCTTCTTCCGGTAGTAAGACTCATTGGCCATGTGGCATCCGAGGGCCGCGTGGTGGCCGAACACAGCATCCTGCAACACCGGTTTACGCGATCGCACGGACTCAAAGAATTTCCAAAGATGCGGACGCAGGTCGTCATAGTCGTTCCCTCTAAAGCTGATGCTCTCAGGGGCAGGCTCTTGTCCAGGTTTGGGGTCGTGCTCCGCATGCCACTGGTTGAAATAGACAGTCCTTAAGCGGCTGGGAAGTGCATTACAGTAGTAGCTGGGACCGAGGTCAATTCCTGCCTGCGGCGTGAAGCTCACACCAAATTCTGTGAGCTCGATAATCCCCTTCGAACCCATGAAGCGCGTGACCTCCGTGGATTCCGTCCCCAAGCTTAAGCGCATATAGACCGGAACATTGGCGTATTCGAAAAGGACAGGATGTACATCGGGGGTATTGCGCCCGTCCTTCCATCGGTAAATACCACCAAACGCCGACACCCGTTTGGGGATTTCATTGATGCCGAGAACACATTGCATCCCGCTGATCAGGTGTACGAGCAAATCGCCCGCGACTCCTGTTCCATACTCCTTCCAGCAGCGCCAGCGTGCAAACAGCAACGGGTCAAACGGTTTTTTCGGCGCCGTTCCGAGCCAGGTATCCCAATCCAGATTTTCCGGTGACAAGTCTGCGGGTGGTGGATATTCCCACGCTCCTGTGGGATCGTTGCGGCCCAGAGTCGCTTCCACCAGGCTCAACTCGCCAATAGCTCCATTGTCGTAAAGCTCTTTGGCTTTAGCACAGAGCACCGAACTCGTCCGCTGTGCACCAACCTGCACAATGCGATCTGTCTTTTTGGCGGCATCGACCAGCGCCAAACCATCTGCGGGACTATGGGAAAATGGTTTCTCACAGTACACATCCTTGCCGGCAGCCAATGCGTCCACCACGACCTGCTTGTGCCAGTGGTCCGGTACCGCGACGACAATCGCATCAATCTCCTTGTTGTCGAGCAGTTCCTTGTAACGCCGAGTCGTCGGAATGGGCTTCCCGACGATTTCCCGCGCCAGCTCGTGGCGGCCATCGTAGAGATCGCACGCGGCTGCGCACTCCACGCCTGGAAGCTGGATCGCCGTCGAGAGCAGGCCGGAGCCCTCCATGCCTACGCCAACAATTCCGAAACGAACGCGGTCACTCGCCGCAGCGAGTTGCGGCGATGCGAACAACGGCTCTGGATCCAAAAAAATGGACGTTGCGGCGAGCGTTGCCCCCGCTGCTCCTGCGGTCGTTTGTAAGAATTCACGGCGCGAGAAACGATTTCTTTTCATGAGGCGCTCTCCTTGGGTGCTGCTTACTGCTGGAAAATATCTCACAACTGGTCTTGGGAGGGGCACGACTTCAGTCGTGCCACCGAACATCCAGACTACTGGGCTTTCGCTCCTGCGGTTTGTCGCCGATCTGGAACATATTAATTCCGCTGCCGTCTCCAGCGTCCGTACCTGTTACAGGTCTTAGTGACAGGGCCGTCGGCGTCTGCGGCGTAGCCAAAATACCACAAGAAGATATTGCAGCGGAACTGCAGAAGCTCAAACGTTCAACGTTTCAGCAGGTGAAAAGAGCTTCAGGTTCGTCTTCCGCCCGCATAGAGCGCGGTCTGCACGCTCTTTGGCGCGATCAGCCGCCAAGCTTCGCAGAGATAAAATGCTAACTCTTCGTCGCTAATGTGATCCAGCTCAATACCAACCCAGCCGCGCCCACCCACATAGGGCGGCATGTAGAATTTCTTCGGCTCAGTCTTGAGCAGGGTTGCCTGAAGGCCGGGCGGTGTGGGGATCACCACGGCAACGTGGCCATCATTGTGGTGATTGTTAGAAAACATGGCATAGACTTTCTTCTTAACGAAAAACGTGGGCTCGCCATGGGAGAGTTTTTCAGTAGTTTGCGGCAGAGTAGCGCAGATTCGCCGAACTCGCAACACTTGTTCCTCGCTGGAAACGAGATCCTGTTCTTTCGTCGCTTGGGGTTTGGCTGCTCGTTTCAAGCGAAACTTGTTCCCCTTTTCCATCATTTTCAGGAAATGCTAAGAAACCCGCAAGTACGTCGAATACTGCTCCTCAGTGATGACGGTAAACGGCACCATCTTCATCGACCCGCTGCCAGTTACGACTTCCCACGTCTGAGAACCTGTTTTCTTTGCGGCGAGTAGTTGTGCGCTTGTCAACGCTGGCTGTGCGTCCGTGAGGGCAAACAACACAAGCGGCCCAGACAATAACGCCACCGTTTGAGCGTGTCGTGGATCAATCGCTTCAAGCCGCATCGTTGTTGGCAGATCCACTTCAACGTGGTCTCCAGCCTTCCACGTCCGATGAATGGACGCAAAACTTCCTGGAGTTATGGGTGTTTGCGCCCGGTTGCCATTCACGGAAATCGAGGCTCCTTTCGCCCACACGGGAATGCGGAACTTCATCGCAAAGTCCGCTGCCTTCGACGTCTGCACCTCGAATTGCACCACGCTTTCGAACGGGTACATGCTTTTTTGTGTCAGCGCGATATTCGCGCTGTCCTGTGTCCATCGCACGGTAGACGGGATATATAGGTTGATGTAAATTCCTCGTGGTTCACGGAAATAGGTGTTGATCCGGTAGTCTGCCGCAACCTGCGGATGTGTACCGGAGCAGCATGCCCAACGGTGATCCGAGTACACTTTACGACCTTTGACGTTGTAATCGGAATAGTAGAATGTCCTGCCGTCGGCTTGCAGCGGTTTCGCACCCAATATGGTGTTGTACATCATGCGTTCCATGCTGTCGCCGTACTTAGAATCACGGGTCACGCGCAGCAGATAGCGCGTCAGTTTGAAGTGGGCATAGGAGCCACAGGGCGTTTCAAAACTGCTGTGGCTATTCGTGAGGCTGGCATAGACGTCTTCGCTGCCCGGCGCGCGAAGCGTTTCATCCGGTCCCCAACCACCCGTAACAAAGCTTTGCTGAGACAGCATCTCAAATCCATTTTTAGCTGCTCGCAAGTGTTTCTCACTACCCACCGTCAAATAGGCTTGCATGGCGGAACTCAGCGAATTGACGTAGCTGTATGCATGCCGGCCTGCGAACACATTGCGGCCCTCGCTCAAGGGATCGAAATATTCGTTGTCGAGATATTGCAGACCGAGCGCCCGGTAGCGCTTCCCCGCTCCGCGCTGGTACGCAATAAACAAATTCTCGGAGTTGGTGTAGGACTCGTCCCAGGTGTACGTCTCATCCGTATTCGGCCGCCAGCTTTTTCCGTGCTCGATAGCCTTCCCCGGTAAATGTGGCAACGCCGCATTGGTCGTGTGTTCGAGAATGGAGAAAGCGTCGGGATCACTAGCAAACTCGTGCGAATCCATGAGCCCGCACAGGATCTTGTCGTAGCAGTAGGCGGGAAAACGATTCTTTACGTAGAAGTCGCCTGAAATTGTTTTGGCATACAACCGATTTAAGCGCAGCACTTTATCGCGCGTCTCTTGCGATCCGGTAATCGCATACATGCGTGCGAGTGCCGAAACCCATTGTCCGAACGTCGCACTGGGCGCAAAGCCCGCTTCATCTTCACCCCATTTGTAGTCTGGATTGTAGTGGTACCAGCCACCCAAATCTTCTCCTGGGGCGGTTTGTCCAACCATCTGACGCAAGGGTTTTAGCAAGCTGTCGTCACTTAGTCCCATGAGCACAGCATGAGTTTCCTGAAGCTGCCTCTCGTGGAGGTCACTGGTCAATACCACGTCGCTATAGCCGAACTGTCGAAGCGGGGAACCAGCTGGTGCAGCCGCAAGCGCTTGAGGGAGCCATAAGTCAGGAGTCATACCGCTTGCAGTAACTAGCGCAGCCGACTGGAAAAACCTTCTTCGCGAAATTTTGTGGAAACTGGACATATAAGGTGATCCTCGCTTTCAGGGGTGCCACGTGAGCCTGCGCGATCTCGGGAAATAATACCAGTCGCGAGAATCGCTGGGGCACAGGCCTTCCTCAAGAACTACATCCAGATCCTCCATGCAATCCTTCCTTTAGTTTCAATACTATCCGGGGGACATGCCCGCCTGTACCATCCCACAAGCCGTCTTTGGATTTTATCCCCCGCCGTTGTGAGCTAAAGGTTGCGACGGTACCGCCGATGCCATGTTCATGTGGAGAAATGGACACAGCCATTTGGTTGCCGTTTCTCGCTCAGCGCCCTGAGAACGTACTCGCAGGAGAACTCCGACTCATAGCGGACGCAGATACGGCTTTCTGAGAACCACCAGCAGTTTCAGTGTAGCCCGCGAAGATGCCCTCCAATTGCGCGGAGGAGAAGGGGAAACTCAGAATGAGTCAAGTGCGCGAAGTTCTCCTGGTGGATGACAATCCAGCTGATGTGGTTTTGGCGCGGGAGGCCCTGGCGGGAAGCGCCCATAGAAGCCAGATCAGCAGCGTGGGTGACGGTGAGGAGGCAATGGCGTTTCTCAACCGCAAAGGACAATACGCGGAAGTGATTCGTCCAGATCTGGTGATCCTGGACTTGAATCTTCCCAGAAAGGACGGTCGAGCGGTATTGCAGGAGGTGAAGGGGGACCCACTCCTGCAGGGAATCCCGGTCGTGATCTTTAGTACATCCCGGTTGGGCAGGGATATTGCGAGCAGCTACGAACTTGGTGCGAATTGCTACGTCTGTAAGCCTGGAAATTTGAAGGACTTTTTCACTGCGGTGCAATCGATTGAAGAATTCTGGTTCAATTTTGTGTGCCTGCCATAGCTAAGGAGAATGATGGATCATCAACCGACGCAAGTATTGTTAGTCGAAGATAACCCGGGAGACGTGGACCTGGTCCGCCTGCGCTTGATGGAAGGCCAATCGGGGATGAAAGTAAATTGCGTCCACCGGCTGTCTGATGCGCTCACAGCACTCAGCGAGAATGAGCCCGCTCTGGTGTTACTGGACTTGAACCTTCCCGACAGCCATGGGGCAGACACCTTTCGCAGCGTACTGAATCACGCTCCCAATGTGCCCATCGTCGTTCTTTCCGGACAAGACGATGAGGCGCTGGCTATCAATGCTGTCCACTACGGTGTTCAGGACTATCTGATCAAAGGCGGCTTCTCGGGAAAGCAACTCGAGCGTTCGATCCACTACGCTGTGGAGCGGCAGGCGCTTCAACGCTCCCTCGAAGCCACTCGCAAAGAACAGCTGGAATTCAAAAACCGGCTTTTGTCCCATGTGTCGCACGAGTTGCGCACGCCCCTGACTTGCATTCACCAATATGTTTCCTTGCTATTGGACGGACTGTCCGGTCCAATTGCTCCTGAACAACGCGATCACCTAAAAATCGTTTTGAAGAGCGTGAGCCAGTTGCAAGCCATGATCCGTGACCTGCTCGAAGCTTCTCGCGCCGAGAGCGGGAAAATGCGCGTTGAGCCACGCTGCATTTCCCTGAGTGATCTGATTCAGCAGTCTGTCGCGATGATGCGTCCCGCCGCGCAAAAGAAACAGATCGGATTGGAGGCAGGGCTGGACCCGAACATCCCCCTCGTGTATGCCGACCCTGACCGCGTTTTGGAAGTACTCATCAACCTCATCGATAACGGGATCAAGTTCACGCCCAATGCAGGCTCTGTCCTAGTCAATGCCCGCATGGTCGATACCGACCCCGGAACCGTATATGTCTCCGTCAGCGATACCGGTCGCGGCATAAATCCCGAAGCTAAGGCGTTAATCTTTGAACGCCTGTATCAGTATCCAGGTTCCGTGGATGAGAACAACCGCTCTGGCCTGGGGTTGGGCCTTTTCATTTGCAAAGAGCTGGTCCGGCTCCATGACGGGAGGATCTGGGTCACCAGCGAACCTGGGTTCGGCAGTCTATTTACTTTCACTCTACCGACCTATTCCCTGGCAAAACTCCTTGCCCCGGTCATTACCTACAAGGATCAACTGCGATCCGCTTTCGTGCTGACACGCGTTGAGCTCGCCTCGCTCTCCAGTCCTCCGCTCGGCAGATGGAGAGAGGTCTGGCAGCACTGTTTAGAAGTTCTGCGGCGATGCGTCTACCTCGACAAAGATCTGGTTCTGCCGCCCATGGGAACCTCGGGACAGGCAGAGACGTTCTTTATTGTGGCGTCTACCGACATTGAGCACGCTGAGATCATGACAACCCGCATTCGCGAACAGCTTGAGCGCATCCCCGATCTGAAAAGCAAAGCCGGCCTCACCATCACAACGGCACCGATTGAGATTCTCCCCGGCGATGTCTCCGGATCTTTAGAGAAGCAGGTTCAATCCGTCGCCGACCGAACCACAAAAATGATCATGCTGAGCATGAGCGGGAAAGAGATGTGTGTCGAAAACAAGCAACCATGCAATTCGAACTAGTTGCCTTCACAAAGGAGAATTCAATGGGTATATCAGCGTCAAAACAGAAAATTCTTGTCGTGGACGATGACCCCGATCTGGTACAGGCTCTGCGCCTTCGCCTGCGAGCCAATGATTACGACATCGCAACCGCCGGCGATGGTTATTCCGCGATCGCCACTGCTCAGAAAGAACGTCCCGACCTGATTATCCTGGACCTTGGCCTGCCTGCGGGAGACGGCTTTGTTGTCCTCGAACGGCTGCGACAGCGAGGCTCTCTCTCCAGTGTTCCGGTGATTGTGTTGAGCGCTCGCGATCCTGAGAATAACGAGGAACGGGCCCTCATGGATGGAGCTGTAGCCTATTTCCAGAAACCCGCGGACAACGACGAACTCCTGCAGGCGATTCGCGTCAGCTTGCCGGCGTTGCCCGTGCGGCAAAGCCCCTTGCCGTCGTAGAAACAGGTCAGCGAGGTCGGGAAGGACCCGCTGGGACGTAAGACTGGAGGGTCGCCGCAGCGGTGACAAGGCAGCTCCCCCGACTTTCTATTGTCGCGGCTCATACCAAAAAACTGCTCCTTTGGTGATTGGAGGCAGTTTGAAAATAATGGAATCTTGATTCTGAATTCCCGCGATCTCCTGCGGCGGCCCCAGAAACGGCAGGAAAAAGCCCTTCCCCGCCGCCGATGCCATGATGCGAATTTCCACCCCGTTCTGCGGCTCCTGCATGGGGTTGGAACCGCCGCGTAATCCTGTAAAATTTGCGAAGTAGCAACTTACGCGGCCCTCCGTGTTATGGGGGTTGATGCTACGGGAAATTGAAGTAGCCATTCCGATCCCACCCGTGATGCGCACCGCATCTCCTCCCTTCAAGCTGTCAAGAAAGGCTTGCTGGAGATCTGGAGAAGCGTGCTCAAAATCTTTCTCCAGTGCTGCATTGTAGGCCTTGCCCGGACACTCCCGGAAACGAAGAATGTTCGCCGACTTGCCGAGCCCGGTTGCGTCGAGTCCCGTGACGATCAGTCTTTTCCCCTGCTCCACAAATTTTCCCGCCCATTTTTTTTCACTGGGACTCAGAACCCGCACATCAGGCAAGATCAGAGTTTGTCCGCGGAAATCCTTCAGCGTGCGTGGAGTGACAATCTGAAATTCAAGATGTTTCTGCATCAGCAGTATGAGGATCCCGCGATACGATGCCAGAAAGTCCGCCGCGTAAAGGTTGCGCGTATCCGGCGAAAAGTAAACCCCGACAGGATCGATCGGAGTGCGTGGCAAGTAAAACGTTTTCTCGTTTGATTGAATCCAGGAAAAAATCTTCTTCCGTGTAAGCAGATCGTTCGACCCCGCCATGGAATGTCCTGGGGCATCCCAGAAATTCGCGCCGGCCATGATCTGCGACATGGCGAGATTCATCATGGACTCCCGCGCATCTACATTCTTGTCGCCATCCCAGGAATAGTTCAGGATCCAGGTTGGCTTTCCCTGTGCAAATGCGCGGAATGAATACATTCCCACTTGATAGTTGAACCAATCCAGAGGCGAGCGTGAGGAAGCCATGTGATCGCCGCTCCCAAATTCATACTCATGGGCGATCGCATCGACCGTTGCGTACAAACTGTAGACATCGGCGCCGACGCGTACAGCATCGTCTTCGATTCCAGGATAGATTTCAGGAATGGTCTTAATCTTCGGATTAACCGCCTTAGCTGTCTGATCGATCTCCCGTAAAAAATCCGTGATCGTCTGTATCCGGAACTCCACCCACTTACGAAAATTCGCGTCCGAAAAATCTCCCAGCTTCAAATCCCGCTTTGCGTCTAACCCCGTTCGCTCCTTGAAAGCGCGCACTGTATTGTCGTCAAAGCTGGCCCAAGTCGCCTCCCACCCGTCAAAGTGGGTCATCCAGTACGGAATATCCACGTAGATGCCGTCAATTCCGGTCTCAGCGATCTGACGCACTCGTGCCATGTAGGCCTTCCGCCACTCGGCCGCGTAAGGGCTGACCCATACGTCTTCGTCTCCCTTGGCGATCCAGAAAGCCGACCCGCCTCCGAAAATCGCGGGATCGCCGTTAATCTTTCGCTGTAGCCACTCAGGATGATCTTTCGCCAGTGTGTGCGCCGTCTGGTCGGCGTGAGCGGTAATGCATTCCGTGCCAGCGATGTACACAAAGGCGTAGTTGCCGTTCTTGTGTGCCTCCTGCGTGACCTGACGGATGGCCTTCAGCTTTTCTTCCGGATGAAGAAAACTCTCATATCGCCCCGGGATGTCGTTATCCACCTCAATCCCGAGCACCCCGCTCTCGCGAGCGTTCCGCACAATCTCCAGGGCGTTGTCGTTCTTCAGTCCATAAGCCCCAATGCGCGCGTAGTGGCTCCAGTCCTGACGAGCAGGAAATCCTTGCCCGACGGCGAAGGTGCTCGCGCAAGAAATCAGTGCGCAGAATAGTAAGAGTAGCGGTCGCGCTTTCATTCGAAGCCCCATGCAGAAGAAGCGCCGCTTCAGAACTCAAAGCGAACGCCCATTTGGATGCGCCGCGGAGAATTGGCTTGTCGCTCGACCTTGCCAAAGTTATCAGGGTCCCCAAAGAACGAGGAAGGGGTGGCGAAGCGCGGCGTATTGGTGAAGTTCAGGAATTCCGCCCGCACTTCCGCCTTCATTCCTTCGCGAATGCGAAAACCCTTAAAGATGCCCAGATCGATGTTATGAATTCCTGGCCCGCGAACATTGTCGGAGAAACGGGGCGCGTTCCCCGCAACTTGGTCGTCGGGAGCAGAGAAGCAGGAGTCGTTATAGTAGCTGGCACTGGGGTCACTGGAAAAAGCGAGGTCATGCAGACTCAGTCCAGTGGTTGGGTTGCATGAGATGTTGGGGCGTTGAGTTCCGTCGGTAAGTTGCGGTGAAGCCATCCCGAAAGGAACAGGTTGCCCCGTCTGCAAAGTGAGCAAAGCATTCACAGACCAACCACCGATGACTCCGTCGAGTACCCGGTTCATGTTCGCCCCCATGGCGCGATCGTGACCTACAGGCAAGTCATACACCGCGGCCAGCACAAAACGGTGCCGCGTATCGTTCGCTCCCACAGAGTGTTCGGCTCCCAGATTATTCAGGTCCTGCGGAAAGCCCAATCCTGAGCCGTCAAAGAAGATAAAGCTGTTGGCCCCGTAGGACGAGTTATCGGTAGCCTTCGCCCATGTGTAGCTACCTTCAAAGCTCAACCCATGACTTTCACGCTTCTGGAAACGCACCAGTAAAGCGTTGTACCAGGAGCTGGCGGTCAACAGCGGCAGGCCCTCAAAGTTGTTGTCAAACTGTGGATAGGGCCGAAGTAGATTCACTAACGGAATATCCGGGTCGTTGTAGCGCGAGTCGGGCTCGTTGAAGATCGCATTGGGTCCGACGAACAAGGGCTGGAACGGATTCGCGACCAACGTATTTTGACAGCCCGTGTCACACGCCAGTCTTGCCGCCGTCGAGATTACATTGCGATTGCGCGTGGCACCGCCCCAAGGCAAATGGGTACTGCGGTTCGCGGAATAGTCCGCCGAAATCACAATTCCAGATGGAAACAGGTGCTGCAAGCCCAGGTTCCACTGGTAGATCTCCGGGTTGCGAGCCTCAGTAGTACCTAGATCATTCTGGTTGACGTAACCCCACTCCGCCAAGGGACCGTATTGCGCACCTTGCGCCGCCGGAATCTGTCCCGGGGCCAGATTCGGGAAAAGATTCGTCAATGTTGCAAATTGAGTAACACCGCCATCGTTCGAGAAATGGATGGGGGCGTCCCTGCGAAATGCGGTTCCCGCATACTGGAAGTTCGTTGCGGAAGAGAATCCGTAGAATACGCCCATGCCTCCGCGAAGAACGGTGTTGTTAACCAGTTGGTAAGCGAATCCGAAACGGGGACCGACGTTGTTACGATCCACCGGCACATGGCGATTGCCGGATGAGGGAAAGTGTGTAATGCCTTTCAGATTCGTCGGGCCCAGCCCAAGACCGGAAAGATCCACATTTTGTCCGTTGCTCATAATGGGATTTCCGTCACTATCAGTTGTCGGCGCGGTGAGATCCACGGTGACCCCGCTGCTGGCATTAAAGTCACTGTACTGAATGTGGTTGTGACGCTCGGTGTATGGCGTGCTCCATTCGTAACGCAATCCGAAATTGAGCGTAAGGCGAGGCGTCACTTTCCAATCATCCTGCACGTAGAACGCAGTTTCCTTGGACTTGTTCGCCACCGCGGACTTGATGTTGAGCTGTCCGTCCCCTGGAAAACCCAACAATAATGAAGCCAGCCCAGTTCCCTCCTCCGGATCGTTTCCGCCGTCCGGATTCGAAGCCGTGATGAGCTTGGTAAAGTTGAAAACCCCGGTTGCGAAATCCGGTTGGTAAAAGTTGTTGAAGAACTCGCGCATTTCGCCGCCGAACTTCACCACGTGCCGGCCTTTGACCCAGTCCATCGCCACCGAATAGATGTACTGGGTGTGCCCATTCGTTGTGTCCGAGCAGCACTGGTTGTTGAGCGTTGCGTAGTCCTCCACATTCACGACCGGCATGCGTGTGATGTGGTTAGCTTCGGTCAGTAGGCTGGGGAGCCCGAACTGCGCCGGATCCACATGGCTCGACGTCCCTTTCTGGTAATAACGGTCTACGCCGAAGCGGTTGGTCAGCAATAGATAGGGACTGATTGCCCAAGTGTGTTCCACGACGATATTGCGTGTGGTTTGTGTCCCTTTTAGATCCCCAAAGAAAAAATCGGGGTTGGTAAAGCTGGAATCGTTCTGGCTGTACCGGCCCATGAGGTGGGTCTTGTTGCTGAGCTGATGGTCGACTTTGACGTCGAACTGCGTGCTGGGGCTGCTGTTCACGACTCCTTTGTTGAAATTGGTTCCCGAGTTCAGATCAACTGGTCCCGTGGGTTCAGGAAACGCATTGGCCAACGCTTGACCCACCGCTGTGATGGGGCTGCCGGGAGTACCGAATGCCGGAATGATATTGTTTGGATACTGCGTACGGATCTGGCCGTGAGCACTCACGCTGAAGGGGTCGTAAATCCGAATCGGTGTACCATCCCCGTTCACGGTCTGCGAAAAATCTCCGATCCGCTCCAGATCTGTGGGCACGCGACCGGAGATCAAGCTCTTGTCATTCACCCGCACGCGCTCCAAATCAAACAAGAAGAATGTCTTCCCTTTCTGAATCGGCCCACTCACCGCGAAGCCATACTGATCTCGGGTGGACGCACCCCGTGGAATACCATTACGATTCGAGAAAAAATCGTTGGCATTCAGCCCCGTACGGCGGCCATACCACCAGCCGCTGCCGTGAAACTTGTTCGTACCTGACTTCAGCAGGACATTGACCACGGTACCGCCATTGCTCCCGTACTCCGCGGAAAAGCTATTGTTTTGCACTTTGAATTCCTGGATCACTTCGGCCGACGGAATATAGCTCAGATTGGTGGTCGCTCCTTCGCCTTGTTCCGGGCCCGTCGCCAGGTTCCCGTCCAGGCGAATCTCCGCGGACGCATAGCGTTGCCCGTTGGAAGAAAAATCCGTTCCAGTGGGATAGCCAACGCCATTATTCAATTCGGTCACACCTGCCGACAAGTACACCAGTTTGGTCACATCGCGGTCAGCCAGCGGCATGCGGCTGACGAACTCATTCGTCACCTCGGTACCCAACGATGCTCCCGTCGTATCCAGCAACGGTGCAGTTTCGGTGACAGTGACGGTTTCTTGTGAGACGAATGGCTTCAGCACGAAGTCGAGCGTCGCCTGTTGCGCCACCGCCAAGACAACATTTTTCTGCACGGTTTCCTGGAAACCCGGGGTTTCGACTTTCACCGTGTATGTCGCAGGCCGTAATCCGTTGAAGACATACTGGCCGTTGCTGTCCGTAGTGGCCGAGCTGGCAATAGCGGTGGCGTCGTTCGTTATGGTCAGCTTGGCGCTCGGCACCACGGCGCCGCTCTGGTCAGCAACCGTGCCGCGCACTTGAGCCGTGTAGCCCGCCTGCCCAAAAGACACAGCCAAAGCTAGCCCCACAATAAGAACAATGAGAGCAACGGACGAACCGCGACGTCGAAGATCCACAGGCATTAACGCCTCCCGGAGCTTTCCTATACTTTCGAGTTAATACTTATACTTTCGTATAGGCCCGAAGTCAAGCGGAATCGGAGCGAAACAAAAAGCCCTGCACGTGGGAACAGGAACGGAGTCCGACTGTACAGGTGCTCTCACCCCGCCCAGCGGGCGCAGTTAACACAGATCGATTGCAGAGCGATATTCTTAAACGGCATAGGAAATTCACCATGTTGGGGAAATCTTCACGTTCTACTTTTGGGTTTGCGGCTTCTGCAATGTCCCTTTTCCAGGCAACCCGATGTACTTCTGGTACCTTGTGTGGCGCGGCATTCCGACCTAAAGTGCATTTCAATCTTCCCGATCCTGGTTTGAAAAGACCAAGCCCACCCGGGACCGTTCGCCACTTCTTAGACTGTTCCTGCTCGAGTGAGTCGGTCAACAGTCAGCTTCGTTGCATCTGAGACCAACAATTCGGAACCCGCGCGCCGTTCCTTCACTGCGATCGACCAACTGCCGACGGAGTGTGTGTGCTCCGTGTTTGGAGATGACCAATGAAGAGGAACATTTTGAGCAACTGGAGAATACTGTGCCTATTCGCGCTTTTCGCTGTCCTGATCGCGGCCGCCGATGTAGGCACGGAAGCGCCCGCAAAATTCGACACACTGACCAATGGTGCGGTCGATCAAGATACCCACGATGCCGACCGAGACCAGTTTGAAGAACCTGTAGCAGCCGAGAATGGCTTAGGTCCCTTGTACAACGCAACTTCGTGTGTTGATTGTCACCAAAATCCAGTGACGGGTGGCAATAGTCAAGTGAGCGAGATGCGTGCGGGCCATATGGAGCACGGAGTCTTCGTCAACCCGCCTGGTGGCATCTCCCTGGTCCACGATCGGGCTACCAGTCGCCAGATTCAGCAACGTATTCCAGCATCCGAGGATATCCATGCCTTCCGCATGTCGACCAGCATCTTAGGACTGGGCTATGTCGAGGCCGTGGACGATCAGACTTTGCTGGACTTAGCAAAGGAGGAAGCCAAGCTTTCGGATGGTCGGATTCACGGGCAGGCCATCATGGTGCCCATTCTGGAGGCTCCCGGGGTTTCGCGGGTGGGCCGCTTTGGCTGGAAAGACCAGCACGCCAGCCTCTTGAGTTTCGCGGCGGATGCGGATCAAGGGGAAAAGGGCGTGACCAGCAGGCTCTTGCCCACAGAGATGCCGTACTTCGGCCGGCCGGTCGATGCGTTTAATCAGGATACAACCGAACCCAACGATACCGAGGGCGACATCGATTTCTACGCAAGCTTTATGCGGGCTACCAAGGCGCCACCACGGGGCGAAATCACACCGGAAGTGCAAGCTGGGGCAGCGGTATTTCACAAGATCGGATGTGATCTCTGCCACACCAGCACCCTGCAGACAGCCCCAGCAGGCACAAGTCTGAATGGCGGATTGTTTGTTATTCCGCCCGCCTTGGGAAGCAAGACGATTCACCCCTTCAGCGATTTCCTGCTGCATGATGTTGGAACCGGTGACGGCATTGTGCAGAATGGCGGACCTGAAAGTAGAAACAAGCTACGCACGCCGCCTTTATGGGGACTACGTACACGGGGCCGCTTGTTACACGACGGCAGCGCGTCGGACCTTACAACCGCGATTCAGCGCCATGACGGCGAAGCCAGAAACACTCGCCAGCAAGTCCGGAATCTGCGACGGGATGATATGAAGAGCCTGCTCGCGTTCCTAAACTCACTGTGAGCGTACAACGCCCTCTTCTCCAGTTTGTTGAAGAGGGCGTTGTACTTTGTATTTGAACCTCAAAATTAATTGGCGCCTGCGTCCGCAAAGGATGCACATGCACTGCCGCTGCCTGTTGATTCATCGCTTTGGCTGCTTGCGCGCGACGGTTCCCCTCCGTGCTGTAAACCCAGCGTGGTAACCGCGAACCTCTGCTTTTCATTGAGTGAAAGCAATTCGCCCTTCGGTGGTAATGCCCACACATTTGTTGTATGACTCATAGGTTGGATTGCGAACAACTTTATCAAGGACTTCTCCATGCGCCAGAATTTGCGTCTTAACCAGTTTGTTCCACTTCTACCCCTCAGTCTCTCCCTATTTCTTGCTACGGTCGCTGCACAAACAATCCGCGTCGATGCGACGCCCAGCCACGTGGTCAACAAATTCAGCCCTCTCTATGCACTTGGAACAACGGTCGACCGCGTTCCCAGCAATGCCACCGATATGTTCTTCCGGCCCGACCAGATCAAGCAGGACCTCGCTGCCGGCTGGGGAGTCGTCAGTTACCGGCAAAATACTGATCTCTTTGTGCAGGCCTGGCACTGGAATCCCAAGGGCAAATGGAGCGATCCTTCCGGCAAGGGATACTTTGTTGGTGACGCAACTCCCAGTACAGAAATGATTCGTCACTCCTACGGCTATTCCCTTCCTCGCCGCGGCTTCACCCGCAACGATGGCTCCGAGTGGGACGGCTTCTCACGCCTCGATGACGGCGACCTGGCCACTTTCTGGAAAAGCAATCCGTATCTCACCAAGACCTTCACCGGCGAGGACGATTCTCTGCATCCGCAGTGGGTCGTGATCAATCTCCAGAAAATGGAAAACGTAAATGCGATTCACATTGAATGGGCGGAACCCTATGCCCGCATCTACGAAGTGCAGTACTGGGTTGGGGAGGGTGACGCCATGGCCGAACAAGACAAAGGGGAATGGAGGACATTCACCCGGGGCAGTTTAAAGAATGGCAAGGGAGGCACCGAGATGTCCAATCTCGACAATGCGCCCGTGAGCACAAAATACGTTCGCATCCTGATGACGCAATCCTCCAATACCTGCGGTGCGCATGACTCTCAAGATCTTCCTAATCAAGATCGGCGCGATTGCGTCGGTTACGCCATCCGTGAGCTCTACCTCGGCATACTCGACGACAAGGGCAAATTCACCGATCTGCTGCGTCACACCCCCGATCAGAAACAGACTTTCATATATTGTTCTTCCGTCGATCCATGGCATCAGTCTTCTGATCTCTATGTCGCGCCGGACCGAATGGAATCCGGGGATCAGCCTGGCCTCGACCTCTTCTTCACCAGCGGAATCACGCGAGGTTTGCCTGCAATTGTTCCCGTAGCCATGCTCTACAGCACACCAGAAGACGCGGCGGCGCAAATGACGTATCTCAAAAAACGCGGCTACCCAATCCTCTACGTCGAGATGGGAGAAGAGCCCGATGGCCAGTACATGCAGCCCGAAGACTACGCGGCGCTCTATCTTCAATTTGCGACTGCGCTGCACCGCGTGGATCCAGACTTCAAGCTGGGTGGACCGGTTTTTGAAGGTGTAACCGAAGACATTAAGGCTTGGCCCAACGCCCAAGGCAACAATTCGTGGTTCACACGCTTTCTCGAATATCTCAAGTCCCACGGACGCCTGCAAGACTTGGCATTCCTGTCCTTTGAGCACTATCCCTACGATGGATGCGAGACGCCTTGGAAGAACCTTTATCAGGAACCGGAACTGATCAAGCACATTATGCAGGTCTGGCGCGACGACGGCTTGCCACCCAACGTTCCCATGCTCGATACAGAAACCAACGACCACGGCGGCGAGGCGGCGGACGATATCTTCGGCGCTCTGTGGCTGGCAGATTCCTTTGGAGGCTTTCTCACGGCGGGTGGCAAGTCAACGCACTACTATCACGGCCTGCCTTTTTCTCCGGCGCACCCGGACTGCCCCAACAGTTGGGGAACGTACCACATGTTTATGGTGGACAAGGATTACCAGATCAAGCAGCGCACGTCGCAGTTTTTTGCGGCCCAACTCATGACGCAAGAGTGGGTCGAGCCGAAGGATGCAGAGCACAGCCTCTTCGCCGCCTCCAGCGATCTCAAAGATTCCGAAGGCAACGTGCTGATCACCGCCTATGCAGTCCACCGCCCGGATGGTCAGTGGTCACTGCTGCTCGTGAATCGGGACCATGAGAATCCCCACCAGGCTCGTATCGTGTTCCATGACGCCGACAGCAATCAGGATCGCGCGTTGCTCGGCCCGGTCACCGCCATCACGTTCGGAAAGGCACAGTACCAGTGGCATCCAAACCGGAAGCTGGGCTATGCGGATCCGGATGGACCGCCTGTGACTTCCACGATCACCGGCAACGAGAACACGTTGTACAATCTGCCGGCTGCTTCGCTAACCGTACTGCGCGGAACATTCGGCCATTCGCCCCACGACACAAGATAAAAAACGCAAGAGTGAAAACAAATCCTGCGGACGGCCGCTCTGCAGTCCAGGCGAAGCTCCTGGTTAGCTGATCGGTACAACCGCAGTCACTACCGATAGCCCCGGTAAGTCAATTTGGATTCGTGTGCCGTCCATCCTTATAGCGTGCTTTTGCGGAACTACCCGATTAGGCTGCTCGAAGCTGTTGCAGGAATTCAAGTCTGAATCGTGAAGAATCTGAGCCGTTCCCTGCTTCAAGCTGCTGCCGTGTATGGTGCATTCCACATGCGCATCGGAATCGGAACGAGGGTTCACGCAGGTAATCACTAATTCTTTCTCGCTCTTCGAAGCCGAAACTGAGATCCCCAACGGCGAGGAATCCGCGGTCTCTACCTTTACTGCTGTCTTCGAACGATGCGCCTTGAAAAGGGAAAAAGTGTGGTACGTCGTTGTACGAACGCAGCGCTCGCCTTCCGGTCCATCGGTCAGAAGCATGGATTGCAGCACATTCACAATTTGCGCGATGTTGCACATGTAGAGTTTGTCCGCCTGCCGGTTAAAGACATTTAGCCCGAGACCAGCCGCTACCGCACTGCGCATCGTGCTCTGCTGCCAAAGCTTCCCATACTTCCTTTCATCGTCTTCCGGGATGCCATCCCACACGCCCCACTCGTCCAGGAGTAAGCCAACCTTAGAGCCTTTTTCATAGCCATCCAAGACCGCGCGTTGATGAACCAGGGATGCTTCGACTTTGGCATAGCTGGAAAGCTGTTCGTTCATGTGGTCATTGGTGTACTTTGTTGCAAAATCCGGACCACCGGAATAGTAGTGCATGGAAAAACCATCCGGCAGATCCCCGCGAAGTCCATCCAACACACCACGCGACCATTGCACATCGTCACCGGAGGGTCCGCAAGCCACGCGGAAAGGTGCCGTGCCGCCAAACTCTTTGATGTACACCGAGAAATCCCGAAACAGGTGCGCGTACTCCTCCGGCTTCATGTTGCCGCCGCATCCCCAATTCTCATTACCGACCCCCCAATAGCGGACATGGAAAGGTTCCGGCGATCCGTTAGCCGCACGCTCGTCGGAAATCGTACTGCCCGAGGGATAGTTACAATACTCGATCCAGTCGCGCAATTCTTTCGGAGAACCACTTCCGACATTACCTGCAAGATAAGGTTCAGCCCCGAGCAACCGGCACAGCCCAATGAATTCGTGCGTGCCAAAACTGTTATCTTCCAGATATCCGCCCCAGTGGATGTTCACCCGCTTCTGACGTTGCGCTGCTGGACCGATGCCCTCGCGCCAGTGATAGTCGTCGGCAAAACATCCTCCCGGCCAACGAAGGACCGGAATCCCGACTTCGCGAAGATACTCGACCGCTTGCTTCCGATATCCATTGATATTGGAGATATGAGAATTCTTACCCACCCAGAGTCCGCCGTAAACGCAGGAACCAAGATGCTCCGCAAAGTGCCCATGGAATTCAGGCTTCACGGTGCCAATTTCGGCGTCCGTGCGGATTAACACCCGCTGCGTTCCCGCAGACGCAGCCGCGAACAGGTGTGCAGGAATAAGGCTCGTAGCGGAAAGTGCAGTTGCGTCCGCCAGAAACTTCCGTCGCGATATAGCCTTCATATTGTCCAGATCCCCCGGGGATAGATCGAGCGCCCTCGTGCAGAGAATTGTTCAAACCTTATTTGGCTGAAAACTTATACACAGTGGTCGACCGGTAATGCTGCCCCGGCTTGAGAACAGTCGAAGGAAAAGCCGGATGGTTGGGTGAATCTGGAAAATGTTGAGTCTCCAGGCATAGTGCGGAGCGGAAATTGTAGACCTTGCCCTCTTTACCTCGAATCGTTCCGTCGAGAAAGTTCCCCGTATAGAACTGAATTCCCGGCTCCGTGGTCCACGTTTCAAGGATGCGCCCACTCTTAGGTTCAGAGAGCCTCGCCGCAAGCGCCAATGTCCCTGGCTTCCCGCCTGTTAAGACCCAGTTGTGGTCGTAGCCCTTGCCAAGCTTGAGTTGTTCATCTTCCTGGTTGATGCGCGTACCGACCGCTGTCGGTGTTTGAAAGTCAAACGGTGTCCCTTTGACCGCCTTCAGCTCTCCTGTTGGAATCAGACCGGCATCAACGGGAGTGAATCGATCGGCGTGGATCATGAGCTCATGCTGCAGAATGTCTCCGTTACCCTGACCGGCAAGATTAAAATAGGCGTGGTTGGTCAGATTGACGACCGTATCTTTGTCGGTGGTCGCACTGTACTCGATTTTCAGTTCGTTGTGGTCCGTGAGCGTGTAAATCACCTTGACTGACAGGTTGCCGGGATACCCTTCTTCGCCATCTTTGCTCAAATATGTGAGCTCGAGCGCCTGCCCGGTTGCACCGGAAACATCCTTCGCGGTCCACATGCGCTGACCAAAACCCCGGACGCCGCCATGGAGAGAGTTCTCGCCGTTATTCTTGGCGAGCGTGTAGGCCACGCCGTTGAGGGAGAATTTCCCGTGCGCGATCCGGTTTCCATATCGTCCAATAGTGGCGCCTAAATAATTCTTACCGGTGGCATAGCCGCCTGCATCGTCGTAACCAAGAACCACATCCTCTACCTTCCCCTTGCGATCGGGAACCTTCAGAGAGACAACCGTACCACCGTAATTGGTGATTGCGACTTCCACGCCATTCTTGTTGGTGAGGACGTACAGATCGGCCTGTTGTCCTTCGTCAGTCTTCCCAAATGCTTGTTTTCCCATTTTTGATTTCGCCTCGGCTCTCGAACTCAACACCAACATCGTCGTCGCGATGGAAAGTACCAAAAGAGCAGTCGCTGCTTCGCCCACCAGTTTCACCATTTCGTCTCCTTGACAGAACTACTTCCGATCTCGCGCAATCCGCAATTTTTGCCTTACGAAATCGTTTACATTTTCGCGCGGTCGCGCATTGCGCATCAATTATGCCATGTCTTGGGGTCCGAACTGCCTCTGGGTATTTGGCTGGCGCAACGGTGGCCCTATCCTCGGAAAATTGCGTGCGCCAGGTTCTGACTGAACTGCTCGCGTGTGATTCCGTAGAGCTCCAGCGTGGAATCGGCCTGCCCATGCGCTTTCATTATGCGCCGCACCGGGCTTCAACTACGTTGACAGGGAACGTGCTTCTAGATTTCCTTGATGCCGTCTATTCTTGCCGATCGATCCCCGAGTGCTTTGGTAAGCGAGGGGTTCCCTACTTTTGCAACTCAGCGAGCGCCGCTAACACTTCCTCACTATGCTTAGTGGGGTTGACATCCTCGAATGCTTTCACAATCTTGCCCTCTGGATTGATGATAAAGGTATGGCGGGAAGCTAATTTCACCACGCCCATATTCATCAACGATCCGTAGTCGCTCGATACTTTGTGATCGGTATCGGCCAGGAGCTTAAAGTTGAGCCCTTCCTTGGTACAAAACTGTTTATGCGAGTCCGCACTATCCACACTGACACCTAAGATTACGGCACCTTTTTGCTGGTACTGCGCCAAGTCGCGCTGGAAGTTGTGCGCCTCCACGGTACAGCCACTGGTGAAGTCCTTGGGATAGAAGTACAAGACCACCCACTTCCCGCGGAAGTCCTTCAGACTCACCGGCGTGCCTTCTTGTGAGGTGAGCGTGAATTCTGGCGCTATGCTACCCGCCGCCGGCATCGAAGCGCCGGACGCCAGAAGCGTTATGACCATCACGATGATTGCTAAAGCCAGGACAATTAAAAAAATGTGTTTCATCGAAATTCTCCTTCGTCACAAAGAATACATCTCTTGCGCTTATCCCATCGGCCGTGATTCCGGCTGACACGTTTTCGCGACCTTCACGACCCAACCCGGCCGCAGCTTTGCCGAGTGATTTTCCGAAAACCTAACTCCAAAGCCGGTCCCAGGAGCGCTCGTGGTCCCACTGTGGGGTCGGTTCGAAATAGCCGGTACCGGGCGCGAGATGTTGCCGGACCAGGTCCTCGTTGAGAGTCACTCCCAGACCAGGTCTGTCAGGCACTTCGATCCAGCCGTGCTTGACGATCGGCGTCCTGACCCCTTCTTCCACCAGAGAGGACCACCAGGGTACATCAAGGGAGTGGTTCTCGAGAGCGAGAAAATTTTGTGTTGCGGCGGCACAATGTACATTCGCCATGCAACTAACGGGAGTTCCGGCGAAGTGCATGGCCATCGGCACGCCGTATTCCTCGGCCATGTCGCCGATTTTGTGGGTCTCAAGAATGCCTCCAGAAGTGGCGAGGTCTGGCTGAATTTTGCTTACGGCATGTTTTTCGCAAAGAACCTGAAAAGGCTCCTTGAGGTAAATATCTTCCCCTGTGAGGATGGGTGTAGGACTCTCGTCGGAGATTTGCTTGAGCAGGTCCGTGTACATCCAGGGAATCACGTCTTCCAGCCATGACAGGTTGTACTTCTCGTAGGCCTTTCCCAGGCGGATGATCGACTTCACGCCGAGGTGGCCGAGGTGATCCATCGCGAGTGGGATTTCCATGCCCACGGCGTCGCGAACGGCAGCCACGTACGCCTCCAGCATCGCAATGCCCTTATCGGTAACCTCCATACCCAATAATGGATGTGGAAGTTGGTTTTCTTGCCATTGATTCAAGTCTGTGGGATTGGTAACGGTGCCAGGTGTGTCGGACACCATTTCGACGCCAAGGTCCATCTTGAGCCACGTCAGGCCCATTTCTTCTTTGCGTTCCTTCATGCGTTGCGCGTAAACCTTGGGGTCCTTGGACTCGGTTGTGTCCGCATAAATGCGAATCTTGTCGCGAAACTTGCCCCCACCCAGCATGGCGTAGACGGGAACGTTGTACACCTTCCCGGCAATGTCCCAGAGCGCCATCTCGATAGCGCACACTCCCCCGCCCTGCCGCGCGTGTCCGCCAAATTGTTTGATCTTGCGAAAAATCTTGTCAATTTGGAGCGGGTTCTCCCCCAGAATGCGGCTCTTCAGGAAAAGAGCGTAGGTCGAGCTGGCACCATCCCGAACCTCGCCGAGCCCGTACACACCTTGATCGGTGTCGATCCGAATGATGGGGCAAGGACTGGGCCCCGGCTTTACGACCGTTGCCACGCGAAGATCTGTGATCTTCAGCGTGGAGGGATTGGAATTGGTATTGACACTCTTGGGATAGGCTTCCGCCGACTCTCCTAGCAGCAAGGCGCCCCCCAGAGCCAGAGCGGAAGACTTCAGAATGTCGCGACGATCGAAACCAGGCTGGCCGTTCTTTCTCATGGGCGTGCGTCCTTTCCCTTCTACGCAAGACAGGAGATTGTAAACTTACTCATTCTTCCGCGCAAAGTCTGCAAGAGTTGGGTAGTGCCTCAGTTTAAACTGAGGCACTACCCAAGTGGATCGAGTTTGACAAATCCTCGCTGATCTGAGAATTTTGGGTGCTGATTGCCACCAATTCCCTTCTTTGTCTCGCGTGGAGTAATCGATGATCAGGAACGTCCGCCGTAGTCTTGTCCGGCTCGGCACCGCCGCAACTCTGGTATGCGCCGCTGCCTTGCTCAGTCCCAGTTGCGCCCACGCGCAACTGTTTCAGTTTTCGAAGCAGGATCTGATCGATTACACCACGCCAAATCCATTCGACCGTCTGCCCGACGGTCGGCCCAAGGTTCCGGATGAACTGATGCTAAGGGCGCGCGATCTCTCGGCGGAAGAGGTCTGGGCTGTTCTCCAGGAAAAGAAATTCAACAACCAATATGCTGACGGATTTCAAGTGTTGCATCCTGGAAAAACCTTGGTCGGCCGTGCTTTTACCGTCCAGTTCATGCCGCTGCGCGCCGACGTCGAGGACGTTGCAAAGGGCAAAGCAAAGGATCATGGCGTACAACGCCTCACCAATCAGACTGCCATCGACATGCTGCAACCCGGCGACGTGCTCATCGTCGACCTCTTCGGCAAGAAGGTGAACGGGACCATTGTGGGGGACAATCTTTTTTATTACGTTATGAAAGCCACCCATGGCGGCGGATTGGTCGTCGACGGCAGCATTCGGGACTGGGACGGGCTCGCCCAGATCGACATGCCAGCTTACTTTCGGGCCGCCGATCCTACGCCGATCGGGAACGTGATGTTGACCGGAATCAATGTCCCGGTGCGAATCGGTGGCGTAACTGTGATGCCGGGCGACCTCGTAGTGGGAGATCGCGAAGGCGTGTATTTCATCCCGCCTCAGTTCGTGAAGGAAGTTCTCGACCATGCTGACGAGCTTCATGTCCATGACGAATGGACCAAGAAGAAATTCGACGAGGAGAAATATAAGTCGAGCGAGATTTATGGCTCCCCAACAGACCCCAAGCTCCAGCAGGAATATAAGGAATACTTGAAACGACGATTGGAAGAGATTCACAAACAACAGAATCATAATTAGAGGAGGTGGGAGTATGCCGGATTCCCCCGGAAGAGATTCCGCTGAAAACGCTTCGACCGGAAAAGAAATGACGCGCCGTGGGTTTATGACCAAGCTCGGCCAGGGCCTGGTCGTGGCCAACGTTGCCGGGGTGTTGCTGCAAGATGCCAAGGCACAACTTTTCGTTCCGGAGCCTCCCGGCAAGAAACTGGGTTGGGCCATTGTTGGCCTGGGCAGCCTCTCGATCAATGAGATTTTGCCAGCATTTGCCAAGTGTGAAAAGTCCAAGGTCGTCGCTTTAGTGAGCGGTCATCCCGACAAGGCAAACAAGCTGGCCCTGCGCTACGGGGTCAGCCCGAAGAGCATCTACAACTACCAGAACTACGACTCAATCAAGGACAACCCCGAAGTCGACATTATCTACATTGTCCTGCCCAACGGCATGCACGCGGAGTATACAGTCCGCGGTCTCCAGGCCGGTAAACATGTGCTCACAGAAAAGCCCATGGCCAACACGCCCGCCGAGTGCCAGGAAATGATCGACGTCGCGCGTAAAACAGATCGCAAATTGATGGTGGCCTACCGTTGTCGCTACGAGCCCTACAACCAGGAAGCCATTCGGATAGCACGCTCGGGCGAACTCGGGCCCACCCAGGTCATTGTTGCTGACCACGGTTGGAACGCTAAGGATCCCACGCAGTGGAGGCTGAACAAGGCCCTGGCCGGGGGAGGATCGCTCATGGATATCGGCATCTATGCCTTGCAGGCGGCGCGCTACCTCTCGGGCGAAGAGCCCACCGAATTGAACGCCTTGCTGTACAGCACTCCAGGAGACCCACGTTTCAAAGAAGTGGAAGAGACAATCAATTTCCAACTGCGTTTCCCCAGTGGCATTCTCGCGAACTGCACTTCCAGCTATGGATACGCCTCGCAAAGTCATTACCGGGTTATAGGAACCGAAGGTTGGCTGGATATGGACCCAGCGACCATCTACCGGGGCCTGCGCATGAAGGTGCACAGCAAAAACATCACCGAGGAAAGGGATCTTCCCGTGCGCGACCACTTCGCCCTGCAGATGGACCATATGTCGCAGTGCGTAAGGGACAACAAGGAACCGTTAACCCCCGGAGAAGAAGGATTGCGCGATTTGAAGATCATGATGGCGATCTACGAAGCCGCGAGGTCAGGGAAGACGGTGAAATTATAGGCGCAGCTCACTTACATTCCGCGCGATTATCGTGCGAGGCGACGATCTGCCACGTACCGTCGCGTTTCAGCCATGTATCCGTCCAAACTTGGCACACGTTTGTGCTCGGGTGGGTCTTATCTTTGCCGACAGCATGTTCGCGGCCATAGACAACGGCGACACTGTCTCCGAAGAAATGCACTTTGGCCTCATCGACTCCGCAATCATGAGCGGTACGCGGGGCCTTCTCGTCATTTAGCTCATCGGTTTTTGTGAAGCGCGCACCCTGAGTTGACGTGCCCTGGAAATCGTCGGCAAGCAGACTAGCGACCACGCCGTTATCAACGCATACACCCTCAGCCCATTTGCGTTCCATGTCGATAATATATTTCGCGGTCTTATCATCCGGAGACGCCCAGTGACTCTGCTGTGCGTGAGCCAAGACGAGCAACAAGATCGCCACGGTTGCCACCGCGACGAAGGTTCGTAAAATCATTTTCTCCCTCGCTTAATACCTGCTGGATGAATCTCCCATAGGTTTGAGTCAGTATAAGAGAAGAATGGATATCTGCTCATTCCTTCATCTTCCTACTTGGTGGGTAGCGCGCCGGCAGATGGAGGTGGGCTGAAGCTGTCCAGGTCCAAGCGGAGATCTCCGTTGACAAAGGCAGTGATCTCCGTGCCGCGGGGAAAAGTTGTATTGGTGCCATGGAGGAGCAGAAAAAACGGGGCCGCCGCAATCGGTACTTCCAGCATCATGCCGATCATTTCTCCGGTGCGGTTCTCTCCGCTCGTCCGGTTGAATGCTCGCACTGGAACCTTGCCCCCGTTGCGGAGTTTGATATCGTTGATGGTGAAACTTAGCTTGCCGGCGCGGCCCAAAGTCTTGCTGCCTTCAGCCCGGGTGACTACGCCGGTGACGGGCGACCCGCGTCGTAATACGGTGACCTCGCCGACCACGACGTCGTTGACGATGTCGAATGAGATTTCGTCGCCGTTCTTGACGGTGTGCGAATCGAGTTTGTGGAGCAACCGCAGCTTCATCGGCGTACCGTCCTGCAGAATGCGCAGTGAAGACTGCTGCACCGGGACGGTGTCCGTCGCCGCTGCAGGAGCCTGGGATGCCGGGGTCGAACCCTGGGGCACCTGCTGCGCGACCAACGTCCCTGATAGGAGCGGGACCAATACATGAGAAAGCAGACGGCGAGTCATGACGCACACCCTCCTAGAATCGGGCCTATTTGACTGGCGCAGCCCCCAATTGTAGCAACTGCGGCGAGGAGGACATCTTGGCCCCCGACTGCTCGGCCATATCATGCACTGAATCCTCGACGATGTGCTTTAGGTTCCTTTTGTATGTAAATGCATTACCGATGTGGCGGCTGGCTGATCCCTGCACGGTTTCAATCCAAATAGCCTTTCCGGACTGGTCGCGTGCGGTCCACTCCACCAGGACAACTAGTTCGCGATTGGAAAAAGCGAAGGCTCTTTGGGTGGCGCCAACATCGGCGAACTTGGGTTGCAGCACGACTTGAGCATCTCCGGCCTTTGCGGGGTCATCGACTTGCGTGAGCCGGGTGAAAATGCCTTTGAGCGCAGGCTCCAACTCAGCGCAGGCGCTTTTGCCGACCTGAAACTTTTCGTGCCCCTTTTTATTTACGGTTGCGCAGAACTCGGGCGTGAGAACCAGAGCAGCGGTAAGTGATAGCTTCTGCGGCGCCGGCGGCACAGGGTTTTCGGCCATCACGGAAAGAGTGAGCAATCCTGAACACAGGGCAAGCAAAAGTAGGCAGCGGTTCGTGGTTGACATGAAGATGCTCCTAGAAGAAAAGATTCACAATTTCGATTTCACTGCTTTGCGCGTTCGTGAGCGGCACCTGCAAATGTATCTTCTTCCGAGAAGCGTCTGTCGGCACCGGGACATAGACAAATCCGTAGACGGAGGAGCCTGGGGAAAGTGTCTTGCTCCGCACTTCCTTCTTCATCATGTTTTCCCGCACATCCGAAGCCTCGGTGATCAGGGGGAGATCGACGAGTCCGCCGGAGCCCAGTCGTGAGGCGGTCTTGCGTGCACCTTTGCCAGTGACGTCGACTGCATCTCCCAAGCCGACTGCGGATTTATCGAACAGATAGGCATCCGTGGCCGAGGTGTTCTGGATCACGAGGAAGACCGGCAGGATCCCCTTGGAGCTGAGGTGAGAATCGAAATACGCCTTCTGTTGCTCGGGGTCTTCCACTGCTTCGACGGCTACGACCAAGCCGGACTTGGCTACCTTGTTAGCGTACTCACCCGCCGGTTTCGCGGGATAGCCCCGAAAATGGTGCGAGGCATAGCCCGGCTGAACCACAAACAAAACCGTTAATGTGCAGATAACTGTTAGGGCGTTGTTTCGAAGCACCTAAGCTCTCTCCTTCTGCGACCAAAAATGCCGAGGTGCGACGAAGAGAAAAATCAGGAGTTGAGAACCTGAAGGTCCTTTCGAAATATGCTCAGATCTGAATGCGGGGTCAGCCCCGGTTGAGATGCACGCCTCGGATTGCGCGGTAAGTCCTACAAAGGACTTGGTGTAATGCTGGCAACAGATCAAGGTCGTGTCAATGGGCGTAGGGTAGAGATGATATGAACTGATATGAAATCGAGGCGAGTTCAGTCCGTTTTCGAAGACGGATCGGGTAAGAGCGAGTGGAATCACGGAATCAACTTACCGACGGGCACGTACTCCGCCTTGCAGCCCACCAGGCAACGGATTTTTTGGAACGCAGCCCGCTCTTCCGCGCTGAGAATATGGGCATTCTTGCCGCTTTGATAGAAGCGTTCATGGGCGCTGCGGAATTCGTCGCTCCCTGCAAACGCCGCAACCAGGCGAGTGTCCTTGTCGAACTCGTACCAAATACGACATCCCGGTGGAGAGGTGCACTCCAGCACTGTCAGGCTGAGGCTTCCATGTTCGAATGTGGGATCAGTGGCCAGATTGAACTGGTACAAGGCCTGATTTAAGTCGCTTCGTGGAAAGAGCAGGCGTAATCTCTCCTGCCCAATTCCCATGCCATGGATTTGAAACTCGGGCCGCTTTTCGGCGGAAGCGCCAAACAACTTATCCGGGTCCAGCTCCACCAATGTCGCTTGGTGATCGTACCCGTTTGCTACTCCAGTTGCGATAATCTTCTGTTCTCCATCACCCTCCACATCTGCCAGCAGAATGTGGTCCAATCGCCCTGAATGCCAATACTGCGAGAGCACGTTGCCATTCGAATCCAGAATCGCCAACTGATTCGGCCACCACGTGTCATGCGCGCTGGAAACGACGATCCGCGGAGGTCTCTTATCCGTTGCTTTCAGCACCCCCAAGGCGAAAGTCTTATATATCGCTGCACTCCCTGCAAGTTCCGGCAGTGCTTTCCCAGGGGTCCAGCGCCATTTCTCCTTGCCCCGGTCGGAGTAGCAGATCAGCGTGGAAGATTGTGACGCCGCTCTAGCCGGGGAGTAGACAAAGAGAACGCTGGTATGACCTCTTCCATCCAGATCTCCAAACCAAATACGGTCCGCCAAGCCCTGCGCGTAGTAGTAACTAGGGCCGATTCCATCGGGAAAAGCTTTCCTCCATAGCTCTATTCCGTCTCCATCGAAAATCAACAGAGTGGAGCCTTCCAGGCGACCGAATTTAGGCTGATCTGGGAACGACAATCCACGAAAAATGATGTAGCCCACTGTGCCAAGGACTATGCCCACGGCAACGATCCAGACGACCAGTTTCTGATTTCGAAGGGAATTTACAGGCGAATCCAAGCGACGATCAGACTCTAGAGGTGCAACCTTTTCTGGTAGAGGTTGTGCCACGATCCATACACGATCATCGGTTCCATTTCCACTCCGGGATGAGCGATTAGGAAGGCTAATCGCGATCGGGTCGTTCGCGCCATCGCTTTCGTAATAAGTCTTGAGCGCGCGCCGCAGGCGATTCACCTCGGTGGCTACATCCGCCGGGCGCTTTGTCCTGATCTCAGTCGGCCATAGCTCACGGATCACCAGGTCGGGCGTTATCGCGATCTGCGAATCCATGTTCTGATGAAGAAGTTGCAGTAGCTTCCTAAGCTGGCTCTTGCTCGCAAAGGCCTGACTTCGTAGGATACGGTCTATCTGTTCCTGCGTGGCGCTCGAATCCATAACTCTGGATAACTATAAATATGGGGTGGGGAGTTTGTCTCCGATTTTACCGACCGGTTTCTGAACCGATTGACGGGTGGCCCACTCAAGCCCGATTTTGGCTTGAGTGGGGATGTTCAAGCGACTACGTTCTTCAGATGCCACTTCAGCTCGGTACCGGAATCCCCGAATAGGTGCAGTCCACACCCCAATAGGACCGGCGTATCATCAATCGGATTTCATCCACCAAGCCGAGCCTGAAACTACGGGTAGCGTTACCGTCGATCTTATTGTGTTGGACACGTTCCCTCCGATGAGGCCTCGCCGGCGGTGAGCCTTGAGAATGAGTGTAAGCCAGCGTGTCCTGTGCCGAATCACTGAACACTGATCTGTACATCCTCGGTAACCTCGGCATAGAACGGCTTCCCTTTCCAAAAGGATTCCTCCCTGCCTTTGCCGCTCGGGCCATTCGGGCACGCCCCGTGGCCCTCGGAAGCGACTGTAAGCGGTAAAGCGACCGCGATCGCCGGAGCGATGGCAATGCCTTTCAGAACTCCGCCGACGGAGGAACCCTTCTTGTGAGTAGCCATGCCGGTAGCCTTGGGCGGCGTCTTCTCGCTCGCCCTGGCTTCCGCCTCATCGCGCGCAGCCCGGGCGAGTCTCCATGTATCTTCACCCTGTTCGGCAATTCGCATCTCAATTTTCGTGCCGTCCGGCGCTGCCAATGGATCGGCCCCCCAACGAATCGATCCAAACTGGCAGTTCTTTCCGGCGCGCTTCACTGCGCTGATTCGTCCCTGAATTGCCGAGCCTTTGGGAAGAACTGTTACCCCTTCGGCAAGAATCGGCGCACTCAACCTCAGCAGCACGTCGTCGCCAACCTGCGCCCTGCCCGAGCTCAGACGCTTGCCCAACTTCATCTGCACGACCTGCCCCTGTTTGAGAGTGACGGTATGGGGCGCTTTCCCGATGTTTTGCGGGAAGGCATTCAGCGTGAGCGCTCCGATCAAAAGGAGCACGGCGGCGAACTTAGAAAGTAGTTTGTCGAGAATCCGAAAAAGACACTTCACGGCCCCCTCGCCTTCGTACGTAGCGTAACGAAGGGATCAGGGCCTGAGTTCGGCGGTTGTGACAGTTTCAGAAGTGTCACTTCCTACGGATTCTCTTAAGGTAGAGCTTGCGGAAGGAGCAAACGCGCTTGCCGTCGTTCAGGACAAATGCGGGGACAGACGGGAGGTTCTCCGGGTTCCCCCAACAGGTTTCCCCTCTTCGCGCCTCGCAGGAAAAAAGGTGGCCCAGACCCACCGGAGAGCAGTTAACGTCCGGCAACAGCGACGCGCTTGGCGATCCCGACTACCGCGATCCTCACCGGTTCGACTTTGTGTTGGTCGTCGTCGTCGAGCAGGTCCGCCCCATTCTTGACGGCGGAGGCACAGCGCTCGCAGAGAGTGACATGGCCGTCGCAGTCCGGTGGCTGCACCGCGTGGCTGCTGTGCTTGCACATCCAGCCCTGGAATTGCCCGTTCTGATTCTTTAGCACCGTGATTCTCGTAGCCATGAAATCCTCCGTCACTCATTCTCGCGGGCTTCGGCGCGCGCGCAAAGTTACGCCGGACCAATCACGGATGGCTCACGCGCAAACTGATGCAGCAAGACGACTTGCCGGAGGTACAGGGACTACGGGATCTGAGCAACACTCATCCCAGGAGAGGGAGCATTTTGCGTTTATTTACACCACCCCCAACAACCCGTAGTGACTTGATCGGAGATTTTGTACCAGGTGGAATGAGAGAAAATCCGCTGGGAGGAAGAACGGGTGGGTGGCTCACTCAAGCCCGGTTGCGCAGCCAAGGTCGCAAATGCGGGATCCATCTCGGAACATTCGCGCAGAATTCTTCGTACTCAAGCCCGTAACTCTTCCGCAAGGTGGGCTCTTCATAGACCAGAACAAAAAGAAAAAATCCTCCCAAAACTGCAATACCGTATTCAAGAACGCGGACGCTGCCGAATAACAGTCCCTGACCGAGAATCAACGACACCACCGCAACATACATAGGATTTCGTACATACCGGAATAGCCCACTAACGACTAAACGGCGCGTCGGAAAGACCGGCGCAGGTGTACCGAAGCCTTGGAGCGCGAAGCGGGCGAAGGAATCCAAAAGTACGGGCAGACTTACAGCAATCAACAACACTCCGGCGAGACGAAACGAGGAAGTTCCCAGCAACGGTGGTCCAACACGCCATCGGCAAATCCGCCAAGGCAGGTAACCCGCAACGATTCCCGGAGCAATTACAAGGAATATTGCAGAGCCAAGAATGGCAACTGTTCGCCTCATGGAGAGAATTCTACAGATCCGTTAGAGAGTTACCGGCAAACAGGAAGTAGTTTAGTGCCTTCCGGCTCCTGCAGCAACCTAAGCTGTAACGCAGTCTCGATCGGAGCACGTGACTGGCCGGGAGGCCCAGGTTCGCGCTCCGCTGTTGGGCGCTAACCTGGGTTAGTGTTCGCTGGTGAGCAGGTGCACACTCTGAAACCTGAGAAACGTCCCGTCTGTATGGAGGGATGCGGTCTTCAGTGTTAGCCGCCGAGCTGGGCCTGGGGCTACTGTGCCAGGCTGAGCGAGTCGTTGTGCAGCCCGTCGCTAATCGAAACGGCACCAGTTCCGTCCAGTTTGGCTTTGTAGATCTGGTTGAGCCCAAGACCGCTGTCGTGGAATGTGTAGTAGAGACTCGAGTTGATCACCATCGACTCATAGGTATTGGAAACCAAAACTACATCCCCGCTGCCGTCGAGTCCGATGCTCTCCACGTCAAGGACCGAGGCAGTTTGTCCCACAAATATGATCTTCTTGCCATCGGGTGTAAAAAATGGAAGATCGGTCCAATCCGTACGCGTAGCGGTCACGGTCTTGGTCCCAGTGCCGTCTGGCTTGACGGTGTAGAGACCGTAGTTCGTCGCACCCTGGCACACGAATACGATCAGAGTACTGCTCGCGTTAAAACTCCCGCTGTAGCAGTCGTTCATGCCGGCAGGCAAAGTCGGGGTGAGATCCAGGTCTCCACTGCCATCCACATTGATGATGTGAAGATGCTCGTCGTTATTTTCACTAAACAGAACGCGCTTGCCATCGGGGGAGAGGCCAACAAAGTTGATCTCGCTGTTCGAGGTCGTCGTTGTGGTTAAGTTCAAAACGCCGGTGCCATCCGCTTTTTGTACCCACGCATCGTTCTGCGAGAAGAAGGCAATCGTCTTGGCGTCTCTTGAGATGGACGGATAGTAAATGCTGGTGGCCGTCGAAGGAACAGGCGTCACAACTGTGCCATCGGGTTTGGCTGTGAAGATCTGCGTGGCCGGACTCACGACCCGGTCGGAAAAAAAGGCGATCTGCGTAAATTGCGGGGCGGAACTATCTCCACAGGCGGTGGTGAACACTGTGGCCAAAGACAGAAGAACTAGCAGGGGAGCGACGTGTGTTTTCAAGTTTTTTCCTCGCGTTGTGATTGTGGAACGATCGCTGGGGCGCGCTCGGGCCACTCAGGACTCGAAGATAGAACCTTGTTCTTTTGCTGACAACGGTACGAAATGACGTAGTGCACGAAGGTCGCAAACACATTTGTCCGGAGTCAGCTGGGGAAATTCCTGCCCCGCTAATTTCCGGCCGCCCACCTGTAGATATGAGACTGTTCCCGCTAGACCCTGAGCGAGCCACGGAACCCCCTGGCGGCATAGTAAGACTCCGCACCGTTGTGATACAGGAAAACCGTGTCGTAGCGGCGATCGCAAAAGAGGGCGCCGCCAAGTTTTCTGATATCAGAAGGTGTCTTCACCCAGCTCGACGTTTTCGTATCGAAATTTCCAAGTTTCTGCAACCCTCGATATTGTTCTTCCGTTAAAAGCTCAATGCCCATGGCCTGTGCCACATCAATCACGCTATTTTTCGGTTTAGCTTCTTTCCGGGAATCCAGCGCTTCGCGATCGTAGCAAAGACTTCTGCGGTCTTTGGGACTTTCCAGTGAACAATCAAAAAAGATGTATTCGCCCGTCTTTTTATCATGACCAACAACATCCGGTTCACCGCCGGTTCTTTCCATTTCGTTGAGTGACCACAGTTTTTCGGGATTAGCTTCCATCTTGGCCTGCACTTGGGCCCATTCCAGACCCTTATGGCGATTCGTGTTTTTCTCAAAACGAGCTTTCAATACGCTGAGCAGTTCTTTACGTTGCTCTGACGACAAGTCCCTTTTATTGCTTTTCGATGGCCGGTGCATTGTTTTACGACTCCCTTCATTTCATGGCGGATGCAATTCAGCGCTCTGGGGACGCAATTCGCTCGGGTTCCCGTCGCCGCATATTTACGTGGCAGCGCGATCTGATCGAAGGTCCAGGAGTGCCACCAAGCGTTCCCTCATTCAGCCGCCCGATTAGCTTCTGGATGGCGAAGACCCGCAAATGCAGCGTTGGAACTGGCACGTCAGTTTTGATGCCGAGCATAAATATAGATTACGTATTCCGGTTTATTTGCTGGGTGCGGTTATGAGGAAACGCCTCTCTTGAATGCGTTCGTGAACAGGACGCGAACTAGCCAGAAAACCATCACTATCAGTGGCAGGATACCCAGAGTGAAGAGTACCTGTGTCTTGCCCAAGACATTCGGGAATAGTTGTGGGCGTGCCAAGAATATGGACGCACAAGCGACAAACAATCCGAAGCACATGCGCCAGAGATGGCGGGCAATTCGCTGCGCGCCGTGGAGACCGCCAAACAGGAGAATGCGGGCGTCGCCGAGAGCTGCTAGCAGCGCCACGAATCCGGGAAGGATGTAGCTGCTAGCGGGACTGCCACCTTTCGTCCCGCTAGGGCTATGGGCTGCTTCGATCCCATAGACAACAGCGACAGCCGCGATCCCCAGAGCGGCTATAAGCCCAATCCGGTCGGGAATGCCAGTCTCGCCGTCTCTGTGCCGAGCGGTCACCCATGCTGTTGCCACTAGGTAAAACGTTAGAACGCCGCCCAAGACATTATCCATTTCGGAATTCCTGAATCCGAGATATGCCCCTACCGCTGATGCGGTCAGCATCGAGATGAAGAATATGTTCCCGGCGAACTCGTGAGGGCGGGAGCCCTTTCGGAAAGACAAGGCAACGGCACCGGACAGTAACCCTACAGTGCCACCACTAACATGAAGAGCCAATATGGGCGAAAATGCCATGTTGCACATGCCAGTTACGGAATTCGAGTAGAAATGAGACCCATTCCCGAATTCGATCTGCGACCCTGCAGGAGGTAGTCGCCACTATACGACAACAGCGGGCCTAAGTCGACGCTCTGTACTCGTTCCTATGATTAGTCACTCAGCCCTTCTGGAATGAGATTGCGCGACGGTTGAGAAATTCGAGCGGCGCCCTCCTGTTCGATTCGCTCTTTCATCGGCTCAAACTGAGCCAGGC
Organism: uncultured Acidobacteriaceae bacterium; assembly: GCA_964619065.1. GTDB lineage: Bacteria > Acidobacteriota > Terriglobia > Terriglobales > Acidobacteriaceae > JANXUC01. The sequence continues at coordinate 3,097 of CAZUCC010000006.1, read as the reverse complement.
GCTGTGCGCAATTCTGTCACCAAGTACCGCGCGCGAACGATTTCGCCATCCGCGAGGTTGCTCAGGATCGACATGCATCACCTCAGCTCGGGGCCTTTAACTGGGACTCAAAGTGGATGACCCTCGATGTCGCCTGATTCAAATCTCTTGTTAACTCTTGAATGCGGTTCGAACCTCTTGTTGCGAAGTTCGTACCGGGGATGGCAATAAAATTCTCTTCCGCTGAAACTATTCCTGCCGTCAACACTCCTATTCGCAGGAGGCTTTATGAACAGGTTTGTTTCGCGCTTATATCGCCGATTGAATCGAAATGCGAGCGTTCTCGCGCTGTCATTGGTTTGTGCCAGTTTTGGAGCCAGTGCACAGGCACAACCGGACCAATACCAATTCACTTCCGCCATTTCAATCTTTACCATGACCAACGCCGTGGCCGGCAACGCTGTCCGGGCTTATGCACGAAACCTGGATGGCTCATTGGCATTTTTCAACGATTATCCTACCGGGGGACTCGGCGTTGGACACGGCCTCGAAAATCAAGGCGCGCTGGCCCTTAGCAGTAGCCGCAGATTTCTGTATGTCGTGAACCCGGGCAGCGATGACGTCTCAGTCTTTCGAGTAACGACGAGCGGTCTTCAACTCTCGGATCGTGTTGCCTCAGGCGGACGCGTTCCCATCAGCGTCGCCGAACGGAACCGAATTGTCTATGTGCTGAATCGTGGAGGCGATCTCGGCGGCAGTGACAACATTCAAGGGTTCCGGCTCACCGACGGCAAACTGGCTCCCATTGCCGGGACGACTCTGATACTTAGCCAACCAGTAACGGACGCAGCCCAGATTGCCATCAGCCGCAACGGAAAATGGATCGTCGTTACCGAACGCGGGACACGTCAGATCGATACCTTTGCCCTGGACGCGAATGGCGCTGCCACCAGCCTCCACTCCTTCCGCTCCGCCGGCTCCGAGCCATTTGGATTCGCCTTCCGCAGGGCCGCGCAATTTTACGTATCCGAGTCCGGCAGCAATTCGGCATCGGGATACCGGCTGGACGCCCTCGGCCATCTGACCACCTTGAACGGCCCAGTTCACACCAGGCAATCGGCTACATGCTGGCTCGCGATTACTCCGGACGGAAACTTGGCCTACGTGACCAATACGGGCAGCGGCACGATTTCGAGTTACCGCATCGCCACGGACGGCACTCTCTCCCTCGTTCACGCCGTCGCCGCCTCCACACAAGGCGGACCCCTGGACGTGACCGTCAGCCACGACGGTCAATACTTGACGACGCTCACGACTAGCGGCAATCTCGCTGTATTTCGCATTGACGCAGCAACGAGCAACCTGACCCCGGTCCAGAATATCTCGGGATTACCGCTCGGTAGCAACGGCATCGCAGGCTTTTAAGGAGAAGACTAAGCGTAACGGGCGGACGCGACACGTCCGCCCAACTTATTTTGTGAGCATATACAGTAATATCCAGACTTAATGCGGAGCTATTGTTCCATTCGGCATGCCGCCTCCGGCGTTGTAGTTGTTACCAAACGACGTAATGCTGCCGTTTACCAGTGTTGAGAACCCAGTGTGGATTCTCTCTCATTCCACCTGGTACAACTTTTGGTCAGGTCAGTTGCCGCGACCGAAGGTGACGTTATCATTCAGCTCAGCGGCAATCGCAAATTTGAGACGGACTACGTTGAACGATAGAACTGCTGCTCAACATCGTCATTTATGCTCATTGAGCGGCGGACCACATTCTTACTCGATGAGTGAAATCGCCTGATTTCGACAGTTGAGTTAAGACCGATAGGGAGACTGCTGCGGCTGATTCTTGGCGGGAAAGTGCCTCCGGACTTTTTGGCCAACCGAGAATGACGACGGGATTAATGCCTACCTCAGAGTAAGAGTGCAGAACTAACACAAACGCTCAGTTGTACACGAATTGTCGTAAAGTGTCGCATGTACGGCAGGGCAAAAATTATTAGAGAGAGGTGGTCCCTGCATATCGCCGGACATAACCAATACAACCCCGTCAGACCGCGGACAGCCTCCAAGCCTGAAGATTACGCAACACAATGTGGTTGCCGGAGGCGGTTTCTTTTGGCGTTTTTGAATCTCGATACGAAATGTCACAATCGAGAGTGAGACTGTATGTGGGAGCGGATTAAACATGCGGGCCAGGTGATGCGAACGCCCAGTACTAGAAACCTTGCTCTCTGCCGGAGCGGCGAACATCCGGGTGGGCCTGCTTAGTGGAGAGAATTGCGCCAAGGCCTTAAATTCAAAGTGATCGACGGTGTTCTTGCCCAGCGTCATCAATTCGGATGGTTGCGGGGTGATCGTAAATCGAGGCCGCGGGCATTGCGATGGCCACTAGAATCGTCCTACCAGCCGATCACTGCAATTTTGTACGCCAGCAGAACAGGTATGGTCGCTCCCGCGATCCAGGCCGACAGTGCATAGCGTCGGAAGAAGTAGAAGGTCACCGCCGCCCAACAGGAGCAAGTCGCGATCAAAGCGCCGCCGACATACAGTGCACCGACTGCGGTCGAGAAGTTCGAGTCGAGGACGTGTTTGAGCCGGAAGAACTCACCTAGAGTCCTTACGACGATCAGAAATTCGACCGTGATTCCCACCTGAGCCCAACGTTCCTTAGTCACGCGGAAGATTGTAGCTTGGGACTTCCATAGCGTAAATTGTCGTCGTATCACACGATCCAGTTTTCGCGGTGCCTTTTGGGAAGCGCATTTATCGCAGAAGGGTGATCGGCACAGTCAGCCAATTCCCTGACGCAGACACTGCGCGCAAAGGCAAGTAGGCCGACTCATAACGCGGCCCTCTACCAATTCGGATGGTTGCGGGGTTCGCGGAATCTATTGAATCAAAACAATTTTTAGTTGCGGGGGCCTGATTTGAACTAATGGGGTCACTGCCGCCGCAAAGCAATTCACTTGACTGGTTTGCTAGCCCTACCCCTCGGCTATATGTCTAAAACTTCTCCTACGCCGCAACGGCGGCGCAGGCGCGCCCTCGATGGTTTCAAAGTAACCCGCCACCTTTTTTGTAATGAATGGCGGGAGCCACGGGACTGGAACCCCCG
>CAZUCC010000005.1:99769-115499 GCA_964619065.1 uncultured Acidobacteriaceae bacterium | reverse complement strand
TGCGCACTTTTTCCGGCCAGTTCTCGAGCTTGTCGAGATCGCGTAGCAATTCGTCCGAGTAGTTCGTGGTGCGCATGAACCACTGCTCAAGCTCCTTCTGCAGGACGAGGGTGGTCTCGTGCCGCCAGCAAAAACCGCCCACCACCTGCTCGTTCGCCAGCACAGTGGCGCACTCAGGACACCAGTTGACCCTGCTGTTTTTCCGGTACACCAAGCCGCGCTCATACATTTTGAGGAAGAACCACTGATTCCAGCGGTAGTATTCCGGCAGGCAGGTGGTGACCTCGCGCTCCCAGTCATAGGCAAAACCGAGGCGCTTCATCTGCGCCTTCATGTTGGCGATGTTGGCGAGCGTCCATTCCCGCGGCGGCGTGTTGTTTTTGATGGCCGCATTTTCCGCAGGCAAGCCGAACGAATCCCATCCCATGGGATGCAGCACGTTGTAGCCGTTCATCCACATATAGCGTGCCAGCGCGTCGCCAATGGAGTAGTTGCGCACGTGCCCCAGGTGCAGCGCGCCCGAGGGATAAGGCAGCATATGGAGTACGTAGTACTTCTCTTTCGAGGAGTTGGGCTCGGCCTGGTACAGGACTTCATCGCCCGCCCAGCGCTCAAACCATTTCTTCTCAATAACCTGCGCGTCGTAGCGGTCAGGGACAATCGTCGATGGGTTCGGGTCCGGCATAGATAGAGATTAGCTTGAAAAGCTGTAATTCTCGATTCTACAACGAGCTAAAGAGTGAAAACTTTGCACATTCGCGGGAATCCCGTCTTACAAGCTTTTGTCCTAACCTCCTTTGGATAGAACGAATTAGGCAAGGCGTTGTGATGTTGCGTATTGGCGCTGGAATTGCTATGCCTTGTACGTGTATTATGTCTATTATTCCAATAGAGTATAATCTTAACGCAGGAGAGGGGAGCCCCGAAAGCATGAAAGTCTCGCAAAAAGGCTTGTACGCTCTGCAGGCACTGATCATGCTGGCGCGCCATGACGATCAGGGGGCGATCAAGATTCGCGATATCGCCTATGAAGAGAACCTGCCGGAAAAATTTCTCGAACTGATTCTGGTGGAACTCAAGAACGCACGCATCGTGGACAGCATCCGCGGCGCCAAGGGTGGCTACAAGCTGCGCCGCAAGGCGTCGGACATTCACCTCAGTGAAATTATGCGGCTCATTGATGGGCCGCTTGCGCCGTTTGGCGATGCCGACTCCTTACGTGCGCTGATTGCATCCGATGACGGCCACCGCGCGCTCTACCAGGTATTTCTCCAAGTGCGCGATGCCGCTGCGTACATTTTGGAAAGCACGACCATCGCTGACATCGCCCGCACACCTTCGAGCCCCTCCAAGAAATCTAAGTCCGCAAGAAACGGAAAGAAGACACGAGCCCGCGTCTCAAGAGCCGCTGCATCGGAGGCTCGTACAAAAGAGGAGCAAGACAGTTCAGGACAAGCAAAAATACTGATGCTCAAGGAACGTACTTCATGAAGGCTCGCATTACTTTCGCAGTTCTGCTTTTGATGGCCAGCACTTTCCTCACGCCAGCTTGGGGACAAACGGTGGTGCGCGTCGGCGCATTTCCGAACATCACTCATCCTCAGGCTATGGTCGGCAAAAACGAGGGCTGGTTCGAAAAAGCTCTCGGTCCCAACGTCAAGATGGAGTGGAAAAGTTTCAATGCTGGTCCATCGGCTATCGAGGCACTGTTCTCGGGCGCGCTGGACATGACCTATATCGGGCCGAACCCGGCGATCACCGGGTACGTCCGGTCGCAGGGCGAGGCATTGCGTGTGGTGGCGGGAGCGACCAGTGGTGGCGCGGCGCTGGTGGTCCGCAACGACTCGGGGATTCAGAAGCCGGAAGACTTCCACGGCAAACGCGTAGCTTCTCCGCAAATGGGCAACACGCAAGACGTAGCTTTGCGCGCATGGCTCAAAGCTCACGGCATGAAGTCGGCGGATAAAGGCGGCGATGTCCTGGTCATGCCGTTGGCCAACCCCGACCAACTTACTCTGTTTCTAAGGAAAGAACTGGATGCGGCCTGGGCCCCGGAGCCCTGGGCTACACGCCTGATCAAAGAAGGCAACGGACGGCTATTTCTCGACGAACGCGATCTCTGGCCGAAGGGGCAGTTCACGACCGCGCACTTGATTGTGAGCACAAAATTTCTTCATGAACATCCCGACGTGGTCAAGAACTTTATTCGCGCGCATGTGGAATTGACCGACTGGATTAACGGCCATTTGCCGGAAGCCAAGAAGCTGCTCAACGAGCAGATCCAGAAGGAAACCGGAAAAGCGCTTTCTCCGGCCGTACTGGACGACGCATTTGCACGGATGCAAGCAACCTACGACCCGCTGCGCAATGCCCTGCTGACTTCGGCTCGCTCCGCTTTTGAAGCAGGCTTCCTCGGGAAAACAATGCCCGATCTTTCCAGCTTGTACGACCTCTCGCTCCTCAATCAGGTCTTGGCAGAGAAAAAATTCAAGGCGATCCAATGAGCATTACTCCGAATCTGGCCGAAAGCACGCTGAATTCACCACCCGTAAACACGGGCGAGGGTATCCGCACCACATTCGTCAATTCGCGTTTGGAATCTGCTCCACCGAAGCTGTGGATACAGAATCTCTCGCTGAAATATAAGACCACCAGCGGAGAGCGGCTGCTCGCGCTCGATAGCATCGACTTACAAGTAGCCACGGGTGAATTCCTCTGTATTGTCGGACCCTCGGGCTGCGGCAAGAGCACGTTGCTCTATCTGATCGCGGGCTTGCATGAACCCACGTCCGGAAGCGTATTAATGGATGGCAAGAAAGTCGTTGGCACCGGCACGGACCGCATCATGATCTTCCAGGAGCACGGCCTCTTCCCTTGGCTCACCGTCGAGGAAAACGTTGAGTTTGGCATGAAGATGAAAGGTGTCAAGACGGCACAGCGGCAGGAACAAGTTCGCGAATATCTGAAGCTGGTGCATCTCCTAAAGTTCCAGAAAAGCTACATTCACCAGCTCTCCGGGGGAATGAAGCAGCGCGTAGCCATTGCGCGGGCCCTGGCCACGGAGCCCGATGTCCTTCTGATGGATGAGCCTTTCGCAGCCCTTGACGCGCAGACGCGCGACCTGCTGCACGACGAACTGGAGCGCATTTGGGCGGAAACGGGACGCACCATCATTTTCGTCACGCACAACGTGCGCGAAGCCGTTCGCCTGGGAGATCGCGTAGCCGTGCTCACGTTCCGCCCTGGACGGGTGAAACGCGAATACAAGATCGACCTTCCGCGGCCGCGGCATCTTGAGGACATCGCCGTGGCAGGCACAGCACGCGACATTCTGAAGGACTTACGCGAAGAAATCGACAAGAGCTTGGAGGCGGAGTACAACGATGAAGCGCGTCGCTAGACAAGTAATTTTTTACGCTGTACTCATTGGCCTTTGGGCGCTTCTCGCCAAGCTGCGTGTTTGGCCATCGTATATTTTTCCAGGGCCCTGGGCCGTCTACGAAGCCTTGCATGAGGGTTTTCAGGACAATAGTCTTTGGATCGCCATCGGCGCCAGCATGCGCCGTATGTTGCTGGGCTATAGCATTTCCGTTGTTCTGGGAACCATACTTGGCTTAGGCTTGGCCGGAAACCGCTTCCTCGAGCAAACAGTAGGCGGCCTGCTGGTGAGCTTGCAGAGCATGCCCAGCATTTGCTGGCTCCCGCTGGCAGTCTTGTGGTTCGGTATATCGGAGAAAGCGATTCTCTTCGTCATCGTGATGGGTTCGTTTCTTTCAGTCACCATCAGCATGGAAACTGGCCGCAAGCAGATGCCCAAGATTTACAGCATGGCAGGTCGAAACCTGGGCGCACGCAAATGGAACCTGTTCCGCTACGTGCTGCTGCCCGCAAGTATGCCGTATATCGTGACTGGCCTGAAGCAGGGGTGGGCATTCGCCTGGCGCTCGCTGTTCGCTGGCGAGATCCTCTCTATCACTCTGGGGCTCGGCCAGCAGCTCAACGCAGGACGAGAACTTAACAACATGGACCTCGTGATTGCGGTTATGGTCCTGATTGTCATTATTGGCAGCATCGTCGATGGATGGCTGTTCCGCGCGGTCGAGCGGAGGCTCCAACTCAAATGGGGTTTATTGCCATCGACATAAATCGCACGCTCTGCAGTTTGACCTGATCTATTCGTTCTAGATCAATTTCCCAGGTTGTCGGGCTCTGAGTCCGTAGTTTCACTCCCCGGCTTCTGTGGCAACTGCTGGAACTCGCGGTAGGCGCCAAATTGGGCAAGACGATCTTCTCCCAGGACCGGTGGAATTGGAGCGCAGGGTTCTCTCAGCTTTTCACAGATTTGCTGCCACATTCCAGTTCGGGTGTATGCCTGATGTACTTTCTGGAATGGAACAGACAAGAGTAATTGCCTGGCGTTTTGCATTTCTCCCTTGTCGACGAGAAGCTGCACCTTTCGCTCCATGATCCATTCGTCGGTCAGCGCCCCTACTTTGCCGAGCCATTGCTCACGCTCAGCGAGCGTGTTCGGCCCCAGGGCACGCAGTATTTTGTCCCGTTCAACAACTATTTGCGGGTGCAACTGAAGCCAGGGTTCCCGGATTGCCTCCAAGGCTGCCACCGCGTTCGTGGTATCACCTTTTGCCTGGTAAAGCCGCGCCAACAGCGCTCCAGCTATGCCGATCTTACTAGCGGAGAGTATGAGGATCGCATTGTCTGTTTCTCCTCGGCCGGCCAGCCATGTCCCGTAGTGAAATTTCCACAAGTCGGTCTTTGCACCTCGAGCGCTTTGGATGGCCCATTTAAAAGCTGGGGCAAGGGTTTCCATGCCGGAGGGTGCCCAGCGGTTCCGATCAATCGGGGGAGGTTCGGGCAATCTGCCTTTCTTCCTGTACGCACGAAGCAGTTCCTTCCATACCCCCACCTCTTCGGGCCTGGCCCATTCGAACAAGGGCATATCGCTCACCGCCCTGAGATGACTCTCGGGCACTGTCAGGGTATAGATGTTCAATGGCTTGTCAGTCGGTATCCAATACTCAACATGCCATTGCGTTTTGTTCGGCGGTAATTCCAGTTTGATGGACTGATCGCCGATGGGTCCTCCCTGAATTTCAACGTAGGGCTGCGGAGAGGCTGTACTTAACATGGCCCATGCGCGATCGTCCCCGACGCCGTAACTCCACAATTTCATTCCTGGCGAAATAGCTTCATTAGCGACGTGATAGAGACCGGTGCCCAGGGAAGGTGTGTACACTCCGAAAGCGTTAGCGTCACGACTCTGCCAGAAATAGCCAGTCATTTCCGTAATGTCGGATTCGCGTTTCGGTCCTTGGCTCTGCCAATCAATGATGTCAATTCGTGAAGCATGGGATAGAACTTTGCCCTTGGGGAAATGAAATTCGGTATCAGGGGCGGATGGCAAAGCCGCATTGGACCAGGACATCCATGGATACGCCGATGTGCCGGGATTGTGGAACAAGACACGTTCTGTCAAGAACGTGTCTTGCGGCCCTAGGGAGTATTCTACTGACCATTGCATCCCGAAGCGCAGCTCACGCTCACCGCACGTGATATAGACCCTATCCTTGACGCGATCGATTTTATAGAGCACTTTTTCGTTCTGGCTGGGCGAATGGGAGATGGGGAAACTCACTTCAATTCCGCCAGCCACAAAATAGAATCTCGGTAAGATGCGCGTCGGACGCAGGACTTGGGGAACATATAAGACCTCTTTACCCGAGCCTTTGTGAACCATGGAGGTCACTTTTCCACCCAGGTCAGGAGAGATCGTAATTTTGATGTATTTATTTTCCAGTACAAGGAAGGTGTATTTCCGAGGGGCTGGCCGGTTAGCGGTTTCGCAGTAGCTGACGTAAGGATAGACCCCATTGGGATCCAAAGCCGTGGGGACAGGCCCACACGCCGTTAAGGCATGCGTGAGGACATAATCCTCATATTGAACCGAGACAACCTTGTCCGATGGCTCGCTTGCCAGGCTCATATTACGAGAATGCTGGAAAGCAGGGAGATTCGCAAAATGAACCCTGCCAAGTATGCATCCGGCAATGGTATGTGCATTCGGATCGCTCCAGCGGGAGAAGTTTTTTCATCTGACCTGTCGCCTGTTTCACTCCGAAGTGCTCTACTGTACACTTTCCCGAGCTTACGAGGACTCCTATCTTCCCGCGCGGCTCCCCGTTTGCTCCACTGCCCTCGCCCAGCTAAACTTAAAGTTTCTGGAGAACCGCCATGTTGGTCGTAATGCAGTCCCACGCCACCGACGAGCAGATACGCGCCGTCTGCGAGAAGATCGAATCGCTGGGCTACCGCGCCCACCCCATGCCCGGCGAACAGCGCACAGCCATTGGCATCACGGGCAACCCTGGAGTTGTCGAGCCCGGTACGCTCGACGAAATGCCGGGAGTGCAGGAACTCATCCGCGTCTCTAAGCCCTACAAGCTGGTGAGCCGGGACGTGAAGCCGGATAACACCGTCATCACCTTTCCCGGCAGCGATGCCACCATTGGCGGGCATGCCCTGGCCATCATGGCGGGACCATGCAGCGTGGAAAGCCGCGAACAGGCGTTTGCTGTGGCGGAACGGGTACATCGTGCGGGAGCGCAGTTTTTTCGTGGCGGCGCTTACAAACCCCGCACTTCGCCCTACGCCTTTCAGGGCCTTGCGGAAGAAGGATTGAAGATTCTGGCGGATATCCGGAAGCAGTTCGGTCTGCGCATCATCACGGAAGCCATCGACAACGAGTCACTGGAACTCGTGGAGGCCTATGCCGACATCATTCAACTGGGCGCACGCAACATGCAGAACTTCTCGCTGCTCAAACGCGCCGGACGCACGAAGAAACCGGTGATGCTCAAGCGCGGCTTATCGGCTACGCTGGATGAATTTCTGATGGCAGCTGAGTACATCATGAGTGAAGGCAACTACAACGTGATTTTGTGCGAGCGCGGTATTCGTACATTTACCGACCACACGCGCAACACGCTCGACCTGAGTATCGTTCCAGCGGTGCAAAAGCGCAGCCATCTACCGATCATCGTCGACCCCAGCCACGGAACCGGTAAGCGGCACAAGGTTACTCCCCTGTCGCGGGCTGCCATTGCCGTGGGAGCCGACGGACTAATGGTCGAGGTGCATTGCGATCCCGATCACGCGCTTTCCGATGGGGCGCAGTCACTGTATCCCGATCAACTCGACGAGTTGATGACGCAGGTGCGGCAGATCGCGCCGGTCGTGGGACGTTCTGTAGCGGCACAGCCTGTGCCGATTTCTGTAGCATCTCCCGTAACCTCGTGAGTTCGCTCCTGCCTTGAAAAGACTTCTGCTATTTCTCGTTATGCTCGGTGTGGTCGCGCTGACCTACTGGCATTTCCGTTCCACGGCTCTCCCAAACCGTGGCCCTCTTTACCGGGAATATGCCTACATCAGCAACGGCGGCAGCAACACCGTCAGCGTGATTGATCTGCGGACGTTTCGCCTGGAAAAGACGATCCCCGTGGGGCTGAATCCCACCGGCGTGACCGCGAACACGATGAGAAACGAGATTTATGTAGCGAACACCGGTTCGCACAACGTGAGCGTGATCGATACGGAGCGGAATCAGGTAGTGGCAACGATCGGTGTCCACGGGCGACCCTACTTCATCGACGTTTCCATGGATGGAAAGCGTGCATATGTGGCGAATTCGGCGTCCAATAACGTTTCCGTGATTGATCTCGCAAAGCGTGCCGTGATGGCAACGGTTCACGTGGGCGCGAATCCCGGCAAAGCCGCCGTCACGCCGGATGGAGGCACGGTCGTGGTGAGCAATCGTGGAGACAACACAGTCTCCCTCCTCGCTGGGGACGTTGCCGCGGATACCAGCGGCCCCCCTGTGCGCGCGACGATTAAAGTGTGCGTTGAGCCGGAGGATATTGCCATTACTCCGGATTCGAGTGAAGCTTTTATCGCATGTTCCGGATCCAACCAAGTAGCGGCGGTTGACCTGAAACAAGCGCGCTTACTGGCGCTACTCGACGTGGGCAAAACCCCCGTAGATCTGGCACTCAAGCCCGATGGCGGAGAACTGATCGTCAGCAATTTCGACGGAGAGAGTGTTTCCTTTATAGAAACAAACTCGAATGAAGTCGCAGGCACTCACCTCGTTGGCAGCAAACCTGCGCGCGGGCTTGTAAGTCCGGACAACGCACGGCTCTACGTGAGCAACTTCGGCTCGAACAGCGTCGCCATCTACGACATTGATTTCGGCCGCGTTATCGCTACCGTGTCAGTTGGGAGTCAGCCCGACGGAATGGCACTCACGCCGGACGCCAATCACCTGCTCGTACTTGATTCCGGGTCCGGGGACGTCACGGTGATTGAGAAGCGTATCCCAAAGAAATTTGAGAAAGGCGAATACTTTTTGTTGACGATGATTCCCGTAGGCTTGGATCCCAACGGAATTGCCGTCAAGGCGTTTCTGTTGCCGTCCGTGGCAAAGTAGACTGCCATTCTCAAGAATTGGTCGTCACTTTTACACAGTACTTGTCGAAGGCACTGGTCAGATCAGCGGCAATCGTCACCGCGTCCCGGCTTTCGATCTGGCTGCGCTGCATCATGTAGACGAGTTGTCCGTCACGCAGAATTCCGATTGATGGCGAGGATGACGGGTATCCCGTGAAGTAGCTGCGGGCTTTGTCCGTAGCTTCGCGATCCTGACCGGCAAATACGCTGTAGACCTTGTCGGGTTTCACACCGTGTTGCAGCGCCTGCCGCACCGCAGGACGCATTTTTCCGGCAGCGCATCCGCAAACGGAGTTCACGATCACCATGGTAGTGCCGGGACGATTCGTCAGGGCGGCGGCGACCGCCTCGGGCGTGCGTAGCTCTTCAACGCCCGCGCGTGTGAGTTCCTCGCGCATCGGGATCAACATGATTTCTGGATACATCGGCATAGCGTTCTCTCACCTCGAAGTACTGTTTGATTGTATAGCTCGCTCACGGCAATCGCAGCTTTTCGCAGCGAGCACCGGGAACCGCCTGGTAAACAGATGTCCAAGGGATGTGATCGGATGCGACATTTGGGCCATCGCTCTAGCCGTTGTGTGGGGTTCTGGACGCACCTTAGTTACGAATCTGGATGGGTCTGACTGTGTATATTGACTGACAAGCATGATCCTGCAAGAGAACATCGCGTTGGCTCCACTGACCACACTGCAAGTGGGTGGCGCGGCACGATATTTCGTCGACGCCAAAAGCGAAGCTGAAGTCCGGGAAGCAGTGAGCTGGGCCCGGTCGCGGGAGCTTCCGCTATTCGTTCTGGGCGGAGGCAGCAATTTAGTGGTCTCGGATGAGGGCTGGCCGGGACTGGTCCTGAAAATTGGCATTCGGAGCATTGAGGAGCACGAGAAGCCGAATCGGGTCCGCTTTGTCGTGGGAGCAGGCGAAGAATGGGACCGCTTTGTGTCCCATGCCGTGGGAAAGAATTGCGGCGGTATCGAGTGCATGAGCGGGATTCCGGGCAGCGTGGGTGGCACTCCTGTGCAGAACGTGGGCGCGTATGGACAAGAAGCGGCGGAGACGATTTGCAGCGTGCTGGCACTCGATCTGGAGGATATGCAAACGCGCGAGATCGCTGCCGCCGATTGCGGGTTTTCCTATCGCAGAAGCATTTTCAACAGCACGCAACGCGGGCGGTACATCCTTCTTCGAGTTACCTATGAATTGATTCCAGGCGGAACACCCAGCATCCGGTACGCGGATTTACAGAAGCATTTTGCGGGTTGGAAGAGCCAGCCGACCCTGGCACAAACGCGCGATGCCGTGCGTACCATTCGCGCGACGAAGGCGATGCTGATTACTCCGGGGGATGCAGACTGCCGCAGTGCCGGGTCTTTTTTCAAGAATCCCGTGCTCAGCGAGGCACAATATCAAGAACTCGCGGAACGGGCTGCGGAACGGACCTTACAAGTGCCCAGCTATCCCATGTCGTCTTCGGAACGAAAAGTTTCGGCGGCATGGCTGGTGGAGCATTCCGGGTTCGTGAAAGGCTTCGGTTTCGGCCCCGTTGGCATCTCACGGAAGCATGCATTGGCGATCGTGAACCGCGGCGGAGCCACAGCTGCGGAAATTTTTGAACTGAAATACATGATTGAGCAACGTGTCCGCGAGCAGTGGGGCGTGCAATTGATTCCGGAACCAGTGTTCGTAGGGTTTGGCGACGATCCTACTTCGTAGTGATTGTGCTCGCACGAAAATCTGTAGTACGGCGCAGATCTTACGCAGACCCAGGATTGCTGCTCTGCCGTTCTGAGTTACCCGGCCCTGCATTCTGCGCCGACTCCATCCCTATCGGCAAGAACTCGCACGAGGCAGACCCAGGTTGGTAAATCGAAAGTACTGGTGGGAGAAATGCCGGACTGCGCCCGTCCGCTGCCAGCATCCGGGGTCCTTCCCTCCATTCAGAATGACAACAGTTGTTGAGCGACGAGCACGCTGTCCAGCGTCACAGACTTCAGAGTCTCCCTTGTGCGAGGCGGGCTGCCTGCTGGAAGACTCCCAGAAACATGGCACGTGTGAGTTTTCCTGTCTGCGTGTTCTGGTTCGAGGGATGATATGAGGCCAGCAGGGTACGGCCGTCGGGCATGGCGTATTGAGCTGCGTGCTGGAACACATAAGATTTCTTGCTGGCAATGTTGCCCAACCGCTGCACATGGTTCAAATACGCCTCGAAGGCAATGCGGCCCAGCGCGACCACGACTTTGAGACGATGGAGGACCGCGATCTCACGGTCCAGGAATGATGCGCAGTTGGCAATTTCGGCGGGTAAAGGTTTGTTCTGCGGAGGTGCACAACGGACGGCGGCGGTAATGTAGGCGTCTCGCAGTTCGAGACCATCGCCGCGATCCGTGGCTGTCGGCTGCGAAGCAAATCCTGCCTCGTGCAGGACCGGGTACATAAAATTCCCGGAGGCATCCCCGGTAAAGGGGCGTCCCGTACGGTTCGAGCCGTGCGCGCCTGGAGCTAGACCGAGAATGAGGACACGCGCCTGCGGATCACCGAAGCCTGGAACAGGCTTCCCCCAGTACTCCCAGTCCAGGTAGGCGCGCCGCTTTTCGCGAGCCATCTGTTCGCGGTGCGCCACCAGACGTGGGCAAAGCGTGCAGACGACGACTTCGTGATTCAGGATTGTTAGTGTATTGGGCACGGGTCGTGTCTAAAGTTCAAAGTTACAACAGTAGTCGAAACGAGAGAGCTTTGCTCCGGAATGGGCAGGGCCGTCCGTCGCACACAAGCGCGGGAACCTGAGTACGGAAGTCATCAGTATGTAGCCCAAAGAGCACCCCCGCGCGTTTGACGCTGCCACTCACCACTCTTTATAGTCAGAGATTGCGGTACTGTGAGGTATGGGTCGTGGTCCGCGCTCGATCCGGACCGGCTTTTACCTTTCCATTAAGGCAAAACGTGAGCATCGCTGAAACGAAAACCGAGACTAAAAACGATTGTAAGCGCGAAATTGAAGTCCTCGTACCGGCGGCGGAAGTTGCCCGGCAGACTGAAGTCATCATCCAGAAGTTCCAGAAGCTGGCCCGGATTCCCGGATTCCGCAAGGGCCACGTGCCGGCGACCGTTATCCGCCAGCGCTTCTCGGAAGACATCAAGAGCGAGGTGGTGGAGGCGCTGGTACCGCAGCATTTCCGCAAGGAAACCGACCGGCAGGGACTCTACCCGGTATCGCAGCCGCAGGTGACCGACCTGCACATTCACGACGGCGAGCCGCTGCGCTTCAAGGCCAGCTTCGAGGTCATGCCCGAGATCCCCGTAGAGGGCTACAAAGAGCTGCGGGCGGAGCATCCCGAGATCGTTGTCAGCGATGACGAAGTGAACCATGCCATCCAGGATTTGCGCGAGCAGCATGCCACCTATACGCCCATTGAAGGCCGTACCCTCGCTGAAGGCGATTTTGCCCAGGTGAGCCTTGAAGGAACCGCCAAGGACGGCGGTGGAGCATCCATCAAAGACAGCGCACCGATCAAGATGGACGAAATCCTGGTTGAGATTGGCGGCAAGAATACACTGCCCGAGTTCACGGAGAACCTGCGTGGCGCCTCCGCGGGCGACGAGCGCAACTTCGACGTAAAGTATGCGGACGACTATTCCGACAAACGTCTGGCTGGAACCACGTTCAGCTATGCCGTGAAAGTGCAGGCTCTCAAACAGAAAGCCTTGCCGGAGTTGAATGACGAATTCGCCAAGGAGCTGGGAAACGATTTCCAAACCTTCGCCCAGGTCCAACAGCGCATTCGCGAGCAGATGGAGAAAGAGAAACGCCAGGCCACCGAGCGTGAAGGTAAGGAAAAACTCATGGCGGAGCTCGTAAAACGGAATGAATTTGCTGTTCCCGAGGCTCTGGTGGAGCGGCAGGTTGATCTTCGACTGGAACGCGGGTTGCGGGCGCTGGCGGCGCAAGGCATGAAGCCGGAGGACATGAAGGGCATGGATTTTGGACGTCTGCGCGCGGGCCAACGTGAAGGCGCGGAGCAGGAAGTGAAGTCATCGCTGCTGTTGGAACGCATCGCCGAACTGGAAAAACTTGAGGTCAGCGACGAAGAGATGGAGCGAGAGATTGCGACCATCTCAGCACAGACAAAACAAACGACAGAAGCAGTGCGGGCACGTTTGACGGAGGATGGAGCACTCGATAGAATCCGTCATAGAATCCGCAACGAGAAGGCTCTCGATTTCCTGTACCGTCAGTCCGCCTGAGACAGTTTGTAGGAGTCTGGGGCGGGCCTCTCCCAGCGCAGTACCAAGATCGCAGCATCAGATTCCCGGAGGAATGAGATCAGTGAACGATCCGAAGAGTGATTCGAAATACAGTCCGCAGGCGATGCTCGTGCCCATGGTGATCGAGCAGACGGGGCGCGGAGAACGTGCCTACGACATCTATTCGCGTCTGCTGCGCGACAACATCATCTTCATCGGGATGCCGATCGACGACAATATCGCCAATCTGGTGATTGCGCAGATGCTCTTCCTCGCCCAGGAAGACCCGGAAAAGGATATTCAGCTCTATATCAACTCGCCGGGCGGATCGATCACGGCGGGCATGGCCATCTACGACACCATGCAATACGTGAAGAATGATGTAGTTACGTTGTGCATAGGGCAGGCGGCGTCGATGGCGGCGTTACTTTTGGCATCAGGAGAGCCCAAAAAGCGTATGGCGCTCCCTAACTCACGGATTCTAATCCATCAACCGTCCATGGGTGGACTTTCCGGGCAGGCGACCGATATTGATATACATGCCCGTGAAATTCTACGCATGCGCGAGCTGACGAACCAGTTACTGTCGAAACATAGCGGACAGAAGCTGGATAAGGTAGAAAAGGATGTGGAGCGCGATTTCATCATGAACGCGCAACAATCCAAGGAATACGGAATCATCGACGATATTATTTACAAGACCAAGTAAATGTATGATCGGGTTTTTGCCGGGTGGGCTCCAGTAAGAACGTGCCCGGAGAGTGCAGCGATGATTTCCGTGCGCCGGACACAATCCGGCGAGAGAGCAGGGAGTAAGCCGTGAAAAACAGGTCAGGCTCCGACGAAGTTCTTCGCTGTTCGTTCTGCCACAAGTCCCAGGAATCCGTGGCGAAGCTGATTTCCTCGCCCAGCGACTATCCGCGCGCCTATATTTGCGACGAGTGCGTGGCGGTGTGCAACTCAATTCTGGAAGACGACCGGACGACCACGGCGGCCGCGCCAAGCCCCAGCCACCTACCCAAGCCTCTGGAAGTGAAGACATTTCTTGACGAGTACGTGATTGGCCAGGAACAGACGAAGAAGAAGCTGGCTGTGGCCGTCTACAACCACTACAAGCGCATCTACATGAACCGGCAGAAGACGGCCGACATCGAGCTCGCCAAGTCGAACATCATGCTGATCGGGCCAACGGGCACGGGCAAGACGCTGCTGGCTCAGACGCTCGCCAAGATGCTGGATGTGCCCTTCGCCATCGTGGACGCGACTACGCTCACCGAAGCCGGCTACGTGGGCGAAGACGTTGAGAACATCATTCTGAAGCTTCTGCAAGCCGCGGACGGCGATGTGGCCCGCTGCCAGACTGGGATTATCTACATCGACGAAGTCGACAAGATTGGCCGCAAGGACGAGAACCCCTCGATTACCCGCGATGTTTCGGGCGAAGGCGTGCAACAGGCGCTGCTCAAGATTCTGGAAGGCACGGTGGCCAACGTTCCGCCCCAGGGCGGGCGCAAGCATCCGCACCAGGAATTCACCCCGGTCGATACCACGAACATCTTGTTCATTTGCGGTGGAGCGTTCGTTGGTCTGGACAAGATTATCTCGCGGCGTCTGGGGAAGAGAGGCCTCGGCTTCAAGTCTGAGACAGAAGCCGAAACGCAACCGCAAGCTGTAAAGGTGGACAAGAAAAATACCAGCGAGATCCTGGGCAATGTGCAGCCGGAAGATTTGATGAAGTTTGGCTTGATCCCCGAATTTGTGGGCCGCTTGCCAGTTGTGGGAATGCTGGATGAGCTGGATGAATTTGCTCTGATCGAAATTTTGACGCGTCCGAAGAATGCGATCATCAAACAGTATCAGCGGCTGTTTGAGTTCGAGAATGTCCGCCTCAAGTTCAGCGACGATGCGCTCAGGGCGATTGCGCGGCAAGCGATGGTCCGCAAGGTGGGGGCGCGCGGCTTGCGCATGATTCTGGAAGAGCTGATGCTCGACCTGATGTATCACTTGCCCAGCCAGAAGAAACTGAAAGAATTTGAAGTCACGCGCGAGATGGTGGAAAAGCGCGATGTCTCGATGGGCATGATGGAGAAGGCGGGCTAGCGAGGCCGCTTCCCTTGCCCGAGTTACCACTCCGCAAACCGGCTAGGTTTGGGTACACTAGTTCGGGCTCATTGATTTAACGAACGGTGATTTACGCCCGGAGATTTCGGCAGCAAGGGGTTCCGCTGTACGGACTTCTCCACTGGATGGATAGGACGGTATTGTGACTCAGTCGAAAGAGAAATTCGAAACCAAAAGGCTGCCGATGATGCCCATCCGGGACGTGGTGATTTTCCCGTTCATGATGACGCCGTTCGTGGTCGGCCGCGAATCCAGCGTGCGCGCCCTGGAAGAGGCGCTGGCTGGGGACAAGAAGATTTTCCTCGCCACGCAGCATGACGCCAGTATCGACGAGCCCAAGCCCAACGAAATCTACGAAGTTGGCACGGTGGTGAACATCGTGCAAAGCCTGAAGCTGCCCGACGGCAACATCAAAGTGCTGGTCGAGGGTGTCGAGCGCGGCCGGGTGCTCCAGATCACTGAATCTGAGGGTTTTCTGCAAGCGACGGTACGTCTGGCAAGAACCACCACCGAAGCATCCCCCACGCTCGAAGCGGCCATGCAACGTGTCACTTCCCTGTTTGAGCAGTACGTCAAACTTTGCCAGTCGCTGAACTACGAGACCATGATCGCCGCTGTCCGCATGGAAGATCCGGCGAAACTCACGGACACCATTGCCGCCAACCTGCAACTCTCCATCGAAGAGAAGCAGGAGCTGCTCGAAATCTTCGACGCGGGCGAACGCTTGACGCGCATCGCGGACATGCCCGACAACGAAATCGAAAAACTCAACATGGACCGGTCAAGCCAAACCCGCGTGAAGAAGCAGAATGAACGCCCACCAAAAACAATATACCAAACCAAAAAA
>CAZUCC010000005.1:0-99759 GCA_964619065.1 uncultured Acidobacteriaceae bacterium | reverse complement strand
GGAGTGGGGGAGTGGCAAAAAAAGGATTTACCTAAGCGAAAGGGTAAGCGGGACACGGAAGGGGCTGGGCCGGGGGGAAAAGGGTGAGTTCGACGAATTCAAGAAGAGGATCGAAGCCGCCGGCATGACGCAGGACGTGAAAGAAAAGGCGATGCAGGAGCTGAAAAAGCTGGAAGCCATGCCGCCTATGTCCGCTGAGTCCACCGTTTCGCGCAACTATCTGGACTGGCTGCTGGCTGTACCGTGGAAGAAACGTTCTAAGGAAATTCGCAACATCAGCCGCGCTGAAAAGATCCTGAACGAAGACCACTATGGCTTAGAAAAGATCAAAGAACGCATTCTCGAATTCCTTGCCGTTCGCCAATTGGTTAAGAATCCGAAGGGCTCCATTTTGTGCTTCGTCGGGCCACCGGGCGTAGGCAAAACCTCGCTCGGCATGTCCATTGCCAAGGCCACGGGCCGCAAATTTGTCCGTATGTCGTTGGGCGGCGTACGGGATGAAGCTGAGATTCGCGGCCACCGCCGCACCTACATCGGCGCCTTGCCCGGCCAGATCATCCAGATGATGAAGAAGGCGGGTACTAAGAATCCGGTGTTCATGCTGGATGAAGTCGACAAGATGTCGATGGACTTCCGCGGCGACCCTTCGGCAGCGCTGCTCGAAGTGCTGGAACCGAAACAGAATTTCATGTTTGTCGATCACTATCTCGACGTCGAGTACGATCTCTCGCAAGTCTTCTTCGTGGCCACGGCCAACGTCTTGCATACTATCCCGGCGCCCTTGCAGGACCGCATGGAAGTGTTGCGCTTGCACGGCTACACGGAACCGGAAAAAACGGAAATTGCCAAGCAATTCCTGGTTAAAAAGCAACTGGCACAAACAGGACTAACCGAGAAAAATGTCCAGTTTAGCGATGATGCCATCACTACTGTCATTCGCGGCTACACGCGCGAATCCGGCGTGCGTAACCTGGAACGCGAGATTGGCAATATCTGCCGCAAGATTGCTCGCAAAGTGGTCAAGGACAACCACTACACCGTTGCGGTCACTGCGGAAAATGTTCCTGAATTTTTGGGAGTCATCAAGTTCCGCGACACCCTGGCGCACGAGAAGAGCGAAATCGGCCTGGTAACCGGCCTGGCGTGGACGGAAGTCGGTGGCTCCATCTTGAGCACAGAAGTGTCGGTTGTGGATGGCAAGGGTAAGCTCACGCTCACCGGCAAACTCGGCGACGTCATGCAGGAATCGGCGCAGGCGGCCATGTCTTATATCCGCTCGCGGGCGGTGCGACTCGGGCTGCCCCGCGACTTTTACCGCAACCTTGACATTCACGTGCACGTGCCCGAAGGTGCAATTCCGAAGGACGGACCGTCGGCGGGCATCACCATCGCTACCGCCATCGCCAGCGCCTTGAGCAAGATTCCTGTGCGTCGCGATCTGGCGATGACAGGCGAGATCACGCTACGCGGCAAGGTTCTTCCCATCGGAGGCCTTAAGGAAAAGCTGCTGGCTGCGCACCGGGCTGGGATCTTTGAAGCCATTCTTCCGAAAGAAAATGAGAAGGACCTGGCGGAAGTGCCGGAGAATCTGCGCAACGCCATGAAGCTGCACTGCGTGGAAACGATGGATCAGGTGTTGCAAATCGCGCTCGAGCGGCCGCTGCCAGAGTTCGTCGAAGAAGAGACGCAACCGATTGTGCCACCGCCTCCCACAGGCGTCGAAGAGGGACCCGCAGCTCATCAGTAGAGCCTTCTAGCTCTTAGCTTTCGAAAAGCCCGCTCATCGCGGGCTTTTTGCACTTCCGACTTTTGCGCTTTTCCCTTGCAACTTGAAACTCGAAACTCGAAACTCACGGTATGCGCGTTCACTCCCGGTTCGTGACTTCCGCTGTCGATGCCGCCCACTTTCCGCCACCCGGACTGCCGGAGATCGCTTTTCTTGGCCGCTCGAACGTGGGCAAATCGAGCCTGATCAATTCGCTGGTGGGGTCGAAGATCGCGAAAACCAGTTCGACGCCTGGACGCACGCAGATGATCAATTTTTTCGAGTTACAGTGGCCGGGAAAAGCTGCGCCGGAGATGCAGTTGGCCGATCTGCCCGGCTATGGCTATGCGCGTGTGCCGAAGGCCATTTCCAGCGGGTGGGGAAAGTTCATTGATCCGTATTTGAAAGACAGGCCCACGCTGGCACTGTGCGTGGTGCTGGTGGATTTGAATGTTCCACCGCAGAAGAGCGACGCTCAGCTGATTGATTTTCTTGTGGCGGCCGGCCGCCCCTTCCTGCTAGCCGCCACCAAATGTGACAAGCTCTCTGGCAACCAGCGCCGCAACGCGCTGACCGGGCTATCCCGAGCCTACCCCCATAGGCGAATTGTGGCTTATTCCTCCAAGACCGGAGATGGACGAGAGGAACTCTGGCGTGAGTTACGGGCGGCGGCTCAAAATGCGAGGGGATTCGCGGCGCAGCCGGTCTCCGAGGTTCCACCTTTCGTTCCGTCTACCGACTAATTACTCGCCCACAAAATTAAAGGGGACGGCCTCCGCTGCCGATGACACACATGGGGAAGGGTCTGTGCCGACCTTCCGTCTGTGAAGGTGGAGGAGACCGATAATGAGTCTTGAGTCCAACAAAAACTTCCGGGGATGGGCCGGCGGTAAGCCCGCCGACACGCGCCCACCGACGGCCACGAATTCGCCTGCTCGGCCTTCGACCGGATCTTCCTATGCGACCGCACCCGCCTTCGCGCGGGAAAACCGCCGCTCTCCCCGTTTCAAGTGCGAAGGCAACCTCGAGCTGAAGTCGGAAGGAAGCACCATCCGGACGTGGGCCACATTTACGGATATCAGCGCCAGCGGATGCTACGTCGAGATGATGACCACGTTCCCGGTGGGAAGCAAACTGGATGTACAACTCGGCATGAACGGGCTTCTCGTGAATACAACGGCCATCGTGCGAACGACTTATCCGTTTCTTGGCATGGGGATTGAATTTTCTGAGATGTCGCAGAACGACCGGGCGCATCTCGACTCCATGCTGGCCTCCCTGGCGGGGTCCTCGTTGATCCGGGCTAACGTCTCCCCCAAGAAGAACGTAGGGTTGCCTTCCATCTCGGACCCAGCGGCAGTAATCGACGCGCTCGTACGGTTTTTCGAAGCCAAGACCACGCTGAGCGTGGAAGAGTTCGCTCGCTTGGTGGAAACCAGCCAGCGGCGGGGCCTGTAAAACACGGCTACCGGCTGCTGGGTTTTGATAGCCGACAGCTAAAAGCAGATAGCCCGCCGTTACTTCGGATTCCCGGCCCTGTCTACGCGAAGCCCGCAGGATTGCTATGATGCCATCATGGCGCAATATTTAATTACTGGCATCGCAGGATTCATTGGATCGAACATAGCGCGGGCACTGATCGAACGTGGCGAGCAGGTGCGCGGCATCGACAACCTCTCCACGGGAAACCGCGAAAATCTCACGGACATCCTCTCCAAAATCGACTTCCGTGGAGCCGATATTCTCGACAACGCTGCCATTGCGGATGCGTGCCGGGGGGTGGATTATATTTTCCACGAAGCGGCCATCCCCTCCGTACCCAAATCCGTCAAGGATCCGGTCTCGTGCAATCGCGCGTGCGTGGATGGCACGGTGAGTGTGCTCGTGGCGGCGCGCGATGCCAAGGTCAAGCGCGTGGTCTACGCGGCGTCTTCCTCCGCGTATGGGGATACACCCACGCTTCCCAAGCACGAAGACATGACCCCGAATCCTATCTCTCCCTACGCGGTTGCCAAGCTGGCGGCCGAGTATTACATGACCAGTTTCTACCGATGCTACGGTCTCGAAACGGTGAGCTTGCGCTACTTCAACATCTTCGGTCCATACCAGGACCCGACCTCTCCCTACTCGGGTGTGCTGGCGAAGTTCATCACGTCGATGCTAAAAGACGAAGAACCCTCGATTTTTGGCGACGGCGAACAGAGCCGCGATTTTACCTACATTGACAATGCCGTAAGCGCCAACCTGCTTGCTTGCCACGCACCAGCGGCGCAGGTTGCCGGAAAAATGTGCAACGTTGCCACTGGTACGCGTTTCACTCTCAATCAGACGTTCGAACTTCTCAAGAAGCCGACCGGTTACTCTAGCGGCGTCAAGTACGGACCGGAGCGGGAAGGGGACGTGAAGCACTCTCTGGCGGACATTTCGCGAGCGGAAAAGTGTTTTGGATACAAAACACTTGTCGGCTTCGAGGAAGGCCTGCGCCGCACGGTGGAGTGGTACCGCTCGCGGGCGTAGGAAGACCCGATCTTGGAAGCGTTCGTTGCACCGCCAGCATCCTCAGGGTCGTTCGCTTCGCTCAGGGGACCGTAGCTTAGGGAGGCCATGGATTACTTTCGTGACCTATGTGCCGATTACCCCACAGACTACGATTCTCCTATGACGCTCGAATCCATGGTCGTATCTCGAGATTGGCAGGAAGTTAGTGTTCTGGAGTGCATCCTCGGTGGCATGCAAATTGGTGTGGATGTGCAAACCGAGCCGCAAGAAGCTCAGCGTAGACTCTCACGAACAAAAATTGACGCGGTAATTGTGGATTACGACCTGAAGGGGGCGGACGCATTTGTTCGGAAGCTGCAGCCCATGCGCCAGGGCGAGGACGCCATTCCCCTTGTCCTGATGAGCGGTCCACTTCATCACGACCAACTGCGGTGCAGCGGAGCCGATTTCTTTTTTGAGAAACCAGTTTCGGTCGAACAGGCAGTCCACACGTTGGCAGCGGCGCGCAATCTGATTCTGCGAGGAAGATTGCGGTACCACCGGCAAGCGGTACAAGCAGCCGTCTCCATCTCAGCCAACAAGAAACGCTTGGATGCGGAGCTGGTCAACGTAAGCCGGGGTGGCATCGGCGTCCGCAGCCAGGAATCTCTGCCCGTGGGAGAAACTATACAGCTCAAGTTTGCCCTGCCGGGCCGGAACCTGGTGGTCCAGGCGCGGGCAACGGTGGCCTGGCAGAAGCCGAACGGCTATGTCGGCATGCGCTTTGAGGAGATTGCCGCTACCTCTCTAGAAGAACTGCAACTGTGGCTTGCAAGCAGATATTTTGAAAGCTGAAGAATAGGATCGGGACACGCGCCGTTATAGGGTTACGATGCCCGCTTGACGGCGGGGCGGCCTTGGGCCTGCCGTGCTTCATCCCAGGCCTTGAGCTTGTTCAAATCGTAGCTGTAAGGGCCGTAGCTGGTGAAGGTGGGCTCGTCAAACAGACGCTTGATGCCGCAGCCGAGGCAAACACGGTAAGAGGACCCCTGGACGCTCAAAGGCCAGCTCATCTTCCGGTGCCAGCACCCGCGCATCATGACCACGGCGGCGCCGGTCACGCCCGCGGCGATGACGCTGGCAGGCCAGAACCAGCGCAAGCGGCTCCTCTGGGGTTTCGCAATGGCCACCGGACCGGGATTCTTAGCAGCTTCCATATTTGCAGGATACGGCCTATGGGGACTTGCGGCAATAGGTCGTTCGCCCTAAGGTGCTTGCAAGATCGGCACCGTGCGTACTTTGGGGACGTTGCTGGCCGTCTCCAAAGACGGTAACTTAATAAGAACACCTGCAACTTATTGATGGAGAGAGCTCTACCAAAGTTTCATGAGGATGGGCTCGCTGGAATGAGCACAAGTCCGCAACCGCGAAAAGTGGAGGAAGCTACGACTCTTCGGGGACCAAGCCCGGAGTCTGCCACGACGGAGATGCCCGTTGAGGCATCTGCCTCAACGCCCCCAGCAGCTCTCCCCATGTTGTTGAGCTTCTCTTCCCTACGCGAAGAACTCCATACCCAAAAAGCCCGCCTCGTTGGTACCGGAGCGGACGCAATACGCATCCGGCGCGAGGTTTTGCAATTCATTGCTGAGCGGGCTTTGGCGATCATCGGAGCCAGTGGAATCGCGATCGCCCTGGCAGAAGGCACCGAGATCGTGTGTCGAGGAACTGCGGGCGATACGGCTCCTCCGCTGGGTCTGAAGCTGAACCTCAATTCCGGTCTAACTGCGATTTGTTACGCGACAGGGACCATTGTTCGTTGCGATGACTCCGAGAAGGACGCTCGCATCGATCGCGAGGCCTGCCGTCAACTTGGTGTGCGGTCCGTGGTGGCGGTTCCGTTGCACTTGCCTGACGGCCTCGGCGGACTTATTGAGGCCTTCGAGAAAGAAGCTTACGCGTTTACCGACGGGGATATCCGTGAGTTGAGCTTACTGGCGGAGCTGATCGTTGAAGCGATTGCCCCCGGGACTCCGGAAGCTCTCAAGCCTCAGACCCCGAAGGCCGTCCCCAATCCCCCCTCAAAGACCGAGGCTGTGAAGCTTCATGATCTGGCTGGGCAAAGCACTTCGTTGGGTGACTGGACGCAGCTCACGGGCTCAGCGCAGGAAACGCACACGCTGGCGCCTGCAGTAGCCTCGAACCAACAAACCGTCCCACGCGCTGTCGACCGCCCTATTTTTTCTTCGTACCAAGCGTCTTCGTACTTGGCGGCGGATCAAACTGCCGAACCAAACCAACCTTGGCGGAAATGGGCGCTGGTAGCCGCTACTGTCGTGGCTTTGGCCAGCGGTGCATGGTGGTGGAGTTTGCACAAGAGTCAACACGCTGGTGCGCTGACCGCAAATTCTGCGGGAACCGCTCCGGTTGTGGCCCCGAATTCGGTCGCTCAGGTCGTGGAGACTTCTCTCTTGCCGCGGATCACGGGCTTGCGTCACTGGTCGAATGCGGAGTCGAGCACGGTTGTGATCGATCTGCAGGATGAAGTCCCGTACGAAATTCACCGGCTCGCCTCGCCGGAACGGATTTATGTAGATCTACACGACACCGCATTGGCTGCGGAGCTCACCAACAAGAATGATGCCGTCGATGACGCTCTGCTCAGCCGGATCAAGATAGGACAAAGCGTCCCGGGCGTGAGCCGCGTGGAATTGGAAACGAAAAATAGTTCGAATTTCTCCGTAAGTCTGGAGCCGAATCCGTACCGCCTAGTACTGGAGATTCGCAGCCTGCAAGCGCCGCCCAAACCGCAGCTCGACACCCAGGCCGTTTGGCAAAAGACAACACATCCGACGTTTCCGGAAATTTCCAAGAGTCCGACGGCGGAGGACACGCGGCTGCGTGCCCACGTTGGAAAATTACGGATTGTGGTGGACGCGGGACACGGTGGCTGGGATATGGGAACCGTGGGCCGGCAGGGTCTACTGGAGAAAGACCTCGCGCTCGAAATTGCGCAGCGCCTCGGCGTCTTATTGGAACAGCGGCTGGGCCTGGAAGTGATTTACACGCGAACGGACGACACATTTGTGCCTCTGGGACGCCGGGCGGCGATTGCGAATCAGGTCGGAGCCGATCTTTTCGTCTCCGTGCACGCGAACTATAGCAGCTTATCGGCGGCGCGCGGCGTCGAAACTTATTACACGTCGGCACGTCCGTCGACCCAAGTGTTGGCGGAAGAAGAAAAGGAAGTGGGTTCGGCGCCGGAACTCACGCTGAGCGCATCGGATTTGCGCGACAAATCCGAGTCCTCCCGAAAACTTGCCACCAGTGTGCAGCAAGCGCTCTATGGAGCGCTGGCTACGAAGAGTCCCGGCGTCCGCAACCGGGGCGTCAAGGCAGCCTCGTTCGTGGTGCTGACCGGCACCACAATGCCAGCGATCCTGGCGGAAGTCTCCTTCGTGAGCAGTCCCACCGACGAGCACAATCTGCAAGATCCGTTCTACCGCCAGAATATTGCCGAAGCGCTGTACCGTGGGGTTGCGCGGTATGCAGCCAATTCTGGAAAGACGAACGTTGCCAGTGCCAGTAAACGGGCTACCGGGCTCTAGGCCAACCGAATTCCATAAAACCTAGCAACCGCCTCTGGGCTTCTCCATCTGCCACGTCAGATGCGCCTTCACTGTTGGCCATTCCCCGGCGATGATGCTGTAGACACAGGTATCGCGCAGCGTTCCGTTGGGTTCGATTCGGTGGCTGCGCAACACACCGTCGAGCTTCGCGCCGAGCCGTTCAATGCCTCTCCGGCTTTGGTGATTGAAAAAGTGCGTGCGCAACTCCACGGCGATGCATTTCAACTCCTCGAAAGCGTGCGTCAGCAATAGCAGTTTGCACTGCGTGTTGATTCCCGTGCGTTGCGCGCTCTTGCGGTACCAGGTAGAACCGATTTCGACACGACGGTTCACTGCGTCCACATTCATGTAGGATGTCATCCCCACGGCTTGGCTGGTTTTGGGATTCTCGGTCGGAGCAATGACCGTGAATGGGAGCATTGAGCCTTCTGCCTGGAGTTTGAGGCGGCGCTCAATTTCCTGGCGCATCTTGCCCGGCTCGGGAATCGAGGTGTACCAAAGGCGCCACAACTCGCCGTCTTTGACTGCTTCCGCGAGAGCATCATGATGATCGAACGACAGAGGTTCGAGCGTAGCCAGAGAGCTTCGCAGGGTAATGGGTCGCAGCCAGGTCATCTTTGCTCCGTTATTTTCATGCTTCGCCTCATCACTTTCCCGCGGAAGTTACGCCCGGCTTTCCGGCATACTTCTCCAGCCACTTCATCTCTTCGCGCACCTTGATTTTGCCGTGCCACGGGTTCTTGCTGAGACTGTGGCCTTCGCCGGGGAAGATCAAGAGCGTGCTGGGAATCCCGAGCGAATGCAGTGCGTGGTCGAACAAGTAGTCCTCCAGCACGGCAACGCGAATGTCATCGCTGCCGGCAACCATGTGAGTGGGCGTTTTAACTTTGTCGATCTGGAAGAGCGCGGCTTCGTCGTGATAGCGCTGCGCCGCTTCCCAGGGGCGGCCGCCGAGGAAGTAGGCGTCGTCGAACGTGGTATCGTCATTGCCCCAGTTGCCGGCATGTTCCACGGCGCCAGCTCCGGTCATGGCGGCCTTGAAGCGCGTGGTTTGCGTGACCAACCAATTGGTCATATAACCGCCGTAGCTGTAGCCTGCGATAGCAAGATGTTCCGGATCGGCAACACCGTCTTTCACCAGAGCATCTACACCCGCCAGAATGTCTTTGCCGGGGCGGGAGACAATCTCCGGAACAATCTGCATGAGGAACTTGTCGCCGTATGCAGTCGAGCCGCGATAGTTTGGTTCGAACACAAGCCAGCCGTTGGTCGCGGCGAGTGCGGACCACTGGTACCAGTCGGCTTCGAAATGATCGCCGTCGGCATCCGCCGGGCCACCGTGGATGAGCGTGAGCATGGGCAGACCCTTGGCCTCAAACTTGCCCGGAGGATAAATCAGCATGCCTTCTACAGGCGTTCCGTCACTCGATTTCCAGCGATAGGGTTTGCCCTTGGGAAGTTCGCGCTCGGTAAACAGCTTGTTGAAGGAAGTAATGGGACGTGCTTGCTGCAGTTGATCGGTCCCCTCCGCAAGATACACTTCCTCCGGGCGATCGAGCGAGGAGTAAGCGAAAGCGATGCGCGAAGAAGACTTAGTGTTGGAGACGCGCCCATAGCTTCCATGCCATCCCGGCAACGCTTGAAACTTTGCCCCCGGATTCGCTTGCGCATAGAGAGCAACTTCGGTTCCCAAACCTGCGGAGAATATTGCGCCGTTGTCTGGTAGACCAGCGTAAGCCGCCACACTCCCGTTGAAATCCGCAGCCCAGCGGGCTGTGGCGCTGGTGTCCGCATCCACCCAGTAGACACGCTCCTGCGTATCTACGTATTTGCCTTCCACTGATCCCACAGTGACGTGGAAGAACAGGTGGCGATTGTCGCTGGCCCAGGCAATGTTTCCCTCCTGAGCTTCATTGTGCGTCAAGCGGCGCGGGGCACGATCAGGGCTGGCATCGGCAAGGTCCACAGCATAGATTTCAAACTCACTGACCAGTTCCTCCCGCTCAGAAATCGATGTCGTATTGAAGGCGAGGCGCTTACCGTCGGGTGACGCGGCGATCTGCTCAACGCGAAAATCGGAACGTGATAGGGCTTTAGCACCGGGACTAACACCGGGTGCTGCTTCATCAGAATCCGCAGCAGGCTTCATGCCCTTCGACTCGCGGGCGGCCAAAACATCAGCCACATCCATGCTGAAAATTTCGTCACCGCGTTCCGCATTGCGGTACTCGATCACATCTTTCCAGTCTTTTTTGTAGGCATCTTTCTGGACCTTTATCCAAGGGATTCGCGTGGCGTAGTAGAGCGAATGCGAATCGGCCGACCAGGTAAAGCTGTGAACCTCTTCGTCACCCTGAGTGGCCGCAAACGCTTCTCCGCCGTCCGGGGAAATCAGATATATCTGCGTTACTTCTTTGTCTTTAGCATCTGCGTCGTCGTCCTTCCCTGCACTCTTGTTCTTCCCTGCGGCGACTTTCCGCTCAGAGAGGAAAGCAATCCAGCGCCCATCGGGCGACCACTGCGGATCACCGTCGCGCCCGGACTGCGTGAGTTGCGTGAGCGTGCCTCCACCTGTGGCATCACGGTACAGATACAAATCCCGGCGAAAAATATTCTGCTCCCAGTCGGCACGCACAACGCCAATAACCACGGAACGAGCGTCGGGCGAAATGCGTACCGCGTCGAAGGAAACCGAGTTAAAGAATTCGTCGAGAGTGAGGGAAGGCTTCTGCGCGAGAGCCAAGCAGGAAGTAAAGAGGGAGACGAACAACAAAACCATTGAGCGTCGTACCCGAGCGTTCATTTGCGAGATCCTGACACAGTATAAGGATGTTATGGCGACGGACTGGCTAGTCTACCCGCAAAGCGGGCCGAGTGGAAAGCGGATCACGGGGAAACAGCAGGCATCGTCCATGAACCCTGCTCATGGATGCATGCCCAAAACTTCAGCCGAGCTTGCTCGGCTAGGGCAGGCGGGGCGTCTCCCCCTGCGTGTGCATTGTTAGTCCAGAAGAATAAGGTGGGCGGCTCGCTATTGCGGCGCTGAGACTGCCACCGTAGATGGGTGCTTGCGATTCCAGTCGAGGACGAGTTGCCGGACTTCGAGCATTTCCGACCGGCTTAGCCGCGTGGCGAGAGCGTCGGCCCGGTCCCTGCTCATCTCATCATTGCCCTCGCGGGCGAGCACAGACCAAAAATACGCTTGCTTCAAATCCTTGGGAACGCCGCGACCCACCCAGTAACAAGCGCCGAGAATACTCTGTGCCGGGGCATATCCCTTCATGGCCGCAAGCGTGAACCAGCGGGCAGCCTCAGTCTCGTCTTGTGGAAAGCCTTCCCCCTTGGCGTACTTCGCGCCTAGGGCAAACTGTGCCGGGGCATCTCCCCTTTCAGCGGATGAACGCAGAGCGGCCAGCAAAGACGGGGGGTTGCTTGCGGCCTCGTCTAGCGGAACCGACGGAGCGGTGCTGACGGGGAGTGGCTGAGGCACCCGAGGCTGAGATGAAGCTGCCGCACGCTCCTGTCCCAGTGAGGAAAGGGTCTTGCCTTGCGTAACGATAAGCCAACTCGCCACCGTGAGCACGCACAATGCGGCCATGCCCTCCAGCACGCGCCGGTAGACTGGGACCCCCGGCGGCAGAGTCCGAGCCATCCTTTCACGTTGCCGCTCAATGAAGCCAAGATCAAGGACGTCGTCGTTCCCTTGAAGGGGGTTGAGCTCTTGATGCCCGTTGAGCCCGCGGCGTGACAGGTCAATAGAAGTACTTTCGGCGAAGAGCATTCCCATCATCGGGCGAGTAAGCATGTCCAGCGCCTTCGCATCTCCAGGATCGAAGGCTGCCCGACGCTGCGAGAGGACTTCCAGCAAGCCTACAATGCGCTCGCCCGCGAAAAGAGGCAAGGCGAGGAGAGAGCGTATACCGAGATCCGCACAAATTTCCCGATCTACGCGCGGATCCGAAGCAGCGTCGGAGCAGTACATCACACGGCCGAAACGCAAGCATTCCCCGGTGATTCCGGAATCTTCTGAAATCCGGGAACCAAGCCCGGGAGTGTCGGTCCCACAAGTAGCACGGCAGATCAGCTGTCCACCTTCATACAATGCAAGCGCCGCACCTTTGGCTCCCGTCAGAGCGAGCGCCCGGCTGACAATCGCGTTCGTATCCCGTTCAAGCGGAGAAAGGGCGGCCTGCCCCTGTTCTGCTTCCTCCAACTCTTCATCGAGAAATCGTTCTTCTTGTGGACCATTCTCTAAGGCAGAACCTGCATCCGTAGCGGCAAGACGCGTCACCTGCGGGATCAATTCTGATGAACGGGCGCTTTCCGTCACACTTGCCACGGCATTCAGAAACAGCAACTGCTGGATCTCCTGGAGCGCCGCATGATCCGGAGAGAAGAAGCGCACACCGGCGCGCCCGGTCAGCTCGGACCAGGCTACCTGGCCGATCAAGCGGATGCGATGTTGGTTATCGAGCTCTAAGTCCAAGGCAAGGGTGCGGTCGGGTTGCAGGGCGGTGGACGCCTGAACACCAATTCCCTCTTCCGACAGATCCAAAATCCGCGTGGGTGAGGAAACAACGGATGGCCCACGAAGGCGGAGGGTGGCAGGAACCGAAAGCGTGTGACGCATACGGCTTCTGCGTTCCCGCGGCGAGCGGGCATCCGCCGGCGCGGTGGTGGCGGCCTGGGGTTCCTGACTGCTCATGGCGAGACAGCCCCATAATACACGTTGGGGCCGCTAAAATGGCCATCCAAATAGCGGATGACACACAGTCGAAAGTACGCTTAGGCTGTGCGGGCTTTACGGTCCACCACACGGCTGATCGCTGCCACCATCATTCCGGAAAGCAACTGTAAGGTGGCAACGTCGCGTTGGTCGAAGGCGTAGGGGGACGCAGACAAGACCTCGAAGATCCCGAGGGTGCGCTGGAAGTAGCGGATCGGTGACACCAGAATCGATCTGGCGCCGAGGCGGCGACTAATGGCCGGGTCCACGTGCGGATTCGATTCAGTGTCGTGACACAGCAGAATTTCCCCGGTACGCACGCATTGCCCGGAAATACCCGACTCGGTCTGGAGGCGGACACCCAGATCGGGAGCGGTACGTCCGGCGCGGGCGCGGCAAACAATTTCACGACCGCGATTCAGCGCAATCGCGGCTCCAGTCGCTCGGGTCATCACTTGCGCCCGATCCGTGATGATATCAATAGCTGGCGCGAGATCGAGGTCAAACGCGGAAATGCTTTCGAGAGCGGCGGCGGTCTTCGTTTGCGGAAACACAAAAGTTCTTGCCAAGGGCTGCGGCGGAATCTTCCCATGCTGCGCAAACGTGAATTCTTCCTCCCACTTTCTCTGCGGCGCTTGTGCGGGAATTGATTGCAGCAGTTCGCGGACCACGCGGTCCAACGCAGCATCCTGAATCAGATTCGCCGTGGACTGGTGCAGGAGCGAGCCTCCCATCAAGCGCGCCAAGCTCAGCAGAGCCTTGCTGCCACACGCCAGACAATCGGTCGTGTTGTTTTGGCTAATCATTTCGCACTCCGCGCAGAAGACAGCAGCCTGTAATCGGACAAAGCTCACATCACTTGCGGTCATCCAACGGTACATCCCTGACTCCTTCTGGGAAGCTGTGGGGGAACGTCGAGAATAAACGGCAGGACACCACGAGCAGGAGTAGCGGAATTGATTCCGCTGTGGATAACGTGGCTGTGATTGCGTAGAGTAAGAAATTCCGTGAAGAATCTTTATGGGATGTGGCGGGAGGACCTATCTTCCCGTCCGGTCTACAAGGATTTTCGCGATTCGCTCCGCAGCGTGCCCATCCCACAAAGGAATGGTGCGAGATTTCGGAGCTGGACCGTCCAGCACACGTTGCAGTTCCGCGCGCAGCCGTCCGATATCTCGCCCAACGAGCGTATTCGTCCCCTCCGTAAGAGTAATTGGACGCTCCGTGTTCTCGCGGACCGTAAGACAGGGTACCCCCAGATATGAGGTTTCTTCCTGCACGCCTCCGGAGTCCGTGATTACGGCGCGGGCATCGCGTTGTAGGGCCAGGAACTCGAGATACGGCAGGGGTGGTAGCAGGCGCAGCTTGCCGTTCTCCGGAGGTAGGGCGCCCGCTTCAGCCAGGCGCTTGCTGGTGCGGGGATGCGCTGGGAAGAGCACGTGTAAGTCACGACTGACTTCGGTCAAGGCCGCAAGCATCTGTCGCAGCCAGGGCAAATCATCCACATTCGCGGGCCGATGCAACGTCACCAGCACAAAAGGGGCAAGGTCTGCTAGATCGTGTGGCACCTCCGCCAGCGGCAGCAGGCGCACGAGCGTGTCGATCATCACGTTGCCCACAAGATGAATTTTTTCAAGCGGAATGCCTTCCCGATTCAGATTGTCATCCGCATCGGAGGAGGGTGTAAAAAGCAAGTCCGACAACTGATCGGTTACGAGCCGGTTGATCTCCTCGGGCATGGTTCGGTCACGAGAGCGGAGACCCGCCTCGACATGAGCGACGGGGACTCGCAGCTTCGAACACACCAGCGCCGCCGCGACCGTGGAATTGACGTCGCCATAAACCAGCACCCAATCCGGTTTGCGTTCGAGGACCACCGGCTCGAAGCGCGATATCACCTCGGCGGTTTGTTGCGCCTGGCTGCCCGAGCCAACCGAGAGATTCAAGTCGGGCTCGGGCATATCCAACTGGCGGAAAAATACGTCGGACATGCCGGCGTCGTAGTGTTGCCCGGTATGCACCAGGGTTTGGCGGAGAGCAGTAAATTGCCCTAGCGCCCGAATAACGGGAGCAGCCTTCATGAAATTCGGACGGGCTCCTACGACATGAAGAATGTGCATGCGGAACAGAGACAGACTTCGCTTACGGCGCGACCCACAAATTCTACCCTGCAGCCAATTCTTCCCGTTGGCGCGCTCAGTTGACTTGGGTTCGCAAGAGCGTCGGATGGGCGTCGGCCTTGACGGTAGATAGAACGGAAACCGGCAGTGTGCGTTCGAGCGCATCCGCCAACGCGGCGGGAAAATCTGTGGTGAGAAGATTGATGTCCAGTTGCAACGCCCGCGGAGAATAGATACGGAACAGCATCATACGGCCGAGTGGGCGGCCGGAGCCGGTCAGGAGATCCAGTTGGAGCCGCCACGAAGGCAAGGAGTTGCCGCTGTTTCCTTCTGGCGCACGCTGCCAGCGGAATTGAAGAAGATCGGAACGCTCCGGCAGAAAGACAAAACCATTGCTCCCGAGAGCACTGCTGTCGAGCTTCCATTCGATGCTGTCGAAGTCGTTGCTCTCAAACGCCGCAAGAACAATGCGGCAGACCTGCTCATAATCGCCCGCGACCTTGAGTTCCTCCACGGCCCGGCGTATTGCAAGATTGTTGATGAAAACTTGCGGCTGCTCCATAGTCCTCTGCGCCACGCGGCGGAGCTCACCAAATTCGAGATAGCCTAGATGCTGAATGCCGACCCAAACGCCGCATCCGACCACGGCCAACACCAGCCCCAGCGTGCTGCCCGCAGGCCACAGCAGGAACAGACTGAGCAAGGCAAACATGGCGGACACGGCATACAAAGTCACCACAACCTGGCGGTGTGAAAGTCCGAGCTGCAACAGCTTGTGGTGAATGTGTTCGCGATCTCCCGTGAAGACAGGACGTCCGCCAATCAACCGTCTAAGGATTGAAATACCCGTCTCAAGAATGGGCAGGCCAAAAGAAACCACCGGAATAGCAACAGCCACAATTGTGGGAGCTTTTGTGGCTCCCTGCAAAGCGAACGCACTCAGAAGAAAACCAATAAAGAGACTTCCGGAATCACCCAGGAAGATGGTCGCAGGGTTGAAATTGAAACGCAGAAACCCCAGAATGGCCCCTGCGAGCACAATAGTGGCCAGCGCCAGCCAGCTGGATTGATTCACCAGCGCCACCACAAATACCACCAGCGTTGAAAAGAGCGCGGAACCGGCGGCAAGCCCATCCAGTCCATCGATCAAGTTGAATGCATTGGTGATTCCGATCACCCATACGATGGTCAGCACCAATCCCGCAAACCCACCAAAGTGCCGCTCTCCGAATACGAGAGGAAGTGCAAGGATGCGAAGACCTCCCCAAAACAGCATCGCGCCCGCAATACCCTGCACCGCGAACTTCAACCAGGGGCGCGCACCGCGCAGGTCGTCGTACACACCCAGCAGAAAAACCAAGCATGCTGGCAGCAGGATCGTAGCGGCGGGACGAACGGCAACGCTGGCTCCCAATCTTGGAAACCACTGCGCCAGCAGCGAGACAAGGGCTTGGGTGGCGAGGAAAGCAAGAAAAATCGCGACCCCCCCGAGGCGTGGAAGAGGATGAATGTGCATATGCCGGTCGGGCGAGGGTACGGAAACCCAGCCCCGGCGAAAGGCAAAATCGCGCACAAATCTTGTCAGAATGAAAGAAAGAAGCAGCGAGAAGGCAAATGCGGTTAGATAGAGCCCTGTCAAGATGATTTTCCTAAAATCCGCAACATACGCCGCATGCGGCGAGAATCCTGGACACGTTCGACGGATTTATCCGAAGAACCAAATCTAAAACTTGAAAGAGCAACGCCTTGAAAACTATAGCAGCTTGCGTTAAGGATTCGCAACGCAAACGGCCCGCAAAACCGTATGCGATAAGATACCTGCGCTTCTCAGCGTGCTACACTTGGTTTCAAGTCAGGATAAGTGTCGGAGAGGTAAATGCTTGCATCCACGAGGCCGCGCTTGCCTCTTGTTGTTTACGCAGGAGTCATTATTGTCGTTGGCATTTCGGCGTCCCTGGCGTTTGGACAAGACGCTGGACAAGCCGCTTTTCCCAGCGCTGTGCCGCAGCCGACAAACCCTCCGGCAACTTCCCCGACTCCCCCTCCGCCGTCGGCCTCACTCACGGGAATTCGTTTGGGGGCTGCAGACATGGTGGAGATTACGGTATATGGCGTCCCGGAACTCTCGCAAAAGGTCCGTGTCAACAACAGCGGCGACATCTACCTCCCGCTAGTGGATTATGTGCGCGTGGAGGGCTTGACACCAGAAGAGGCACAGGGCGTGATTGAGAAAAGGCTCGCGGACGGCGGGTTTGTCAAGAATCCTCATGTAGTGGTGCTGGTGACGGACTCAGCCACGTCGAGCGTCAGTCTCCTGGGTGAGGTGGCCCGTCCGGGTACCTACAACGTAGCGGGAGAGCGTCACCTGTTGGACATCATTTCTGCCGCGGGCGGTTTCACGGACCGTTCTGGACGAGCCGTTTCCATCACGCACCGCAGCGATTCTGCCCATACCGATTTGGTGCAATTGCCCGCAGACCTCTCCCCTTCCAGCCCTGGCAACGTGGTCGTACAGCCCGGCGATACGATTGTCGCGCAGAAGGGCCCCATCTTTTACGTGGTCGGTGATGTGGGCAGAGCCAGCGGGTTTGTTTCCGATTCGGAGAATCTCACGATCCTCAAGGCAATTGCCCTCGCTGGCGGGCCCAACAAGACCGCGGCTTTGAACGGGACGACAATCCTGCGCAGAACACCGCAAGGCACAGAGCAGATTAAGATTCCCCTCAAACAGATTCTGCGGGCCAAAGCGAAGGACATCCCCATGCAGTCGGAAGATATCTTGTTCGTCCCGAGCAGCACGAGGAAAGTAGTGATGGCACGTTCGGCGGAAGCCATCACTCAAATGGCGACAGCTCTGAGCCTGGTAGCTGTCCGGCCTTAGTGGCAGTCTTCGATTATCCCTTCTTCGCAATGAGCTCCCGCAGAATGCCCAGGTATGTCCGGGCGGTCTGCGGCCGCGAAAAATTTCGCACGATGTAATCTCGCCCGTTTTGTCCGAGGGTTGCGCACAAGGTTGGGTCGGCAGCTAGTTGTTGGATGACTAGCACTAAGTGCTGTGCATTTCCCGGCTCCACGAAAATTCCTGCGCCCGCGGCATCCATGATTTCTCGGGCCTGTCCATCCACGGCTAGAATCACCGGCCGCGCACAGGACATGAATTCCAGCATCTTGGTGGGAATCACGGTCTTGAACAGGTCAACCTTCTTCAACATGACCAGACAGGCATCCGAAGCGGAAATGAATGCAGGAACCCTCTCGCGCGGCTGCTGATCGAGAAAGGTCATGTTGGTCAGGTTCCGGGATCGGGCGAGATTAACGATGCGTTCCTTGTCCGCGCCTTCGCCCACAAGGAGGAATTGCACTTGCGAATTCTCGCTTTGCAGGATAGTGGCTGCTTCGATCAAGGTCTCCAACCCGTGCGCCAGACCCATAGTCCCGGTGTAGCAGACCAGAAACTTCCCTTCCGCTCCGAGTTCCCTCTTTTTTCCAGCGCTGTCCGGCTGCGGTGAAAACAGGTCTGTTTCCACACCGTTCTCCACCACGAAAATCTTCTCTGAGGGAACGTTCCAGTTAGAGATCAAATGAGTCTTAAACGCATCTGTGACCACAACAATGTAGCTCGACCGCCGATAGAGAAAACCTGCGATCTTTCCCAGCACACTGTTCAGCAGCGAGTTTCCATCGCCAACGCCAACAGCAATGAGGGATTCGGGCCAGAGATCCCGCACCTCGAACACAAACGGAACCCGTTTGATGGCGGCCAGCCACCAACCGCTGAGGGCGACCAGTAACTGCGGCGAGGTAGCGATCAGTACATCCGGCTTGTCAACAAAAAGTCCGGTCAGCGCCGACGACACGCAAAACGAACTGTAATTTAGCATGCGTTCGTAGGGCTTGCGATTCGGAAACGGAAGCAGCCAGGTGCGAATCAGCTTGACGCCGTTCCAGATCTCACGGGTGACTAGACGACGAAATTGGTTGCGATACTCGGCCGGAACCACGCCGGTGGGATGATTCGGAAAACCTGTCAGCACGGTGACGTCATTGCCATCGTTAGCCCAATGCCGCGCGAGTTCGGCGGCACGCGCTGCAGGCGCACCCATTTCCGGCGGAAAATATTGTGAAACGTAAAGGATCTTCACGATTAGTAGTAAAGAAGCTTGAATGCTCCCTTGTAGAGAATCGCACGTGTGCGTCCAAGACGGCTGCCGCGATAGCCTTCCCAGCGGCGGGCAAAACGCGCAAACACTTCGGCTCCTGTCAGACGGTGCATGACCTGCAACTGCACGATGTGCAGCCGATGGTAGAAAGGACTCGCGAGCATCTTCAGCCTCGTGCCGGATTGCTCGTAAAGCGACCAAAAATCTGTGTCGTACGCCTCCAAATTTCTTTCTAGTGTTTTCACAGCGCGTTCAAAAAGGGCACGGTGGGCACTTTCTCCAGTTACGAGGAACATGTCATAGATCCCCCACAGCGCCCAGATGAAGCCATTCAGAATGTGCGTGGGTGGCTGGACAAGGTACTCCTCGATCCACAAATCGCCGCGCGCATCGGTGAAGGCGACGCCACCGTCCCCCACGGCCTTCTCGAAAGCGCGAAATGCATCCCGCGCCGCGCCAAGATAGTTCGCATCACCCGTCTCTAGGTGCGCGCGCAGCAGCAAGGAAACCCCTTGCCCTTGCGCCAGCCCCGAATACCACGGTGCTCGCAGCGTATCGCGATACTCCCAATCAAAATGATGGCTCCAGACCCACACGCCCTGGGGATTCTGATCCAGATTCGCGAGCAGCCAGTCCGCGCAGCGGACCACTTTCTCGCGGCGCGCAGCCTGCCCCGTGCGGCGAAACAGGTTGTAGTTTCCTAATCCCCATTGGGCGACAGCAATCGGGTTGTACTGACGGCCGATCTTGCCGTGATAGTCGAGCATCGGGATGCCGTTCGGATCGTAGTGTCCGGCATAGTCGGCCTTCGCGGCAAACGTCATGTAGTATTGCCCGAGTTGGTCCGTGCGCAGGTGCGGATTCACCTCCGGCGTCTCGTGCCAGAACGTAAGCTGGCTCTTGCCGGGCAGCAAGTAAGCGCTGAAAATTCGCCGATAATATTGAATGCGATTCGCGAGAGCCATGGGGGAAGCCTAGACTTCACTATCTTGTGCGAAATGGATCTAGGCTGACGCTCATCGCGCAGATGCGCATTGAACAAATTGAGCGCGAGCCGAGGACACCCGACGAATCTATTCCGTTAGTTCATCCGAACTATCCTCTGGATCGAGATCAGGCCGTGTTTCGAATGCGTGCGGGATCCTTTCCGCGAGGGCTTCTTGAGCGGTAACGAGTTGACCTTCCGCCCCGTACACTTTTACTTGTTTCCCGTCACTTGAGACAATAAACATTGAGACCCCCCGTCCACCGCCTCGTCTTACTTTCTGAATATCACTATATCGGAGGCGGCGAACAAATCCGGGGAACACCCGTTGCTCCAGCGCATCCTCGTAGAACGAGGTCTGCGGTATGAAGATCAAGAAAAACTGCCAAATTCCGACCGCTGTGACAAGTCCTACATAGAAGAAATTCCAGCCACCCCTTCGCTGCATTGCCATAACAAAACCCACCGCCGCGATCACAATCCATATCGACGACACCATAAGCATCGCTCTTGGATAACGGACAACGCAGATCGGTTTTTCAAGATTCTCCATACGCATGACTGATGATACAGATTATTGAAAGAAGGGTCCGACGAGCCTTGCGGAATAACTCCAAGTTATTTCAAGGTATCAGGGCGGATGCGGATCTCGCTTCGACGCTCCAGAACGAAGCTTCCAGATCGTGGCCTTCTACGGCGATAGTGGTGAGCGCCAACAGGTTTGTGCTGTTACTCCCTCCCGCCAGAAATGCGCTGCCATACTGGAACAATTTCATAGACCAGAAATCTTTCTTCCAGGACTGCAAACGCTGCCAAGATGTACCTTCGGCGCCGCCGTAAAGTCCGACGCTGCGATCGAGATTCACCGCGCTTGGCTCGATCATCGTGGTAAAAAAAACAGCATCCCCCACCGCGCAACCGCAAAGCACCGAAGCGTTGATTTCCGACAGCCGCGCAAGATTCCCCTGGCGATCGAGCTTATAAATATAGTTCTGCTCCAGCGGCGTATCGGAAGCGAAATACAGGCCCTCCGCCAAGGGCACCGCGGCGACGGCCCGCGCTTGCTGGTTACCAGACATAACCGTATCGATCCTGCTCCAATCCCGCGAGACGCGCAGCACACGGCATTCTTCGTCAACATCTCCAGTCAGTACCCACAAGCAGTCCTCCCAGCGGTCGTAGACGATGTTATGAACGTGGCGAATAGAGCTCTTGGGAAACGAATGTACGATCTTCCAACTCGTGCCCCGATCTTCCGATCCGTAAATGTGAACCTCGTCGCGCGCCGGATTGTCGAAGTACTCCCCCCAGAAAACGCGCCCATCCGGCGTTACTGCGATATTCAGCGGACGGGTACCACGTTGCAGGGTGTGCGTAACCTGAAATTCTTTTTCTCCAGGATTGAGGGTCGCGATGGCGCCGGGAACCCCGGCAATCAACTCTCCGGATGGCAGTACGGCCAAGGCGTGAAAGCCATCGCGCACCAGGCGAAACCCCAACCGGCTCTTCGATGTAAAGTTGCGCCACCACACCGGCGAGTATCGTCCAACGGACTCCCACTGCATCGGTGCGTTGCCCGGCAGGCCCGCAGGCCGACAGCGAAGTAATTCATATCCCCGCGCGGCATAGAGAACGTCGCCGTCCCAAGCCAGAACGCGCGTACCTGGAAAACGGCCCACACAAGTTAATCTAAGCTCTGGACCAGCCTCGCGAGCAAGCGTTTCGGGGGGAATCGCCATCGCTCAACTTTCCGATTTTAGAATCAGATACGACTCAATCGCGAGCACATCCATCTTCGTGCGCTGGAAGCAATCGATGGCTTCTTCAGGCTTGCAGACGATCGGCTCGTTCTCATTGAAGCTCGTGTTGAGAATCACCGGTATGCCCGTCTTGCGCTCGAAAGACTGAATCAGATCGTAGTAGAGAGGGTTCTCTTCGCGAGTCACACTTTGCAGGCGGCCCGTGTCATCCACGTGGTTCACTGCGCACAATTGCGCGCGCTTCTCCGGCCGAATCTTGTAGACATGCAGCATGAAGGGCGATGGGTGATCGTGCTCAAAATATTCGTTCTGCCTGTCTGCAAGAATCGACGGTGCAAACGGCCGGAACCACTCCCGTTGTTTGATGCGTGCGTTCAGCGTATCCTTCATCGTGGGCAAGCCCGGATGCGCCACGATCGAACGGTTGCCGAGCGCGCGCGGACCCCATTCCATACGCCCCTGGAACCAGCCGACAACATTGCCCGCGGCAATCTGCTCCGCCACCGCATCGAGCAAAGGCTGGCGCTCCAAGCGGCGATAGCGCAAGCCAGCGGCCTTCAGACAACTCTCAATCTCGGCGTCGGAATACTCCGGCCCGAGGTACGAATTCTTCATCACAAACTTGCGCGGCTGCTTTAAGACGCTGTGATAAGTATGCAGCGCGGCGCCAATCGCCAGGCCCTCATCACCCGCGGCGGGTTGAATCCAAGTCTGTCGGAATGGAGTGCGGTCAAACAGCTTTCCATTCGCAACGCTA
Organism: uncultured Acidobacteriaceae bacterium; assembly: GCA_964619065.1. GTDB lineage: Bacteria > Acidobacteriota > Terriglobia > Terriglobales > Acidobacteriaceae > JANXUC01. The sequence goes on along the minus strand of CAZUCC010000005.1, from coordinate 77,382 downwards.
TTCAGCGCACATCCCCCCGCCATCACGATCTCTTCCGCCGGAACCTGCCGGTGCAGCCCGTTGAGCAGATGAAACAACACTTCTTCAAAACAGTGCTGCATAGCAAAAGCGAGATCCATATCGCGCCGTGTGATCTCACTGTAGGGCACGCGCGGCTCACCAAACATTTCGATCATGCGATTGGAAAAATGCCGCGCCAATTCTACCGTGCCGTCATCCTTCACCTGCATGCCCTGATTACTGCCGAGAGGCTGAAAGTAGTCGAGATCCAGCCGGAAGCTGCCATTCTTCATGTTGATGAAACGCTTGACCTGCTCACAATAGGTGTCTTTACCATAAGGTGCAAGACCCATGACTTTGCCTTCGTCGCCATATTTTCGATAGCCGATAAAGTCGCAAATCATGGTGTAGAACGTACCTAACGAATGCGGCAGATACACACGCTCCAACACTTCAATTTCCGTTCCGTGGCAGCGAGCCGACATGGTCGACACAAAATCACCAGAACCGTCGTAACTGAAACCAGCAGCCTTCTCCCACGGAGAGCAGTAGAACGCGCTCGCGATGTGCGCCAGGTGATGTTCCAGATGGTGCTCAGTAAAACGCAGGCGAACAGGATCGGCATCCAGCGCCTTGACGATGAGCGTGCGTAAATCCCGCATTGACTCTTTGCGCTGCCGCATTTTGATGAAATTCAGAATCCGGCTGGGATTTGAAAGCGCGTACTGAACCTTCTTCGTCAGATTGGCGTCAGTATCCTGCCCAATGGCGACGTGATCGATGTCGTAGATGGTTGCGCCGACGTAATCCAGGCAGGCACGAATTGAAAGGGCCGGAAAACCGCCGAAATGTTTCTGGCGGTTCAAGCGTTCTTCGGCAATTGCAAAGACAACTTCGCCATCCTTCACAATGGCTGCGGAGGCGTCCGCGTGAAACATGTTGAGGCCTAGAATGAGCATCTACGCCTGCTGAGTTTCTCGGAGAGAAAAATTGAAAAGAACGGCCTAGTAATCCTCAAGGCATATCCCGGAACATGTGGTACGAATTGCAACAGTCTTCAGATGGCTCCAGCACTAATTGTCTCCGGCAGTGCCGTGTGGATGCAAGGCGGCGAGGAACTCAGGTGTATTCACAGTAACGGGTTCGCCGAGACGCCGCGAGTGCAGCGCGCGCAGCGTGGCCAAAGAAACCGCGACGATTTCCTCGAACGGAATCGGCGGCGGCCCGCCGGTTCGCAACGATTTGAGAAATGCTTCCCACTCGGCACGATGGCCCTTGTCCTGGCTCAGGCGCGAACGCTCTGATTGCTTGCGTCCGCCGCGAACCAGCTCAAGCCCCCGAAAGTCTTCGAGAACCCCGACAGCTCCGCCCCCGAAAACTTCGACACGCTCTTTGGAATACGCCTTGTCCCCGTTCGCGACGTAAGTGATGGTTCCCTGCGAACCGTTGGCGAATTCGAGCCGAATCGTCAAGTTGTCGTCGCTGTACTGTCCCTGGTTCGCGAGTGCATTCGTCTGTACGCGCACCGGCCAAGCCCCCGCCAGAAACGTCAAAAAATCGATGAAGTGGCAGACTTCGCCGAGGATACGGCCTCCACCTTCTTCGGGATCTTGTGTCCAGTGGTTGGCAGCGAGGAAGCCCGCGTTGACGCGATAGTGCATCAGCAACGGCTCGTTGACCGGAGCGAAGAACGCCTTCAGGCGTTGAGCCATCGGAGAAAAGCGCCGATTGAAACCAACCATTAGCGCTGTCGACTCCGCTTTCAAGCGGGCACGAACAATGTCGGCCAATTCTTCTTCAGTCAGGCAGAGCGGCTTCTCGCAAAACACATGCTTCCCGGCCGCGAGTGCCGCCAGAACCTGTCGGGCATGGAGATTATGACGGGTGGCAATCACGACCGTGTTGGTGCGCTCATCGCGCAGGATTTCGCTTTCGTCGGTCGCGCAATAGCGAAAGCCAAATTTTTCTGCCGCATGGCGGGCACGAGAACCGGTCGCCGTACAAACTCCCGTAAACTCGGTACCGCCGATTTCCTTGATAGCGGGCAACAGAGTCGTCATGGCAAACGTTCCCGCCCCGATGACTCCCAGGCTAATTTTCTCCAGCGGCGCAACTTTGGATTCATTCACCGGAACGAGATTCACGCGGTATGCGGGTTCGGAGTCGGAGTGCGGATACGTAATCAACACGCCGAGAGCAGGTTCGCTGGTTTTTCCGTTAATCACTTCATAGGCCGCCAGCGCATTTTCGACCGAAAACCGGTGCGTAATGATGGACCGCACATGAATCTTTGCAGTCGCAAGCAAGTCGAGAAACGCTTCCATGTTGCGGGTTTCGGTCCAACGCACGTAACCAATCGGATAGTCCCGCCCCTTCTGTTCGAATGCCGAGTCGTAGCGGCCCGGCCCATAAGATCGAGAAATGCGGAAATCGAGTTCCTTCTCAAAGAACACTCGGCGCTGAATCTCCATGCCGACGGTACCGACTGCACAAACGATGGCTCGGTCCCGTGCAACCGTTCCGGCAAGATTCACAGGATCGCTACTCGCAGTCTCGGCGGTGATGAGCACACCATCCGCTCCATGCCCCCCGGTCAACTGCACGCAAAGATCACGAAGGGTGACAGCGTTGTCGCAAGTAGCAATGGCTCCGAGCTGGAGTGCGAGTGCAGCACGCTGTGGATTGATATCAAAACCAATCACGCGGCAACCGGCAGCTTTCAAAATCTGCAGAGTAAGTTGTCCCAGCAGCCCCAACCCGATTACGGCGACCGCGTCTCCCAGCTTTGCTTCGGCAGTGCGAACTCCATGGAGTGCCACGGCCCCGAGAGTTGCAAACGCCGCTTCGTCAAAGCTGACATCTTTAGAAGATATTTTCGCCAACAGCAGCCGTGGAATGCAGGCAAACTCCGCATGATTGGCGTATCCAGCCCCGGCGCAAGCGACACGATCTCCAGCTTGAATATCCGTGATTCCCTCTCCGGTGGCGACCACCGTGCCAGCGCTGCTGTAGCCGAGCGTCAGTGGCTGGTCGAGGCGGCTGCGAACAGCGTTCATGGCGGAGGAAACTCCATCGCGCTGAATTTTCGCCAGAGTGTCGCGCACAAGATCAGGCCGCGCCGTGGCCTTCTGCAGAAGATTCTTACTGGCAAACTCGGAGGATGCACGCTCTGTGCCTGCCGAAACAACGGAGGCAGCCACACGAACCAGAACGCAGCCCGGGAGCAGCTGCGGCGCAGGCACTTCGGCCACCGAAATCTCTCCCGTGCGCGCATTTTGAAGAATTTGTTTCATTAAAAAAATTTAGTTGATTCGAAAACTCAGCTACGCTCCACTTTCCTCTCGCGTGCCTGCAGCTCGTAAATCTTGGCCTTGATATGAAAGAACTGCACGCTCTGGAAACCGCAATAAATCAGGCCCGGAATTCCATCCAGAAAGCCTAAACGAAAAACATATTTGTAAGCGAAAAACAGTATTGGGAATCCGGGTACTCCTAGAAACTTGCGCCGCAACCAGCGTCGTCGCTGCGCCTGCGTACCCCAGAATGCCGGTTGCAATTCTTGGCCACTGGCCTCACTGTCGCGGTTCAGCCAGACTTTGGCCTCCCAATTGGAGTACTCGTTGTGCTTCTGAATGTACCGGAACAGTGACTCCACGTTGCGGTGAACCAGCGGGTTCTTCAACCGGTTCGTGGACCCGTCGCAAACCACGTGTTCGTGGACTTCCATGTCCGCCATGGAATTGTCCTGATCCTTCAAGCGGCACTCGTAGCGAGCCTTGTCGCGACGAAATAATGAAAGCTTCCAGAAGCTTGCATCGCTGTGCCGAAGCTGCCGTCCAAGAAAAAACATTTGTAATGCGATGTAGTAGCCCTCGAAACTAGGATTTGCCACCGCGCTGCGAATTTCCGCCTCGAGTGCTGGCGTCATAATTTCGTCCGCATCCACGAGAAGAACCCAATCGTAAGCCAGAGGAAGCGTGTCCAGAGCCCATTGCCGTTTCTTGGGCCATCCTCCGTGATAGTCAAATTGCACGACCTTGGCGCCATGGGACACAGCAATCTCGCACGTCTTGTCCGTACTGTGGGAGTCGATGACGTACACTTCGCCAAAGTGCCGTAGAGCGTCGAGGCAGCGAGGGAGATTGTGCTCCTCATTGCGAACAGCGATGATTACACTGATGGGGAGCAAACTGGCTTGGTTGCTCACCTGCTCGTGCCCGATTTCTTTAGTCTTTACTTCTTCAGTGTTTGCCATTCCACCAAATCATTGGGATTACGATCCCTTACGCACCGCCAGAAACATCAGCAACGATCCGCCAATGCGCCGCCGCTGAAGCCAGCGCGGAATCGGGCTGCCAAATACAATCACTTTTTGCACTTCGAAGCCATGTGCCCGCAGCAAGGTCTCGAATTGAGCAGAGGAGTACTCGTTGCGAGAATACTCGATGAACGCGAGCCATTGCCTTCCCAGCCGCCGTCCCCAGCGATGGACGCTGACTTGCGCTCTTCGAACCACAGACTGGGAATTAGGTACTGAGATCAGCAGAAGCCCTCCCGGTTTGAGCACTCGCGCAAATTCAACCAGGGATATTTCCGAATTGGAAACATACTCCAGAACACTGGAGCAGAGCACACCATCCAAAGATGCGGCGGCATCCGGCAGTTTCTCGATTGTTCCTGTAAAGCCCGTTCCAGCAGCATCCGTCCCCGCAACTTCGAAATGCATCCGCTCGCCGAGCACATGACGTTTCGCGTGCTCCCTGGCAAGTTCAATCATGCGCGGAGCAGCGTCCAACCCAGTCACCGAACAACCCTTCTCCGCCAGGAACCGCGAGAGGGTGCCCGTACCGCAGCCAGCGTCGAGCCAGTGGGTACCCGCCAGATTCCGATCCTGCAGGCATTCTTCCAGCACATCAATGCGTGCCTGGAACGAGCGCTTTTGATAGCGCTCTTCCCAATCCACGGCCAGTTTCCCGTGGTAAGCAACAACATCGTTGGGCTCGTAAGTTGTTGGCACGCCAGTAGTTGGATTCATGAAGCTCGGTGCGCGAGGCGTTCGAAAAAGCCCCGAAAACTGCCAGTATGGTACCACGCTGCGTTTCGACCCAGATCGCTGTGCAGATCAGTGTCCGCTCACTACGGTCGGAGTTGCAACAAACCTTGCGCCACACTCACGAGCTGATTCACATGCTTTTCCCAACTGAAGTCTCTGGACCGCTGCAAGCCGTTCTGCGACAGTTGTTGCGCGAGACCGGGTGACTTCACTACCTCTCCCATTTGCTCGGCCAGTTTTTCGGGAGAAAACCGGGGAAAGTAGATGGCGGCATCCCCTGCGACCTCGCGATGGACGGGCAGGTCGGATGCGACGACCGGCAAGCCGCACGCCATGGCCTCCACCACCGGGTGGGCGAAGGTCTCGGCATAGGCGGGTGTCACATAGATGTCGCAGGCACGGTACACATGGTGCAATTGGCGGTACGGAATGGCTCCCAATTCCACCACATGCTCGGACAGACCAAGCTCGCGGACGAGCGCCGCCGCCGGCTCCGTGCGGAAATCGCCGGGATTCTCCTCGGAGCGCAAGCGTGTGGTTAGCAGGAGTTTAGGATTTTTTTCTGGGAGTGCCTGACGAATTTTGTTCAATGCCCGAAACAGGGTTTCAAAATTTCGAAAATAATTAAAGTGACTAACGAAGAGAAGGCGCAAACAGCCCTGCGTACTTTGAAGCGCGTTCCGTAAAGACTGGGGCAAAAATGCGTTGTCCGAAAACCCATTCTCTGAAAAGAAGACCTCGCGATCGAATCCATGGTGAATAGCAACAACACGATCGCTACCTGTCCATTGGCGTAGATCACGAGCAAATGCTTCACTAGGAGCCACGGTGCAGTCGGCCCAGCTTACGGAACGAGCCGCGAACCAGGACCTGATTCCGTTGTCGATCCAGAGACCGAATTCACCGCGAGCGCGCAGGTCCTGGCGATAGTCGGGAGACGTGTAGAGCGAATTCCCGCTCAAGAGAATCTGCGGTATAGGTGACTTGCGGAGAGCAAAGTTTCCGGCGGAGACTAGAACATCAGCATGGAGCTGGCGTGCGAGCCTCGGTACAGCCCTCTGTTCCCAGAGAAATCTCCTGGCAGTGGAGGGCAACTCGCCAATTTCCTCAAATGCAACGTTCGACCCGTCTTCTTTCGGCGCCACCCCGCTCCTCGAATCTTCCAATTCCTTTCGAAGGTGCGGCCCCATCAGAAATGTAGCGCGAAGATCGTTCCGCCGCGCCAACGCGGGAACTACGTTCCGGACATACGTGAGCCCGCTACCAGAACTGGCCGCTAATGCGTTGAATAAGAGGTGCATCATCCGGAAGGAAAACGGTTCGGCCCGCGCTAAAGCACGCCAGACCCCCCGCTAACATCAAGTATAATCAGGTGCTTCCGGGGAGAACATTGGCAGATGGGTTCGGCTTACGCTGGAGTAGATCCGAAGCTTCTGAGCTTCATCGTGTGTCCGCGCGATCACACTCCCCTTCGAGAATTGGCGGGCCAGCTCATTTGCGAGCAGGGTCACACCTATGGCGTGGTGGACGGCGTACCAGTACTTCTCGTAGAGCGAGAGGAAGTTGAGTTCACCCATTGCGATGCGCAGCGAGCGCTGGCAGCAACCCGGACTAAGTCTCCGAAATTAACTCCCGCGCCCGTGAACGATGAGATTGATCCCTGGGTGAACAAGTGGATCGCCGCCACCAATGGCGCTCTCTACCGTCATCTGGAGGGAAAACTCCGGGAATACCCCATCCCGCATTTGCGCTTGCCTCCAGGAAACGGCCGTTTATTTCTGGAGGTGGGTTGTAGCTGGGGGCGCTGGTGCATCGCGGCGGCGCGCGCCGGCTACCGTCCTATCGGGGTCGATCCTTCGCTGGGCGGAGTGCGTGCAGCACGGCATGTGGCGCGACAACTCGGCGTGGACGCCCTGTACGTAGTGGGAGATGGACGCTATCTTCCCATTCGCGACCAGGCCATCGACCAAGTGTTTTCTTACAGCGTCCTCCAGCATCTCTCCAAGGAAAATGTACGGACAACCTTGCGGGAGATTCGCCGCGTTCTACGTCCCGGAGGAGAGAGCTTGATCCAAATGGCGAATACCCTGGGGCCACGATCGCTTTATAACCAGATGCGGCACTGGTTCGTGAAGACAGAGGGTTTTGAAGTCCGCTATTGGCTCCCTGGAGAGTTGCTCTCCGCTTTCCGTCAAGAACTAGGCCCCAGCGAACTGGAGGTGGATGGTTACTTTTCACTCAATCCGCAAATTAGCGACATCCGTTTCTTCCCCTGGCGGTATCGAGCCGTTGTGCAAGCCTCCGAAACGCTGCGGAAAGCCAGTCGAATCGTGCTTCCGCTGCGCTACGCTGCGGATAGTTTGTACCTGAGAACAAGAAAAGCCGGGAGCGAGCGACATACCGAATCGACGCCTTGTTGATTTCGTGCGTCGGCGCTCCAGCGTTTGTCGTATCCATGGCCACGTGCTTAACTTCTTGCTCCGTAGAGAAATGCTCCTTCCATTGTGGCGAAAGGTGACGATTTGACAGAACCTTCAGCAATCGCGGTACCGAGCGAGACGAGACTCGCTCCAGACACGCCGCTGCGGCCTCGAATGCCGGAATTGGACACGCTTCGTGGAGTTGCCGTTCTGCTGGTTCTTTTCTTTCACGGCTTTGGATTTGAGTTCGGTACTCGAGGACTATATCGGGGATCACGAAACTATTTGTGGCAACGACTCTGCCGGGGTGGGCGGAGGTGAACCTATTTTTCGTGCTTTCTGGATTTCTGATCAGCGGCATTCTCATGGACACAAAGCACAGGCCCGACTACTACCGGCGCTTTTACTACCGTCGGGTATTGCGAATACTTCCTCTTTACTATGCCGTACTCGTGTTGCTTGCGATGTTGCCGCGCTTGGGTTTGATCAGTCGGCATGTGTCTTGGAGTTTTCTCGGCCTCTGTTGCATTTTTCTCGCCAATGTAACGACCTTGTTTGGCGTTCCGTTGCAATATGGCGTTCTTTGGACGTTGGCCATTGAAGAACATTTCTACTTATTCTGGCCAACACTGTTGCGTTCGCTCTCTCGCCGCAATGTTGCCGCTGCGGGGATGGTGATTTTTCTTTTGTGCCCGATGCTGCGCCTGCTTTACTGCCTACTGGGTTACGAGGCAGGTGCCGGCTACACGTGGCTTTATGCGGACGGACTCGCGCTGGGGGCTGTCCTGGCTGCGCTGATTCGCGGCCCTTGGGGGACGAGGGCTGGAATGTGGCGTGTGACGGGAGCGTTGGGTGGAGCGAGTCTTGTTCTGTTTGGAGGCGGCGCTCGCTTTGGAATTTTTCTTGCGAGCCGGCAAACGGGGCTTGTCCTGAGACCTACGGCTCTCAACCTTTTCTTTGCCGCTGTGATCTCGCTGGCGCTGCTTATCGGAACTTCTCGATGGAAGACTCTAGTAAACCGCCCGCTGTTGCAGTTCTTTGGTGAAATTAGCTATGGAGTCTATCTGATCCATATGTTGGTCTTTGATCTTGTGGATCATCTCGTAGTTGTTCTCTTGCCACACCTTGTAGCGGAGAGCGGGCATTTTGGTTTAATGACGTTTCGTTTTTGTTTGGGAGCTGGCGCTACGGTAGGGATTGCGTACTTGTCGCGTTGGTATTTCGAGGAGTTTTTTCTCAGGCTGAAGGGACGTCCGGAGGTGATGCAGCAGTAGCTCTGCCCCTTTCTGCATCAATCGTGAGTAGCGGAGCAATCGAGCGTGGTGTACTTTGCCGCTACAGCCGTCAGCGCAATGGTTCGAACTGTGATCGAAGCAGCCGCTTTGACCGTCACGCCTTCGATCTGGGGAACGCCGGAAGCTATAACGTCGCCAGTGCAAGTTACTGTGTAGTTTGTGTCAGCGAAGGCAGTTGTCCAGATCACGGTCGTGTCGCAGGTGTTGAACTGCACCGCACTCGTCGCGCATCCACCCACACGCTTGTGTTTGAATCCCGATCCATCTGGGCCAATACCCACATTGAATGTGAAATCCGTAGCTGTGAGCCGAGTCTTCCAATTGTTGCCGCCGAGCTTGCTCGAATCAATGTACTGGCTGATGCTGCTTCCCGCACTGCAAAATATGGAGGAAGTCAATCCTCCATCAAAGATTCCGCAGCCCGCGTCATTTGCTTGCAGAGTGCGACGGTTGCGCGCAGCATAGGAGCTTGCGTCCTGAAAAGCCTCGGTTTTGTCGGGAGCGGAATCATAGTAAGTTATCAGGTGGTGGGGAGTGTTGATTCCGGACCGGGCAAAATTGAAAATGCCTGTCATATTATCGTGTCCAGCGATTCCAACGGTTCCGGCCATTCCAGTCATATCGGGCACGATGATTCCTGGCGTCGTCTGCGGCGAATTTTGCCCAATGCTAAAGTTGAATGGAGCGAAGATTCCCTTGCCCGATGCCAGGCACGGCGATACTCCTCCTCCGGGATTGGTATTCGCCTGATTGATAAAAGCCACGGTATTCGACGCGGTTGAATCTGTGATCAGGCAAGTAGGATTCCCTGTATAGGATCCCCCCGCAAGAAATACAGCACCGTCCCCGAGACGGCCAATGTAAGGCTTCCAAGTCGGATTTCGATTTCCAGGAAATTCATACACTTGATAGCTGGCAAGTGCCCCCGGAGCTACGTTATCCGTGAGGTGACACACGCCATCAATGTTGCAGGCAGTGGCAGGATCAATGTTCACGGCAACGGCGTAGTTCCCAAGCCCCGTTGGGGCATCGGGCCGGCGGCCCCCCGCGCTGACGCGGATGATATCGAATCCGGACACTCCTATGCCGGGAGTCGGATTGTAGGCACCGGTGTACCAATACACATCCACCGGGGTTGCGCTGGGGTCGTTGACGTTGGCATAGCCAATGGGAATGGGGACACTATAGTTGGGGACGGAATTGCGGTAGACAACGTAGTAGACCGTCTCGTTCTGACCTTTGAGAGTCAGCCAGGGAACCACACCGTTAGAAATTGGAGGACCGTTGCGCGTCAGGTTATAGCGATAGTCCACCGTATCCGGGATGCCCAGACGGGGATTGATCGGATTCACGCAGTTTCCGATTTCGGAATACACATTCCGGTAGTTCGCCTCAAATCCGAATCCTCCCCGGCGCCCGGAAATCTTGGAGCCAAATGTTGCATATCCCTGGATGATGGTGTCGGAAAGCGAGATCTGATTTCCGGAATACCACTCGACAGCATTTCCTGTGCATTGCAGGGAGAAATTGGACTTTGTGACGGAAGCTATACCAGCCAAAAGAGTGAATGGGCCTGGAGAGAACAGGTAGCTGCCAACGAATTCGCTATCATGCCGAAGCAGGTAAGCAGCCGGATGAAAGCCGTCAATGATCGCGCTTTGGTCGTTATCCACCTGGAACACATGACCAAAATAAGTCTTGCCACCCCGAACATTGACTGTCGTGACATTGTTAAAGGTCGCTCCTTGCCCGTTGGACTCAAAGGCAGAGTCAATTGCCGAAGAGAGAGAGTATCGAACGTCGTGCCCGGAGAGTCCACTGACTCCCGGCTCGGCTTGCTCAATGATGATGGTCCCTGCTCCAGAGCCGATGCAGGTCCCGCCGGTCACCTTCACTCGTTCTCCCGTCGCGTTATACGTACTCTCCAACCCCCGATAGGCACCGTTCAGCCACAAAAACTGATTGGGAATGGTCGCAAAAAAACCTGCTGGGCAGGCGGCGATGGAGAGGGTGGCTGTGAGCGTTCCGGGGGAAATCGCGGTTCCATTCGTAGGGATCACCGTCCACTTTGTCATCGCCGATCCCACGGCAACATTTTCAAATATCACGTGCGTGCCGTAACCAAGACCATATTTTCCGGTGAACGTATCTCCAATCTGCACCATGTTGGCGTAGGAATGGTTGATAAGTTCCCCGCCCGATCCAGTTACGGTCACAGGAGTTAGATTCTCTATATAAACCGGGGCGTAAAGATGAGTCTCCTTGTTCTTGGGCAAATCCACCACAATCGGTGAAAATGTTCCGCCAATCTGCCGGTTCCCATAGCTCAGAGCCTCTTGCAGGCCTCCCGTAGCGGTCCCAATGGTATATCCGGCGCCATGTGCAAACGCCGCAGTAAAGGAGATTGTTTTCGAGACCGCGCCATCGCTGCATGTGCCGCCAGTAATGGCGACAGGCTCAGGAGTTCCCACCCCCGAGATATAGAGCCAGTGTGGGTTCTTCAGGGCATAGGTGTCAGTTCCGGCGACTCCCAGAGGGCATTGCGTCAGAGTGATAGTGTTCGGCCCAGCGCTAATTCCGGCTGTCTGCACGCTCGACCATGCGAACTGATCGACTTCGTAAACGCCATTGCTGACAAAGGCATTGGAGCTCGTCCCGCTTGGCCGGGCGGTTGTCTGGGTTCCCACCGGATTCGTAACTGCACCCTGGGCAGCGCAGGCGGCCGTAAGCGTTATCAGGAGAATGAGTTTGTTCACAGCGCTAAGCGCACGCCAAGGTTTCGAAGCACGGCGTTTCCAGCGGAGTGCGCTCTTTTTCTCCAGCTGCATACATGGTGTACCCGGCTTCCGTTAGAAACCTTCCAACCATCTCGTGGTTCTGCGTCACTTCACACAAAATCGTAGGTTTCAAAGTTACAACCTGACGCGCACCCTGCAATGCGGCATATTCCATTCCTTCGATATCGATTTTTATAAGCTGAGGCGCTGGAAAGTGCTCGAGTAGCCAGTCCAAAGTAATGGTAAGGATGGTCTGGCCGCCAGGCCCCGATCCTTGTAGCGAATTGGAAGCCCTCCCCTGGTCTGACAGGTGCATTTGGCCAATCCCATTGGTATCTGCGACCGCAGCTGGGAGCACGGTCACGGGCAAACCATTGAGTAAGACAGAGCGGTGGAGAAGATGAGCCAACCACGTATCACCTTCAACAGCCAGAACCTGGGCACCCAATCCGGCAGCCGCGAAGGCGAAAAGGCCTACGTTGGCTCCGATGTCCCAGACCGTCATTCCGGAACGAACAAGCTCTCGCGCCAAAGACAAAAGATGAGGGTCAACAGAAGCTAAATTAGGCTTCCAGTATGCCAAGGCTGAGTCAGGCGACACAAGGATTTCAACGTTGTTGAACTCGGAAGGGAGTCGTCTTCGCAGAACAATGTCACGGCTTATTTTCTTAATAACGCGCCGAATCATATCAAGAATTGTAGCAGCGACCGAACACGACCGCCCGGTTTCCACTGTATCGAGTACGTCGAAGCCCAAATGAGGCTTCTGTTTAACGGCGGCTCGCTGTTTGCGGCAGGAAGGGGATTGCAGTCGGTTGCCATGGGGAAGGTGCGGGAATAGAAGGGCTTGGTACACGAATGGGTTGGTGCGTAAGATCGACTAAGCAAAACACCATACTCCAAAGGAAAACTGACAAATAGTACCCGACGGCGAACAGCCAATCCTCGAATGTCGCATTCACAAGTCCCGCCAGGCAGACCATGGCGAACGGAATGGCAGGGTGAGAACTGTCCAGTGTACGGCGCATATACTGGCCGACGGTTTTGATTTCGAGCAAGATGGCGCCAATCAGCAATAGAAACGGCAAGATGCCCAAAAGACCGACCCACTCCAGCAAGGCCAAATAGCTGTTCCCGTGTTCCCGGCTGGTTCCCGCAGTGGTGGAAAAAGTCGATATCCCTCTTTCATCCTCCGCTCCGGTCTGGGTTGTGCCAAAGCCGCCGCCAAAAAACGGGTGTTCTCGAATCGTAGCCATGGTGGCGTCCCAGGGAGGGAGCCTGGACCCCAGCAACCCGAGGTCGCGATGTCCTTTATAAATCAGGTTCATATTCACATCGTCGGCCGACTTCCAGATCAGATCCGGCGACCAAATGCCCACCAGGGCCACAGCAGCAACGGCAACGGCCGCCCCACGAAGAAACAAACGATAGTGCTTCAGGCTGATGAGAAGAAAGACGGCGGCAACGATACCAGCAAGAATCCCAGCACGAGAACGGCTAGAAAGCAGCAAAGCGGACCCGATCATAAAGGCAATAAAACGGCGGCGGCGCAAGATCTCCGAATCCGCTGACACAACCCCCCAAAGCAGAAGGGGGACAACAGCCACCCCCATTACGGCGCCCAGGGAATTGGGATTGCCAAAGATTTCGACATGCAGCCCCAAATAGCAGATAGCCGTGAAATAGGTCACAACCTCACAGACTCCTAACAGGGTTCGGGGGAACTGCCACTCTCGATTGAGGATGGCGAGTCGGACTCCTCCCGACGTGTAAACAAACAGAAGAAGCAGACTGATCGCTTTCAGAGAAGCCGTGCGGGGAAAGGCTGAAACCACTGCCGAAGTAAGCGCGGCAACTGCGCAAAAGAGTGCAATCAGGTGAATCGCACCGAAATGCCGCCGGTCTTCTTTCAACCAAAGGATGAGTCCGACAATACCGGCGCAGAGCAAGACCGCCCAGCGCGCCGTTCCCCACGCTGCCTTGAGCGGCAAGTCCATACCCGCCCACAGGAATGCGATCATCACTGCGAGAAAAAACACTCGCCGATAGTGGAAAATTGCTACCAGGAGCAATTGGGCAGCAATCAAGACGAGAAAAATCAACGGGCTATTGAACAAGTAGGGCTGCGAACAGGCCCCATACACCGCCAAGCACAGAAGCGGCAGTAAGCAAAGCATGCGATAGTGTTTAGCTAACAAATCGCCCACAAATCACCATCCCAGCTTTTGCGCCGTCACAGCACTGGCAAAGCCTTCTGCCCAGGTCTGTGCAGTGTAGTTCGCAATATGTTCAGAGCTCCGGCCCGCCATGCGCCGTGTAGTTTCCGGAGCTTCCGCGAGCTCTCGCATTGCCGCAAGCAGTCCGTCGACATCCCTTGCCTTAACCACGCGTCCGTTCCATCCATCCCGCACAAGATCCGGGGTAGCCCCAGCAACATCTGTGGCAATTACAGGGAGGCCACACGCCATCGCTTCATTTACGACCAGTCCCCAAGGATCGGAAAATGTGGGGAAAACAAGGCACTCTGCAAGCCCATAGTATATCGCCAGTTCTTCTCGGTGGAGAAATCCGGGGAAGACGATTCTTCCTGGCTGCACGAGGGTGGCCTGCGCTTCGCATTGGGCACGACCAGCACCATCTCCGACGAATACCAGGCCAATCCGTTCTCGAAGTGCAGCTTCTAACTGAGCATAGGCTTGCAGAAGCAGAGAGATACCCTTTTCGGCGACCATGCGTCCCACGAACAAGTAGTAGCGATCCGGAAGGTTCCGTTTTGCGCGCAATTCTGGCGCATGCGTGCGCACCGACCTGGCTCCGGTTGCGAAGAAATCATTGTCCACCGCGTTGGGCGCAGTGAAGATGACTCGATCCGGAATACCGAACGAGTGGAGATACTCCCCGGCAGACTTTCCCGGCACAATGAAACCACAGCAGGCGCGCAGAAAGGTTTTCTTGAGTGTCTCGACCAGAAAAGTGCCGCGGCGCCGGTCTTGGATATTGCTCTCGGACCACAAAAGCACGGGGAGGGAGCGCCTCCGGGCCCATCGTTGTGCTTGCCACATGGCAAAATAGCTATAGCCGCCGCAGACCACAACTTCGGGCTTTGCTTTCATAAGAGCAGCCGTCACGCCGCGATTGAGTAGCACGTTGTAACCGCTGATCCGTTGACGCCAGTGCGGCAATATCTCAAAAGAAAAACGGATCTCGTCTTTGTAGACTTTCCATTGCCAAAGGGTTGAATCCGTCTCCGCAAGAAAAATTACATGAAGATCGATTCCCGGAACTTGTGCAAGTGCGTTGAATACAGGGATGCGGTAAGGAGAGATAATCTCGGTCAGAATGACGACCTTGCGAGTCATGCCAAACACCGTTGATAGACGCGGAGCAGCCCCTGAGCCTGGTGCTGCAGCGTGTAGCCTTCGGCTACGGTACGGCGCGCGGCGACGCCTATGTTGCGACGCAAGTCCGGGTCTTTAAGTAAGGTGCGGATGGCTTCGGCCAAAGCGCGCACATTATTTTGCATGTCGTTTTTCGCATCATTTTCTGGCAGTAAGAATCCGTTTTCGCCGTGATGGATGACTTCTTGAATTCCCTGGCCGCTGCAAGCGATTGCGGGAAGACCCGACGCCATGGCTTCGAGGTAGACGCAGCCCAATCCTTCATAACGGCTGGGAAGCACAAATATCAGGCCTTCCCGAAGAACCTGTGCAACTTGCACACGCGTTTGACGGCCAAGAAATTCGACGCGTTCAGAGAGTCCCAGTTGGCACGTTAGAGCCTGCAAGCGGCCTAGTTCTGCGCCTTCCCCAACAATTCGGCAGCGCAGCCGCGGAAATTCTGCGCTCAGCCCCGCGAGCGCACGCAAGGTGAGATCGTGTCCTTTGATGAGAATAAGACTACCAATGCTAGCGATGATGGGGCCCCCCCCTGGAGGACTCACCGCTGGGAAAAACACTGTGGGATCAACACCGTTGTAGACAACCTCTGTGCTTTCCAGGTGTGGTAGTTGCATCAGCACTTGTTGCCGAACCTGTTCACTGATGCAAATGGTCCGCCCGGCCGTCTGATAGATTTGACGGCAAAGTTCAGCACAACGCAGACCCGCCCGGCCTGCAACTTGTTTCGTGAGATAAGCATCGAGACCGTGAACCGTAACGGCGAAGGGAATATTCAAGTCGCGGCTAAGCAGCCGCGCCGCTTCTCCACAGGGTAACGGCGCATGTGCGTGCAGGACATCAATGCGATGTTCCTGGTGCAGTTGCCGTACAAAACCACGCAATCGCAAGAACAAGAGCCGACCTGCGGAAGCAAGACCGTAATTCCCAGGAAACGAGGGGTAGCGGACCCAGTTTGCCGGAAGCGCGGTTGAGGACGGCAGAACACGGCCTTTGTGCAACGGCCTCACCGCAACCACGGATGAGCGCAAACCGAGTGCGCCAAACTTACTCAGTGGTTCCGCAACAAATCCGCCACGATCGTCATGGCGCGAGGGGTAAAACGGGGTGAGAGTGAGGACATGGATGTTTGCATTCCTCGTCATCGGCGGAAAGCTACTTAGCTTTCTGGGCAAAGACCCACGAATACGGGACTCCGCCGCGAGCCATTTGAAATACGGAGAACTCGATCCGTTCGAAGCCCAGCCCCTCCAGTGTGGAACGTACCCAAGCCGCATCGTAGCTAATGCTCTGCATGAACGGGCTCCATTTTTTTCTGGATAGCAAAAAGCGGTGGTAAGAACCCTTCCAGCGGCGCATCGTCATGTAGGCTTCCAGGGCGGCGCCAAACCCGCGACGGATAAGAGGCTTCGCGTTGGAAGGCCAACTGTGGAGTGGGAGCTGCACCATGAGGGAACCGCCTGGCTTCAGCACACGCGCAGCTTCACGAAAGTACGAGGCGGCATAATCCACCTTGTCGAAGTGCAGAAAGACGATGACGGAAAAGACAGCGATCACGGACTGGTCGGGAATGGGCAGATTCACGCCACTCGTGACAAAGAGGGAAACATTCGACGGCATGTGCTGGCGGGCATAGGCGATCATGCCTTCGGCGACATCAATGCCATAGACCTGGGAGAAGTCCTGGGCGAGGCTGCGCGTAATCCGGCCGGCGCCGCATCCGATCTCGAGGCACGCGCCGTTTGTTAGTCCCTCCGCCAGCCCGTGTGTCAGACCATGGTGTCTCCAGCGCTCGCGAAACTCCGTCCAATCGGCGCGGCCGGTTTCGTAAAAATCCGCATCCGTCCACGGAGTAGCGCCGTCGCGCTCACGCCCCGCGAGGGGAATGACGCCAAACAGAGGATCTTTGTCTCCCCAGGCCTGCCACTCGATATTAGATTTTGCGGGCTGACTCTTTTCGATTTTGTTCACTGGCAGACTGGCCATTCTCGATCACTCGCTTGCGATTCAGAATACTACACTGGTAGATGCGTCCGGTCGCGACTCAGGCTGGCAGATTATGTACTTCTCCTAGAAGCTTCGCCCAGGTTTCGGCGATGACCCGCCAGTCAAACATCTTGCGAACCCGCTCCAAGCTTGCCCTTCCCAGTAGCGCTCTGCGGTCCGGATGCGCCAGCAGATCAGAGAGAGCGGCCGCGAATTGGTCAGAATCCTCAGGATTGACCAGAATCCCGGTATCTCCGACGACTTCCGGAATGCCACCACGGTTCGACCCGACAACCGGTGTGGCGCAAGCCATGGCTTCGGCGTTGACCAGGCCAAAAGGTTCTTGAAACAGTGATGGACTGGCGAAAATCGCAGCCCT
Source organism: uncultured Acidobacteriaceae bacterium (assembly GCA_964619065.1). Classification (GTDB taxonomy): domain Bacteria; phylum Acidobacteriota; class Terriglobia; order Terriglobales; family Acidobacteriaceae; genus JANXUC01. Next base: position 60,077 of record CAZUCC010000005.1, on the reverse strand, counting down.
CTGGAACCACGCGGGCAATTCTTTGTCATGATGAATGTAGCCCGGGAACTGCACGCATCCTGGATACTGGCCCTCGAGCAGAGAGGCCAGGCGGCGGACTTCGCGAACATATGATGTCTCTTTGTGTGTTCCAAATCCGGTAGTCCCGCCGATCACGAGCTTCGCGTCGGGATGCTCTTGAAGAACATGCGCAAAGGCTTGCACCAGCGGCAACACACCCTTCTCAGGATCGAACCGCCCGACAAAAAATACAGTCTTCGGTTCGCGCAGTTCCTCGCCGGGATGAAATAGCTGCGTATTGACGCCGTTGAAAATAACGCGGGTCTTGGCCGCCAGCACAGGCGAATTTGCAGCAAACGTGTCGCGAAGATACGTACTGCAAACCGCGACGCCCTGAAGGTGCGGCGCCAATCCATCCAGCATAGCTGCGCTCCAGTGACCGAGATGATTGTTCTGTAAATGAAGAAGCAGAGTCCCTCTATACCCGAAATGGCGGAGCAACGGAATCCATTGCGGGCGGTTGTGAATATGAATGAGATCAAAATCGCGGATCCGGCTTAACAAAGCGCGCAGCCAAAGTTCTTCTTCGTATCGACGAAGCCAAGGGACGCGGGCCATGGCCTGGCACACACACCAGACTCCGCTGGTTTGATGGGGCAGTGGATATCGATCGCCCGGTGCGGTTGGAAAACCGAAAACCTGAACATCGAATTGGCCGGTCAGACAGCGATAAACCTCGTAGGTCCAACGGGCAAGCGCTCCGCCAAAGTAAGGACTAAACTGCTCTCCGCTCGAGAGCAGGACCGCTACCGTCATTCGGCGCTTATTCTTACTTTCCAAATCTTCGTCCGACTCCTCATATCCAATTCAGATGACTTATCCCAGGGTCCAAGAGTCGTCCCGGAGCAACAGAAATTCTTGCGCCCTAGTCCACACGCCGCATCTCCGCGAGGATGCGCGAGCGCGTTTGCCATCCGCAGACCAGCACGTACAACAGTCCGCTTACGACCGATGCCAGCAAGGGCTGCACGTGTAACCGAAACGCGACGAACATTGTGACCGCCATAGCAGCCGTGGCCACCAACGCCACCCTGAGCAATGGACTGTCCCACACGTCCCGAGCGGCTTCGGGGGAAAGTTTGTATGCGGTGAATCCAACCGCTGTCTCGCCCAAGACAAAAGCGATGCTGGCGCCACGAAGACCGGCTAGCGGCACTAGAACAAAATAGGCAAGGACTCCTACTCCCGCACCCACCGCCGTGGAAATCAAATACTGCCGATGCCGCCCCAGAGCGTATAGAACAGTCCCTGAAAAGAATACCGCCAGCGGGGCGAACACAATGTACCCTGCGAGCCATGGCAGTAAGCGCGCACTCTCTTCATATTGAGATCCCAACACGAGAGGCACGAGAAAACGTGCCGTGGTTAATATGCCGAGAACCAGTGGGAACCCCACCAGAGCAATGCCTGCGACCGAGAATCGCGAGAGTCGGCGCAAGGAAGCCGGCGAATCCGCCGATTGTGCAATTCGCGGCGTGATCACGGAAAAGCCCAGGCTGACAAAATTACGGATGAAATCCACGAGCCGCACTGCGGCCGCATACAGGCCGAGAGCATGTTCTCCCAAGAACCACCGCACCACGAGATGGCCGGTGCGGTGATACAGCGTGGACATCATGGTGGCGAGAGCGTAGTGTCCACTCGGCACCAGCAAAGACCACCACCGTTGCGTGTGCAACCCGAACCGGACCCGCAGGCCTTTCTGGTGGAGTAAAACCCATCCGTAAAGATTCGTCGGCAGGGCAGAGAGCACAATGCTAGCGGGCACCCACATGTAATCTTTCGGTGAACGTACCATGGCCACGATGCCAACGGTATACAGCGCCTGCTGTATGACAGTAAGCAACGAGCGCTCGTGGAAAAGTTCAAGAGATGACAAGAGATATTCGCTGCTGGTGAGATTCACCAGAATAATGCAAGCCCCGTAGAACCTGAGTAGCCGCGCTGCGTCGGGCCGGACCTCGAATGCAGCCAACACAAAAATCAATGCGATAACCAGAATGCCAAAAAATGCGCGAAGAACCAGGGAGTCCGAAACCACGTCCGAGGCTGCCGTCCGCCGCGCGGCAACTTGCTGCTGAGCGTGGCTGCTCAGACCCGGGTTGGCCAGGAGATCGAGAAAACTCAAAACCGCGATGACGTAACTCCAGACGCCATACATCTCGACACCCAGACGGCGCACGATCAGCGGAAAGGTGATGGCTGTGAGCAGTGCGCCAGCGATGCGCGCGCCTCCGACCGAGCCCACGAACCCACCGTACTTGACCCAAGTAGAACGGGCGGGGCTCACGCGAGGTTGGTCCTCGACGGAGAGTGCCTGCGTGCGGCTGCGAAGAACGGTTTCATTTTAAATATTTCATCCCAAAATCGTTCCCTGCAGAGTCCGGCTGAGCGCGAACCAACGAAATAGTTCGTCGCTATGATCTGCTCCTGCCCAATGCTGCTCCAGTTTGCGCTGGATAGGATCAAGGTCGAGAATTTCCCCCAATTGCTGCCGGCAAACGTCGAGGGCTTCCCGCATCTTTTCCTTCAGACTCGAACGCATCCAGGCGGCGAGCGGTGGCGTAAAACCTTGTTTCTCGCGCCACCGAATATCATCGGGAACCCCTGTTGGCAGAGCATTCCGCAGCAAGAGCTTGCCCTGGCCGTTCGCGAAATGGTAACTCCCGGGCAACATGAGGAGAAATTCCACCAGACTGCGGTCCAAAAAGGGAGCCCGGCATTCCAGTGCGCTCGCCATGCTGGCTCTGTCCACCTTCACCAAAATCTGTTCCGGCAAATAGCTGGTAGCCGTGCTCTCCATGATCGAGACCGGGAAGGGCAAGCGTGCGTGATCCGTCCGGGCCAATGTCAGCTCCTCCATACCGCGCTCGGCAGCGGGGCGATGGCTCTGTCGAAACAGGGCCAGGACAAATTCGGCCGGAACCGACGCCGACAGTAGTGATTGATCGTCGCTTGAAAGGAATTCCAAAAGGCCTGCGCCACGGCGTCGGGCCCAAAGACTCCGCAAAGCACCAGCAGACTGATTGACTCCTGGCAAACGCCGAATGCGGCTCCAGCCGGAATAGCGGAAGAACTCGCGATAGCCGCCAAGAAACTCGTCGCCACCATCGCCCGAGAGCATGACTTTGCAGGTATGACGGGCGGCGCGGCATACCGCGAACGTCGGCAGCATGGAGGCATCCGCGAAAGGCTCGTCGAAATGCGCCACAAGGTATTCGAGATTCTCGAGAATCTCGGACGTGGAAAATTCCACTTCTTTATGCTCGGTGCCGAGCCGGTCGGCGATGCTTCGGGCGTAAGGGGCCTCATTGAGGGTCCGATCCTCGAACGTAGCGCAAAAGGTGTGGAACTTTGTGGACGGCATCAGCTCGCGCGTGGCATACGCGATCGCTGTGGAATCGATCCCTCCCGAGAGGAAGGCTCCCACCGGAACATCGCTACGCAAGCGGAGCCGGACAGAAGCCACCAGGCGATGCCAAAGTTCGCGCTGCGCGTCCTCGACTGGCAGGGAGGGTTCTCCGGTTCTGTCACGGAAACGCAAATGGCAATACGACGCAGGCTGCACTTGTTCGGCGCCGCGAAGAACAATTTTTTCTCCCGCGCGCAATTTGCGAATTCCCTGCCAATGCGTGCGCGGAGCGGGAATGTAACGCAGCGCAAGAAATTGGGTTAGCGCGGCAATGTCCAAGCGCCGGTCCACCCCGGGCAGATCGCGCAGCCCTTTCATTTCCGATGCAAAGGCGATGCCTCCGCCTTGCAATTCCGCCCAGTACAGAGGCTTTTCCCCAAAACGGTCCCGCGCCAGAAAGATGCTCTCGTTGCGCGTGTCAACAATCGCGAACGCGAACATTCCTTCTAGGTCTTCGAGCAGCGCAGGTCCCTTCTCCTCGTACAGGTGCACGAGAACCTCGCAATCACTCTGCGTTGCGAAGCGATGCCCGCGCGTCAAAAGCCCCTGCCGAAGTTCGATGTAGTTGTAGATTTCTCCGTTGCAGACGATCCAAACCGTATGATCCTCGTTGGATAGTGGCTGTGCGCCGCCTTCGAGATCGATGATGGAAAGACGGTTGTGCCCCAGCACACAGCGGTCATCAAGAAGGTCCAAGCGACGATGACCATCGGGCCCACGATGCTGCAATGACTGCTGTGTTGAGTTCAGCCATTCCAACTCAGCACCGCTCAGCCGTGTGGAAGGGCGAAGAATTCCATAGATGCCGCACATGGTTAAGGCCACCCGAAAGTGCGCAAGCACTCCGAGCCCAGCTGCGCTGTTCGATGTTTCGACACTAGGCTTGGGGTTTCTCCTGGCCCATCTCGCGATACCACGCAACAAAGTTTTCCAACCCTTGCGCCAGCGGCGTGCGCGGCTGGTATCCGAGCAACCGGTTCGCCTTGCTAATGTCTGCCCACGTGAGTGGTACATCGCCGGGCTGCGGCGGCTGCGGGTCACGGATTGCTTTTTTCCCTGTCACCACTTCCAGAAGTTCAATCAACTCCGAAAGCTTGACCGGATGGGAATTCCCTAAGTTCAGAATGTCGAAGGGCGGGTTCCCGGAGGGCTGGTAGTCCATCGCAGCCAGTACACCCGCCACAATGTCGCCCACGTAGGTGTAATCGCGGCCCGTGGAACCATCGCCAAACACCGGAATCGGTTTGCCAGCTTCAAGGAGCGCCGTAAACTTGTGGATGGCAAGGTCTGGCCGCTGCCGAGGCCCAAATACGGTAAAAAACCGCAGACAGACGGAAGTAAGACCGTGTAAATGTGCGTAGGTGTAGCACATGAGTTCCCCAGCGAGCTTCGTAGCGGCGTATGGCGAGATGGGGCGCATCTGTGCTTCCGCTTCGCTGAAAGGAACATTGCCCGACTCACCGTAGACCGAGCTCGAGGAACCGAAAATGAACTTCTGCACATGAAACTTTTGCGCTGCCTCCAGCAAATTCAATGTGCCCGACACATTCACGCGCTCGTAGAGAGCAGGCTGCTCAATTGAAGGCCGCACTCCAGCGCGGGCTGCCAGGTGAACAATGCATTCGGGTTGCGAGCGCTGCATTGCTGCGTCGACAGCAACTTGGTCGCAAATGTCAGCCTCGATGAGTTCGTACGCGCCAGCTTTCCTGATCTCGCGCAAATTCGAGCGTTTTCTGGCCTCTGCATAGAAATTGTCGATGCTGTCGATGATCGTCAACTGGACGCCCCGCCGTAACAACGCTTCGGCTACATGCGAACCGATGAATCCCGCTCCACCTGTGAGAAGAACGCGCTTAATAAGTTGCTCCTTGAGCAGGCCCCTGCCGCTGCACCACCACGTTTTCGAAAAGTCTCTCCCAACGTTCCACCACACGGTCCCAATCAAAATTCAGGGAGAGCTGGGTTGCGGCCGCTGACATAGATTGACGCAAATTCGGTTGGGTTAGAAGTAATTCCAGTTTTTGCGAGAGCTCCGCTTCCGATCTTACCAAGAAGCCGGTGGCAGTGTTCACCACGTAATCCGGCCGGTATACATCCATAGCTACGCAAGGCAGTCCGCAGGCTGCAGCTTGTCCTAACACTTGCGGATGGCCTTCCAGCAGGCTGGGGAAGAGAAAAACGTCGGCGCGGCGCATTTCTTCGGCCAGCTGAGACGGTGTCAGATGTCCCAGGAAATCGACGTTGCGGCAACCCAAGCGTTCCGCAAGTGACTGGCAAGGCCCCTCCTCCTCGCCGCGACCTGCAAGGCGAAACCGGACATTGGGCCACTTGGAGGCTTCCTGAATCACGAGATGCACACGTTTACGAGCCTGAAAGGACCCGGCATAAAAGACAGTAAGCTGTGTCTGCCGGCTACGGCTGGCGTCCGGCGGCGGGGAAAAAATCTGCCGGCTGATGCCGCTATGAATCGTCGTGGCCTCCACACGGAAGCGCTGCGTTATCGTTTCCGACACATACGCCGAATTCCCCACGACGGCATTGGCTTCAACGATGGACCGCGCGAGTACGGAGCTCGAGACCCCTTGATCCAATGTGGAAACGACGTAGGTCACCAATGCTGTTCGCAACCGCAGGTAGCGGCGCAGAAATAGGAAGGCTGCGTCCAATGGCCCTTCACGCGGGAAGAAGTAAATGTCGGGACGAGTCCGAAGACAGCGGGCCAGCCACCGTGCGGAATTCCCATGGCGATGCGAGGAAAGGAGTTCCGTATTCGGGCGCACCGCAAGCCGCTCATCCGGCGGCGAAGCCGAGAGCATCACGACTTTGAATTTGGCAGGCGAGAGGCGAGCAACGATCTCCTTAACGGTGAGGTTTTGCGCGTTCGTATTGGATGCATCCGCAAAGGACGGCGTGAAAATCGTGATCATGAGTTCTGCAGCAGTGCTTCCAGCGTCGCAGGCAGGATGGGATTCCACAAGCCCCGTTGAACCTCAGGAGTAATGCGGAAGCTCGGAAGGAGCTCCGGGATCTGGCGAATATACTCAGGAGACTCTAAACACCGGGCTGCACCATAGCTGACAAACTGCTCTTTGTACCTGGCAACAGGTGCAACAAACCAGCCACAAAGGAAACAGGGGATTCCGCGAATCGCACAGTCCACGGACACGCTGGATTCGACGGTCACGGCGAACCAGGCGTTGTCCAGTAGCTCTGGCGTCAGCGGCCCGTGGACTAGATCTACAAGCTCACGCTCCTCTTTCGAAAGCACGGTCGCGATCAACTTGCGCCGGGACGCGGGCGATTCGAAAGGATGGAGTTTCACAATCAGGCGTTTGCCGTGACGGCGTGCGACCACGCAAAGCTGGGGCAATATTTCTCCGTACAACGCATGCGTGCGGCCGTAAGTCAGCTCGTACTGTTCCGAAAAAAACACGATGGTATTACCCGCCGTGTCCTGCTGTGTGCCGGTTTGCCGTTTTTGGTTGAAGTACTCGGCCGGCGCACCCACGGAAATCCGGTGGGATTCGATGGAGGACGTCCGAGTCATGAAGTCACGCTCCATCTCGCCTTTCGCAAGGTACACATCGCACGCCGGGGACCGTAACGCCAGCAGGACGTCCAGCGCGCCATGATCAGAAAAGACGGTCGGAATATTCCTTTTGCTGGCAAGTAATACGGGGATTCGATTGGTGGAATTGTTTTCGTCGGCACAAAGAACGGCGCTGATTTGTTCCTCGTCCAGCACCTCACGCCACGCATCGCGAATCCGTAGCGAGCGTTCGAAACTCTGTCCAATATCATTGAACCATCCGCTCTGGTTCGCCAGGGCAATTTCTTGGCTCTCGCCCAGTATGTCTTTCTGGAGGCCGCTCCACGAGCTTTCCAAGAAATGCACTTCCCTTCTCGTGGAGTCAGACAGCGTAATCGGGGCATATCCTGCCAAGGCTGCACATCGAATATTCGATCCCAAGCCACGCATGGTTCCGCCACGCCGGGTTGTTACCAGCAGAAAATTTCGTTTGGGAAGCAGGTTCGCATACGCAGTCAAAACCCGGGTGACGTTCGCATATCCAGAAGGCAGCAGGACCGATGCGAGAGAAGCGGAGTGCGAGCTGCGTGACGTAAAGCGGACCCGAAGCTGGTAGTCAGGATCCCACTTATCCAGGGCAGCCTGCAAAAGCTGTGCCGGTGACAACAGCGAGGCTGCCGTCTTGAATCTTAGAAGCTGCCGGCGCAGGGGAGATTCATTCCCTTTTAGCAACACCTGAATTGCGCTTCCAGAAACTTTCGCGAAAAGGCTCACCATGGAATGAGAGCGTGTGGCAACGAGTTCCGCCGAACCAACTTCCCGCAGTGCCCGCCTCACCAGCGCAATCTCAAGAATCCGCTGGAAGCGCAAAGGCGCCAGAATCTCCCACCAATCCAGCCCCTGCTCATCGACCAACTTGCCTAAACCAGGATTCAGAATTTCCGCGATATACCGAACGTCCTCAGGCCCCTTTGCGAAACCGTAGAGACCTTGAACCGGACAGCCAAGCTTTTTCTCCCACTGAGCGTAGGTATGCGATCCTGCCCAACCCAGATCCACCACATAGTCCCAACGGCTCTCGGACCACGGACCTTCGAACGGCGAATCGTCGGGATGCAACAGTAAGAGCTTCATCGGTTCCTGGAATTGCAAAAAACATGTTCAAGTGAAATGTGCGCAAGCGACATCGACAGGCTAGCCGCTGGATTGGTCGCTAGATTTCGATGCCTGAATCTCGAACTCGAAGGTCCTGGGAAACGACAACCGGGAGCTTTCGCGGCAGGTTTCGTCCAATTCCGATGCAGAGAAACTCGCCCTATAGAAAAAAGATCCCGCTACAGGCACATACGCGATTTGTGCGACCACACAAGCCCGGTCGAGAGGAGTACGAATCGTGACCATGCGTTGCGAATCTCCCAACCGCAGTTCTCCCTCAGTCATTCCGAGAGCACTGCTGGCAGAGACAAGGAACGACACAGAACGTCCGTGGTCGATAGCCTTACCGTCCAGTGCAAAGCATTCCCAAGCGAATCCGCCGTTATGAGTTTCGAAGAAAAGACTCTGCTGCTCAAATGCTTCGGGATTCAGAGTAATGTGTCCGAGTCGCAACGAACCCACAGGCAACTGCCGCCAATGAAGATCGAAGCGAATTCGCAGGCGTCCGCCAGAGCTTAGCCGAATTGTTTTTTCCACGGGACCGAGCGGCGTAGCAATACTTCCACGGATCACGACCGTTTCATCCGAAGCGTCATCAGCATCATGGCCGATTTCGGGCTCCACCCACTCCAGATCCGTCATCTTCGGACGTCCCGGCGTCTCCAACACGAGATGTCCAGAATAAAAATCAGCTCCCAGCGTGATGTCCTGATAGAAACCGTGAGGAATGGTTCCAATGAGCGATTTGCCAGAAACATTTTTTACGATCAACGCGTCGAGCGCCAAACCCCGGCGACAATTGAACACGGCCTTCACCGAATCGGTCTCCACGTGAAGATAGCGGCTCTCCCGGCGAATTTGGAAGGCGGGCGAAACCGCTGCGCCTGCCTTCGTATCCGGCGCGGCTTGCGGCTCTTGCGCGGGTGAAATACCAAGCTGAGATTCCATCGCCCGTAAACGATTCTCGAAGGCTGTCCATCTCTTGTCCGTAATGTGGGTGCGGAAGTCACTGCTCCAGAGGTAGCAGAGTTCCCGCCAGTGAGCACTCTCCGAACTTGGTTCCAGAGCGGAATATATCTGGCGGCACGCCGTATTAATGGCTAGGTCGTTACGGCCCGTCACCGCCCAGCGCGTGAGATTATATTTTTCTTGTTTCTTAACAGGAACGGGGTCCTGCGGCGTTTCCAGATGAAGCCGGTTGCCCGCTTGCGGAGAATTCCCAAGTTCGAAAACCTGGCTGGGACGAATGAAACGAAAACGCTCGTCCCGCAGCAGTGACTCGAACAGTGCGCCAATACGCTTCCACTCCCCTTCTTCCCGTAGCGTTGCTTCTGTGTGATATCGCCCTGGACGAAAATCAAACACTTCCACATCGTTTCCGTAGAGCGAGAATGCACGCGGTTCCGCAGCTACATGTTGGGCTAAATAGTCAATGTATTCTGGCAGGTCCATCTCGGCGTGGGCATAACGCTGAAATTTTTGAAAGGCAATCGACTTATTCCAGATCACCGGCAGCTCTACCCCGCCCGGTCCGCACGCAATCTGCGGATAGTAGCGCCATTCCGGTTTCCATTCCGGATGCCAGCGCGCGGGATTGTCCCACTCCATGACGATGGCCTCATACCCAGCACCCTGGTAAAGCTGTAGCAAGCCCGAGGAATAAGCCTGTTCGTTGATCAACGCGATCTTGGGAGAATACCCAAGAATTGATCGGTAAGATTGCCGTCCTAAACGAAGATTGGCGGCATTGACTTCCGCGGGCACGAGCGGTCCGATGATCTGGGCATAGCCGCTGCCGACGAACTCACACGGGCCGTTCGCGGTGAGGGCGCGCAGCTCATCGATCCAGGCAGGATCAATCGCCGCTGCCGATTCCAACGTGTAAGCCGAAGCTTCGATACCAAACGGCAGTTGATGCTGCAGCGCAAGCCGCAACAACGGCCAATAGCAGTTTTGCACGACCTGCGGCCGCTGCTCTTCCTCAATGGAAGAGTAGGCGAGGTTAAGATGAAACACAGTAAAGAGATCTAATGGCAACCGAGCTACCTCGCGGGATTTCCGCCGGAAGCCAGCCAGCCCCCGTCCACGTAGATGATTTGGCCTGTCATATACCGCGATGCGTCGGAGGCCAGGAACACGACCGCGCCTCCCAGTTCCTCCGGTGTGCCGGCGCGGCCCAGGGGAATCAAGCGGACGAAGCTTTCACGAATGGCCTCATTTTGGAACAAGTCTTCTGTCATCGGGGTGCGGATTCGTCCCGGCGCCATGGCGTTGACCCGAATTCCCAAAGGAGCCCACTCCACCGCCAGCGACTTGGTGAGCTGCCCAACGCCACCTTTGCTCGCGCAGTACGCCGACAGATGCGGAAGGCCGATCACGGACACCAGCGAACCGACGTTCACAATCGCACCGCCACCATGCTTGCTCATGACTCGCGCCACTGCCTGGCAAGTAAAGAAGACTGACTTCAAGTTCACGTTCAGCACCCGATCCCAATCTTCTTCCGTGAAATCCAGCGCGGGCTTGCGCGCCTGGGCTCCCGCGGAATTGACCAGAATATCGATCTTACCGCCGCGCCGCGCAACTTCCGCGACAGCCTGCTCCACCTGGGTTGCCTCGGTCAAGTCGGCGGTCACAGAATAGGCGTCCCTCCCTAAAGCTTGAATTTCCGCGCCAACCTGTGCGAGTTTCTCCTTATTCCGCCCCAACAACGCGACATCGGCGCCTGCCTGTGCTAAGGCAATGCTCAAGCTTCGACCGATGGCACCGGAGGCACCCGTTACGAGAGCGCGCTTGCCGCTAAGTTCCGGCCTTATGCTTTCCACGGATGCTGCCCCCACCAGGCATTCTTCGTCCAGCCTCCGTCGATGGTAATGGTCTGTCCGTTGATATGGCCTGCCTCCCGCGAAGCGAGAAAAAGAATTGTAGCGGCCACTTCGGAAGGCTCTCCTAAGCGGCCATTGGGAGTTCGTCCAATCATGCCGGCTTCATTCGCAGGATTTTGCGACAAGAACCAAGACGTACGTGGTGTGCGGATCGGTCCAGGCGCTACGCTGTTCACGGTCACTCCGCGGCCGCCCCACTCCACTGCGAGGGCTTGTGTCATTCCAATGACACCCGTCTTCGCGCTCACATAGGCAGTTCGTTCCGGGTAGGTTCCCGATACGTGAAAACTCGAGAGATTGACAATTCTGCCATAGCGCTGTTGCAGCATGACTTTGCCCGCTGCCTGGCAGGTAAAGAATGTGCCGGATAGATCCGTATCGAGAACAGCCTTCCAGTCGCTGGCGGGCAACTCTTCCGATGGACCAGCTGCGGGACCCGCTGCGGCAGCCGTTACCAGTACGTCGAGACGTCCGAAGGCGGTCACGGTTTGCTCAATCGCAGCACGAATGGATTCCTGTTGAACGATGTCCGCCTGCAGCGCGAGTGCCTGGTGGTTTTCTTTCTTCATGATCGCGGCGAGCTCTTCAATCTCTTTCGGGCTCCGCGCAACCAATGCCACAGCCGCGCCTTCCTGCGAAAAAGCTTCTGCGGTGGCGCGTCCGATGCCGCGCCCAGCGCCAGTTAACAAAACAACTTGATCTTTAAACCGGATGGGGCACCTCGTCGGCTGGGGTTGCCTCGACTGGAGTTATCTCGAAACGAAGGGCTTCGGTACCGGCCTGAGCGCGGGAGATCGCTTCTTCCCGGCTGTCTCCCGCAGCGATAACGAAAGCGGGCCGGGTGGCACAATCTTTATACGGCTGAATCACATCGCCGGGATGGGTCCGCAAGAAAACATGTTCCACTCCGGGCAGTTTGAGGGCATCTTCTACGCCGCTGATCCGCCCCACTCTCCCCGGATGCGGAAACGCTACCCAGGCGGCTGCGTGGCGCCTCCACCGCGGTTCAAGATCAGCGAGATCCAGCGGAAGCCCGATGGCCAAGCGCATCGCGGCGCGAATGAAATTTCTTCCCGTAGCTAACGGCGTCGTGTACTGGCAGTCGAATCCACCGGAAAGCCGCGCCGTCACTTCGAGAATACGTGGACCGTCGGGCGTCCAGATCGTATCCGCCTTAAAAACGTTGAAGCGAACGCCCACGGCTGCGGCGGCGCGTTCTGCCAATTCGAAGACCTGCGTCTGTTGATCCGCTGTCAGATGCGTGGGATTGACATGCCCGACCTCAATTGCATATTCCACTCCCCGTTGAAACGGGCGGTCCACGATATTCAAATGGTGGCAACGGCCGTCCGTATCGAACAAGATCTCCACGCTCTGTTCTTCTCCAACGAAGCAACTTTCCAGCAATGCCGTCTGCGTCGTCGAATTCTCTATTGCCATAGCAACTGCCGGCCCTAGCATCTCGAGAGAGTCCACACGGCTTGTCCCACGCGAAGCGCAGTTGTCCACTGCCTTGGCCATTAACGGAAACCCGATGCGCGCTGCGGCGACGCGAGCCTCTTCTACAGTGCCGACCTCTGCCCAAGCGGGATTGGGTATGCCTGTTTCATCGAAACAACGCCGCATACGAACTTTATTTTTTGTGTTTTCTGCTGCCGCCACGGGAATTCCGGGCAAGCCCGCGGCGTGCGCAGCAACGGCGACTGTCAGTTCCACATCCGCGCCTTCGGTGAAGACGCCGCGCAGGTTGTACTTGTGTTTCAATTCTTGTACAAGACAGCGATGGCCTTCGAGGTCATAGATGTCGAGAACAACAGCTTCGTCCGCCAGCTTCATAGCGGGAGCATCGGCACTGCCGTCGCTCACCACAACCTTCAGCCCCAATTCTTTGGCGATGGGCACGGCGGGAACCTGTAGCAGCCCGCCACACACGATCAGGATCGCGTCCGGTTTGTTGACATCATGCATATCCACCGACGTCCTCGGCCCACTTGGAATAAATCTTCGGAATCGGGCTAATGTAAAACCAAATGTAGAGCACCTGACTGTCGACACCCGCCACTACGGGGTGTTCTCCGAGAGGCAAAATCGCTGCATCTCCGTTGCGTACCACGATCACGTCATCCACGGTTTGCAGATTGCAGTAGAGTCCTTCACGGCGCTGCAAACCCCATCCGCTGCGAGGTTTGGTGAAGTAAAGAAATACTTCCTCGAACTTCGGAGCGAGATCAGGGTCGGCGTCAAAATCGTGGTGCGGCCAGGAGGACCACTTCCCGACAGGATTCAGAGTCTCGCCGGCACGCAGAAGCGCGGCCGGGCCTTCACCGCCAATCACTTCGCGAACGGTGCGCGTAAAGTGGCCTTCGCCGATCTCGTGCACGGGAACATCCTGAGGGCGAATGACTGCTGGTAAGCCAGCCATCTCCCGGCCCACATGTGGAACACTGGCAATGGCGATGTCCACCGTTCGGCTCAGGGGCGTCACCGTATACTTCGTACGCGGACCCAACACAACCGAAGTTGGCAGCCCGGAAAACACGTCTGGGCGCTCCCCCAAGCGTTCGAACTTGCGCTTGCCATGCGTCCCTGTACATTCGATGGTGCATTGCCCAACCAGAATGTGGAGGAGGGTTTCGCGTCCCCCGGTCTCTCCCTTATAACCGCCGATTTTCTTATCTAGCCGGAGACGCCCCACCGAGAGTTCCCGCAGAGGAGCATTTTCAGGCGTCAGGACGGGTGTGTAGCCCTCCTTCACTTCGTCACGTCGAATATGGTCCACCGCACCGATCGTCTGCTTCTTTTTCATCCGTGTCTTTCCTTCGTGCTAACTATTTCAGAACTGCCGTGCGCTCCCAAGCAAACTACTGAGGGCACGCTCCAGCATACGCGATGCCTGCTTAAGTATTTATGATTTGACGGCGAAAACCACGGCTTCTCGTCCAATCCCTTTCGCTGCCAGCCAGCGCGCGAATTCCCGGCGCAGTTTCGAAAGACCCGTTTTCTCCAGATTCATTTCCAGGGCCATGCGTTGGCCATGACACTTGCGCCCGACATCGTCGCGGCCAATATAGTCGATTCCCTGCATCAGGAAAGACTCCATGGGGAACGTACTCTCTCGCATTCGAGGCTCGAAACCACAGCGGCGCAGCGTCCGCTCCAAACTATCGAAATTGAAGTAGTTCACGTGAACGGGATGCACAACCCACCATGCTTCTTTGTCGAAGAGTTTTTTCGCCGCGACTTGCAGCGGGTTGAAGTCGTTGGGCACCTGCACCACAATGACCCCACCAGGGCGCAGCGCTTCCCGAGCCGCGCCCAAAACCTCAAAAGGATCCGCTACGTGCTCCATCACCAGCTTCAGGTGAATCGCATCAAACGGTGCGTGGGAACTCACGTCCACGCCAGGAAACGTCCCCAGGAGCACCGGGCCGCGCTGTGCTGCCCGCTCCCACATGGAATGGGAAGGCTCAACACCGACCACCTGCCAGTTCCGTGCAGTGGCGTACGAAAGCAGCCAGCCCCCTCCACAGCCAACATCGAGCAACTTCCCCGCAGGCTTGCCCAGGATGTCCGAGAATGTGGCCAGCCGGTCCGCATATTCGATTTCCCAATACGGCTGTTCCTTAGCCTCTTTCTCCGCCCAGTCTTTCGGGCTATGCGTTTCATAGAAAGACTGCGCGTAGTATTCGGCAAGTTCTTGTGCCGTGGGCTTCGGCCAAAGATGTGCGAACCCACAGGGCACACAATCGATGACGGAATGTCCTTTGCCGTCCTGAGCCAGCTCAGGACCGCTATGCTGATCCAATCGAATCCTCCGGGCGAGATTGGTTTCTTTCCAGCATACGCGAGACGAGGATTTGGGCGACACGTTCCGTTCCTCTTCCATCAACGATTGTCTGCCCACAGCGCGCCATTTCCAACCGCTTCGGTGCGTCGTTTAGCAAGTGGTGGACGGCAGTTTGGATTTCTTCGGGGGAAATACGCGAATGCAAACCGAGCGTGATCAGGCTTCCTCCGCGTGCGAAGATCTCCGCCGCTTGCGCATGATCCTCGCTGATGGCCAGGGCAATGGCAGGAAGCCCTGTAGCCGCTAGTTCATAAACTGTCGTACCAAATGAGACGAGTGCGAGATCCGAGGCCAGCATCAGATTCAGCAAGGAGTTCTCTCTGCGGATTTCGTAACGCCGCTGCGCCACGGAAAGCCACGATTGCAATTCCGCGTCATGCAGGAACGCCGGACCCAGCGCGACTACCGTAGTAAATTTTTCCTGCATCGCGTCAAGCGCACGCAACGTCTGGAGCGTCAGACCGTAAGGATCGCTTCCTCCCATGGCGATAAGAATGGACACTACGCCAGAGGTAGCCGTCGTCCGTTGGGGAACCTGCGCGAACGCGGGATCGAGCAAAGCATAAGCAGGCCCCTCATAACGCTGGCCCGTGAATCCCTGCCAGGACGCCGGATCGGGCAGTCTTTTCAGCGGACACACAACAAGGTCGGCTTCCAGCCGCCCGGTGCAGGTGCCGTCCATTAAGGCAATGAGAGTATTGGGGTTCTTTCGTCGAACAGTTCGTACGGCTTCCGCAGAAACACCGCCCGGTAAGTCGATGAGCAAAATGTCGGCTTGGGTGGCGATTGCGATGTTGCCGCTGAGGTCGTCCGCAGCTACATGTTGAACCGGCCAGCCCTGCGATTCTACGTGCGCGATCCCTAACGGGTCGCGGTTCATACAGAGCAAAACTCTACAATTGTGCCGATCGCTGAGTTCTCGCGCCAAGCAGAGACAGCGGACTACATGACCCATCCCGACCGATCCGCCGCCATCCAATCGGAAAACGACATTCCCCTTGGGGCTCGTCATCCGGTCAGAGTTGGACTTGCGTGGTATCGCTTTCCTCCAAGCGCCAGTAGGTCGGGTCGAGCAGTTGTTCGTCTTCGAGCGCTAAAGTGCGGGCCCTCCGCAACAAGTCTAAGGGTAACGGACCCTCTGCTTCCGCCGCTATGCACTCATCCAGTTCCGCGCGCTCACGAACACCCACTAACACCGTTTGCGCAGCGGGCAACGCCAGACAGAACCGTAAGGCCATGGCCGGGAGCTCGTCCCAGGATGTCTGCAGCCCTCGTACAGCCCGCTCGCTCGCCTCCGCCACAGGCCGCAGGCTCTCGGGAAGCCACTGCGCGCGCTTGGTGAGCGCCCCTTTGAGCAATGCCGAGCGCGTCAGTATGCCGATTCCGGCTTTTTCCGCCTCAGGAAAAACCTGGCTGCACATGCGCTGGTCCAGCAAACTCAGCGCGATTTGAAGCACATGAATTTTTCCAGTACGAATCGCCGTCAGCGCAGTATCTGGCCCGTAGACCGAGGCGCCAATCCATCGCACCTTGCCAGCTTCCCGGGCGCGCTCGAGATATTCCACCAGTCGCCCCCGCTGCAGTACCGGAATGGTGGCGTTGTGGATCTGGACGATATCTAAAACATCGCGCCGCAGCGCTCGCCGGCTCGCATCCAGGGAAGCATCCACCATCTGCGAGAGTTCCAGCGATGGGATCGCCTCAATTCCTTCGGGGATCGACACCTTGGTGGCGATGATGCAATCCTGATAGGAGGTCAGCGCCTGGCCCAGCAAGTCCTCGCTGCGGCCGTACCCGGGAGCCGTATCGAAAAAATTGATGCCGTTATCGGCCGCACAACGGATGGTATCGATCGCATTCTTGGAATCGACTACGGCTTCGCCCGGAGTTGGAATCCCGTAGTTCTCCAACCCAAA
The DNA here is from genome assembly GCA_964619065.1 of uncultured Acidobacteriaceae bacterium. Taxonomy (GTDB): domain Bacteria; phylum Acidobacteriota; class Terriglobia; order Terriglobales; family Acidobacteriaceae; genus JANXUC01. Next base: position 43,273 of record CAZUCC010000005.1, on the reverse strand, counting down.
GACAGCCGTCCCCATGCCAAGACGCGAAACCCGTAACCCGCTTGCCCCAAGTTCTACGTACTGCATATGAGCCCAATTGACTGCACAGGATTTCTATTCTTGTAGCTAAGCCAGCCGGTAAAACCCTCGCTGCGCCACAGGCCCCTTCAACAACGTGGCCACGCTTCCATTTTTCAGCGCCCCGGCTATCACTGCAAAAGTCTCTTCGACCGCGTAAAGATAGTCTTCCACATGTTGATGGGTATGTGCCAGAGAAGGTTTGAATTGGTTGTAGGCGAGGTACCTTTTCTCTAACATCATCTGAATGAAGAGAGTGGTGAGCTCCAGTTCCTGATCGTCTTCGAAGGTAAAATGGCAAAGGCTCGGCAAACCGCTCGCGTGCAACTTCAGCCCGCTCTTGCGAGCCGCTTTCTCCCATCCGTGCATGGCCTTGCTGCCGATTGCAATCAAGTGTTGGGCGGCCTTCTCTCTGCGAAATTTACGAATAGTGGCAATAGCAGCGGCCGGACCGATCCTCTCCGTCCAATTGGTGCTGCTGATGAACGTGGTTTGCGCGGCCTGCATAACGGCCTCCCGTCCCAGTACAACCGACATGGCGTAACCGTTAGCGATCGCCTTCGCGAAAACTGCTATGTCGGGAGCAACGCCCAAGAGAAGATGAATGCCACCATCCGTCATGCGGAACCCCGTGGTGATCTCATCAAAGATGAGAACCGCCCCGGTCTCATCGGCGAGATTGCGGACCTGGCGCAGAAATCCTTCCGCCGGCTCTGTCCCCCGTTGCGGCTCCATCACAATGGCAGCCAGCTCATTCCGGTTCTCACAGACAATCGCCTGTAACTGATCGATCCGGTTGTAGTGGAAAGGAAGGGCCGTGCCGCGCAGTCCGCGGGGGACTCCGCGCGGCTCGAGACCAGGAAGGAGATGAGCGTCCAGGGCTGCATCTTCCCCGAGATTGGCAGCGAGATACCAATCCGCCCAGCCGTGATAGCCGCAAAAGGCGATCTTATCCCGCCGGGTGTGTGCGCGTGCGATTCGCACCGCCATCGCCATGGCCTCGCCGCCACTGCGGGAGTATCGCACCATTTGGGCCCAGGGATGGAGTTCCAGCAGCAGGTCAGCCAATTCCATTTCCTCGGGTACATTCAGGGTCGAGGCTACGCCCTGGTCGATGGCTGCCTTAACTGCTGCATCGACCTCGGGATCGGCATATCCAAGCACGCAAGCACCGATGCCCATCATGCTCATGTCGACGAACGTCCGGCCGTCCAAATCCGTCACTTCGACGCCACTGGCTTTGGAAAAATACGAAGGCCACTGTTGTGGCAGATACATGGAGGGGCGCTTCGACAAAAGCTGTGTGCCGCCGGGAATCACCCGGCAAGCGCGTGAAAATAGGTCCCAGCCTTTCATTCGTTCCTGCTTCCTAGTCTTCGTTATTTCTAGTCTTGGAGGACGGCCTTGTAATTCTGGACCTCAATGAGGTGCTTGTTGATGTTGGCAAGCTCGGGCTTCCGTTCGAGAAGATCGATCACCTCCGCGAACGGAAAGATTCGTCCTTCGCGATCGAGTTCAGTGTAGATGCGGTTGACCAACTCGAAGTCAAGAGGGTGGTCGACCGTCAACCGCAATTTCGGATAGCGCGAATCGGCGAACAATTTTTCACAACGGAACCTCTGTTTTTGCCGCCAAATGAAGCGCGTCACATGCTCGCGATCGCGAGCGTCCCTCGCTTGCTCCCATGCCGTTTCGAGGGCGGCGAAGCTGAAACATTCCGTATCCAATCCATCGGGGAAGCGGCCCATGCCAAGTCCCTCGGCATCAGCTCCGGCCGCGATGGCAACATAATCATACTGTCCGGTCCGGTACATTTCGATTAGCTTTTCGACGGATCCAGGATCAACCAGCGGGCAATCCGCGGTCACCCGCAGGACTGGATCGCCGCCATGGCGGACGGCCGCACCATGAAAACGGTCCAGGACATCACTTTCGCTGCCCGCCCAAAAAGAAATGCCGTGCACACGGCAGAACGTCCTCAGAACCTGGTTGAGGGCATCATCGGGAACCGCTACCACAATGTCATCGATGGACTTGACTGCGCGCAATCTCTCCACGATGTGGAACAATATCGCTTTACCGCGAATGAGCTTCAGCACTTTCCCAGGAAGGCGGCTCGATCCCATGCGGGCCTGGATTACGGCCAGCGTGCTCATGGTTGCGTCTCTTGCAGTTGCATTCTGGTGGTCCGCAGCGGCCGCAAGCCATCCAAGGGGTCGGCGCGCCACTCCCGCTCGCGCAGTTCGCTGGATGCCGGGCCGACAACGCCATCGCCTTCCGCCGCAAATCCCGCTCGCACGGCGGCGATCACGGGCCGCATTTGATCGGGCAACCAACAGTGCCCTGCCGCAAATTCCGCCCCCTGTCCTTCGAGATCAAGATGAAACTCAACCATGACTGCGCCCCAGCGGTGCACCGCGCGATCGATTACGCCGGGCTGCACGCTGTGATCGGACCATCCCACGGGACAATGGCAGGCGTCGCGCAACGCGCCAATCGCCGCCAGATTGCAGTCTTCGATTTGGGCTGGGTAAGCGGAAACGCAATGCAACAGAGTAAGATCATGACATCCCGCCTGTCGTAAAACTGAGCAAGCATGTTCCACTTCCGCAAGCGTCGCCATCCCCGTTGAGAGTACCACCGGCTTACCCGTACGTGCACATTCGGTCAGCAAATCATCCCAAAGAAGTTCGTAGGACGCCACTTTGTAGAAAGCCACGAAGGGAAGCATCTCCTCCACTGCTTTGAGATAGAACGGCGTGCAGGAGAATGCAATTCCAGCTTCGCGACAACAAGCGCTCAAGTCCGGGAGGAATGACACGGGAAGCTCCCAAGCTTCCCGTTCCAGCAGTCTAGGATTGTGTCGCAAAGCCTCTGCGGCAAATAATTCGCGGACTCGAAAGAGCTGAAACTTGACTGCGTCGCAACCAATTTCCGCCGCCCTGCGGATAAACGCCAGCGACCGACTCAGATCGCGATGATGATTACTGGAAACTTCGGCAACGAACCGGGGGCCCAGCATCTCCGTAGGATTTGAGATTTTTCGCAGGCTGCTAGCGGGCATAGTACTCCAGCACTTTGCGCATGGCGTGGATGACATCCTGGATGTCCTGGTCGGTCATAGCATGAAACATGGGCAGGCTGATCAATCCTTCGTAGGCCGCTTCCGCTTCAGGGAATTCTCCGCCCTTGAATCCGAAACGCTCCCGATAGTAGGGGTGCAAATGAACCGGAATGTAGTGTACGTTCACCCCGATGTTTTCGGCGCGCAGGGCGCGAAAAATCTCCGCTCTGCCTACGGTGAGCTTGGTGGCATCAATGCGAACCGGATACAGGTGCCATGCTGGATTCACATCGGTTCGAGGAGTCGGAAGGATCAATCCTGGCAGATCCGCCAGTTTCGCGTTGTAACACGCGGCAATCGCCCTGCGCCGAGCCAGGTTGTCCGCTAGCCGGGGGAGCTGGCTCAATCCCAAAGCACAGTTGATGTCTGGCAGACGGTAGTTCAAACCGAGGAGAACCATCTCGTAGTGCCACTGGCCAGCGTTCTGCCGCTGCCGGGCGTCGCTGCTGATGCCGTGATTCCGAAAGCGGCGCAGAGTTTCCGCAAAGTCTGCGCGGCCAGTTGTGACCATCCCGCCCTCTCCGGTCGTGAGATGCTTCACGGGATGCAAGCTGAACGTGGTCATGTGGGCGATGCTGCCGACAGGCCGCCCGCGGTATTCGCCACCGAGAGCATGACTAGCATCTTCGATGACAGTGAGACCGTGCTGTTCCGCGATTCCGAGCAGAGCGTCCATATCCGCTGGATGCCCCGCATAAGCAACGGGCAGAATCGCTTTGGTGCGGGAAGAAATCCGGGCGCGGACCTGTGCCGGATCCAAATTCAACGTATCGTGGGAAACATCCGCGAACACCGGCTGCGCTCCCTGGTAGAGGACGCAGTTAGCGGTGGCGCAAAACGTCATCGGCGTCGTGATCGCTTCGTCCCCAGAGCCGAGTCCTGCAGCGAAGGCCGCGCCATGCAGGGCTGCTGTACCGGAACTGAAACCTACCGCGAACCGCGCTCCGACGACGGCGGCGAACGCTTCTTCGAACTCCGCGACTTTGGGGCCGGTCGTCAGCCAATCCGAACGAAGGACGTCCACAACCGCCTGGATATCGGCTTCATCGATGGACTGGCGACCGTAGGGTAGGAGCGTTGTCCGTACGGGCACGCCTCCCTGGATAGCCAATGCTTCTCTGTTGGCAGTTGTTTCCATACGAAATCTTGCTTCCGACGAATCTGGCCTGTCGAATTTTGGACGGTCTGATACTTATCCGCTGAGCTAGGCTGGCTGAACTACACGGTGCTTACCGGCAGCCTCTGGATCTTCGGGCGCGATCAATTCCTCCAGCTCCCGATGGGTCAGCCATTGCGGATTGGAATCGCTGGTATAGCGAAAACCCTCAGGCAACGGCTTGGCATTCACCCAGTTTTCCTTGCTCCACCAGGGGTGGGCAGGCTGGATGACAAACATGTCCGCAAGTTCCACCGTATTGCGCGCTTCATCTTCTGAAATCAGCGCCTCATGCAGCTTTTCTCCGGGACGAATACCGATACATTCCACCTCGCATCCGGGAGCCACGGTTTCCGCCAAGTCCACCAGCTTCATGCTGGGAATTTTGGGTACAAAAATTTCTCCACCGTGCATGGCTTCGATGCTCTTTACAACGAAGCGTACGCCCTGCTCCAGCGTCATCCAAAACCGCGTCATACGCGGATCCGTAAGTGTGATCTTTCCGCGCTTGCGCTGCTCGATAAAGACTGGAATCACGCTCCCACGACTGCCGACGACATTGCCATAGCGGGCACAGCTAAAGCGCGTTTTCTTGCTGCCCGCGTAGGCGTTCGCCTGCACGAACATCTTTTCCGCACAGAGTTTTGTCGCGCCGTAGAGGTTGACCGGGCTCACGGCTTTGTCGGTGCTTAAGGCGACAACCCGGCTCACGCCGCAGTCGATGGCGGCATCGATCACATTCCGGCCACCCATGATGTTGGTCTGAATGGCCTCGAAAGGGTTGTACTCACAGGCGGGAACCTGCTTCAGAGCCGCGGCATGAACGACCACGCTTACTCCCTCGAAGGCGCGAACCAGCCGCTGCGAATCGCGGACATCCCCGATAAACCAGCGCAGGCTGGGATGGTCGTAGCCTTCCCCACGCATATCGTGCTGCTTGAGTTCGTCGCGGCTCAGAATGGCCAGCCGCTTCGGACGATACTCGCGCAGCATAATGTCTACAAACTTGCGGCCGAACGACCCCGTGCCGCCCGTCACCAAAACTACCTGTTCCGACCAGTTCATTCTCGTCCCGGGAGTGGTTGCGCCCACACTGGGGCACGCAACTCGTGATTTGTGAACCCAGTATAGCAGCCGGAAACACGCCTCCCCTGGAGCCGCACAGCCCGCTCTGGCTGTGATAGCGACGAAGGTGCATCCCTGGTAGGTTCCTGCAATGGGGAGTGTTAGAATGGCGAAAATACCTAGAGTTGAGTTTGGCTGGGATGTCGGGGGAAACCTTCCCCCTAATTGATCGTGCGAGGCGGAATGGATTCAGGACCAATAGTCCCGGCAAGTAGCCACATCCTGCGGGAAGTTCGCCCGAGCTTTTCCTCCGATCCCGGACGATCCGGAGCCGGGTTTTCCAGTATTTCCGTGACCGCTCACGAGTCCGCGTTGCGTGACTACCTGCGTGTGCTCGACAAGCGCAAGTGGGTGGTTCTTGCGTGCCTATTCGTCATCCCTTCGCTGGTAGGAATCGCAAGCCTGCGCATGACCAAGCTCTACGACGCTATGGGCCGCATTGCGATCAATAAGGTTGACCCGGTCATGCTGAACCTGAAAGACAGTCCGGGCGCCGGGGACTATTTCGATCCTGCCGACATGGACACGGAGGTTCGGATTCTGGAAAGTGACCTGCTTGCGCTTGAGGTTATCCGAGAGTTGAATCTGGACAAACGTCCCGACTTTGGAGGCATTGCCGCATCGGCCCCAAGTAGGAGTGGCATCACGCTGGATCCGCTCACTGCCGATTCGGGACGCGTAACCTCCATGCTGGCCCGGTTCCGCGGTGGCCTCCACGTCGCCGTCATCCCGAACACCCGCATTATTGAGATTCATTACACGAGCCCGGATAAAGCTTTGGCTGCGCAGATTGTTAACACTCTCGCCAATACCTACAAGGAAGAGAACTACAAGACGAAATTCGAATCTACCATGCAGGCCTCTGACTGGCTTTCCAAGCAGCTTGTCGATTTGCAGATCAAGGTGGAAACGTCTCAGGAAAAGCTGGTCCGGTATCAGAAAGAACACGAGATTCTGGGTACGGACGAGAAGCAAAACATTATTACCAGCAAGCTGGAGGAATTAAACCGGGAGTTGACCACCGCGGAAGCCGACCGCATGCAAAAAGAGGCGGCCTACCGGCAGGTCCAATCGGGTGATTCCTCGATCGCCTCCGCGGCCGTCGCATCGAGTGGAGGCGGCATAGCCGGAAGTGCCTCCTCACAATTGGACCACTTGCGGGGTCAGGAAGCGGACCTGCGGATACGCGTCGCTGAGGCATCCACCCAATTTGGACCGTCCTATCCGAAGGTGGCGGAATTGAGCAACCAGCTCAAGCAGTTGGATACAGAAATCCAGAGTGAAACCACTAAGGTAGTGAACGGGATTCGCGATCAGTACGAAATTGCGCTGCAACGTGAAAAGCTTCTGCAAGCTGATTTTGAAGAACAGAAACAGCAGGCCAATAAGCTCAACGAAAGCGCCATCGAATACAGCATGCTGAAGCGGGACCTGGACACGAGCCGCCAGCTCTATGAAGGCTTGCTGGAGAAAATGAAAGAAGCGGGTGTGACCGCCGGCCTGCGTTCCAACAACTTCCGCATCGTAGACGCGGCCCGCGTTCCCACCGCGCCGTCGGAACCGAACATCCCGCGCAATCTGGCCTTCGCCTTCGCGCTGGCGCTGACTTCAGGAGTAGGCCTGGCGTTTCTGCTGGAAAGCCTGGATAACACGGTTCGCACCACGGAACAGGCACAGACTATCTCCCAACTCCCTTCCCTAGGTCTGATTCCGATGGGGACGCGAAACGAAGACGGGAAGGGCGGACGCCGTCTGGCGCTGACGGGCTCGAAGGAAGTCGTCGAATTGATTACGCAGGTCAGACCCCAATCGCAAATGGCGGAGGCTTACCGCGCTCTTCGAACTTCGCTTCTGCTCTCTTCGCTGGGTGCTCCCCCCAAGATCATCCTGGTTACGAGCGCTCTGCCGCAGGAGGGAAAAACAACCACAAGCATTAACACCGCGATCGTGCTGGCTCAGAAAGGTGTCAGGGTCTTGCTGGTGGACGCCGACATGCGTCGGCCCAGTGTGCATAAGACGCTTGGAATGGCCGGCCCTCTTAATGGGTTGAGCAATGTCCTGACCGGTACCTCAACGGTGCAAAACGCCATTACGCGCGCGCCTCAGTTACCCAACCTATTCGTTCTGCCTTCCGGCTCTCCACCGCCGAATCCAGCGGAGTTGTTGGCCTCGGCGAACATGCGAAGCATGCTTGCGCAATTGCGGGAACAATATGACCACATCGTGATTGACACGCCGCCCACGCTTTCGGTCACCGACGCTGTGGTGCTCTCGACGCGCGTCGATGCTGTCGTGCTCGTCATCCGTTCCGGTCAGACGACCAAGACAGCCCTGCGCCGTGCCCGCGACCTCCTGGCCCAGGTCAATGCGCGCATCTGTGGTGTGCTGCTGAATGCGGTCGATCTCGCATCGCCGGATTATTACTACTACTACGAGTACCAAGAAAAATATGGGGGACACTACTATCGCGGCGAAAAAGCTGCGGAGGAGGAGACGGCGCCGGCCTCCACGTCCGGATCCATCTAAACGCATCGACGATGGCAGCGGTCGAAACCACGCCTCAGTCTTCGAGCCGTCGACCTTCGAGCCGCCCTCGACTGGCGGCTGCACCCGTAGCTGGGATTGTGTTTGCCGCCGGGTTGGTCTTGTTTTCTTTCACCGATTTCCTGGCTGACCATCTGGCCGGACGACCCACCCTGCCGCACCTTCGCCTGGCGACGCAACTGGCTCCCGGTAACGCTGCGTACCACAGCCAGCTTGGCCGCTATTTGCAGGTCACAAATGGAGATCTTCAGCAAGCTCTTCGCGAATATCAGACTGCCACACGCCTGAATCCCCAGGACGCATCCGCCTGGTTCGATATCGCCCGCCTGCAGCAAGTTCTGGGCGATTCCGCGGAACAGGGCCGTGCTCTCGAGCGCGCGGTGCAAGCCGCTCCCAAAAAACCCGACGTCGCCTGGGAAGCCGCAAACTTTCTGCTCTTGCGTGGCGAGCGCGACCAAGCCATGCGCGAGTTTCGGGTTGTGCTCGAAAACGACGAGGTCTCGATTCCCACGGCGTTGGATTTACTCTGGCGCGTGGATCCCGACGCCTCCTCTCTTTTAAAGAAGGTTGTTCCCGCCAATCCCAATGCCTACAGCGCCTTCCTTGTGCTCCTGATGTCCAGAGAGCAAACTGATGCGGCAGCAAAAGTATGGGCAGCTTTGTTGGGGCTCCAGAAACAGTTTCCTTCACGCATGGGACTCGCCTACGTCGACTACCTGCTGAGCCATCGCCAGCCTGAGCAAGCTCGCGAGGCGTGGCAGCAGATGGCTCCGCTCTGCGGCCTCACTGCCTACCTTCCTGGCCAGAACCTGATTGTGAATTCGCGCTTCGAGCAAGACGTTCTCAATGCCGGTTTCGACTGGCACTACTACGAAAAAACAAATGTTAAGATCACTTTGGACGGAACCTCGGCTTCGGGTGGCAATCACACGCTCCTTGTAACTTTTGCCGGGCCGGGGATCACGGAGACGGGGCTGTTTCAACTCGTCTCCGTCGCGCCCAGCACCCAGTACCAGTTCAGCGTGCACTTCAAAACCGATGCCCTTGAAGGAGCGGGTGGGCCGGCATTCCTTTTGCGCGATGAAATGACGGGAACAGTTTATCTCACAACGGAAACTTTGCGGAATCCGGGCAGTTGGCGAGAGATCACGGGACACTTCACAACGGGCCCCGAGGCCAAGCTGGTAAGTCTGAGGATGGTACGTATTCCCGCGGGAAATGCGATCCGCGGACATCTTTGGATGGACGAAGTGCAGCTCGTTCGTTTACAGCTTTGAAAATTCAAGAACGCATGCCGAATTCCCACGTCCTCGCCGAATTGGAAAATCTGGAATCGAGTACTCGTATTCTGCCTCGTGCCGACTCAATCGCTCTTTACGGGATTCTCGGCTTGTTGCTGTTCGCTCCATTAGCTTTCGGAGCTGTCGAAGCCTGGTCCATATTTGTTCTGGAATTGGGATCGGCCATGCTTCTCATTGTCTGGCTGATCCAGCGGGTTCGTGGTAGTTCTCAGCCCCTGCGTTCGAATGCTTTGTTCTCGCCGATGCTGGTGTTCGGGGCTCTCGTGGGGATTCAGCTCGCCGGGGGTATTTCTTCTTATCGCTATATCACCTGGACTTCCGCGCTCCTATTTGCGAGTTGCGGCATCTTATGCTTCCTGCTGACGCAGGTCTTGCGGCGCCCACAGGACATTACCCGGTTCGGAATTGTGATCGCGGCCTACGGCTTCGTCCTGGCTTTCTTTGCGGTAATCCAGGATCTCTCCAGCAATGGCAGAATCTATTGGCTCCGGCTGCCTCGCGAAGGCGGATGGATTTACGGTTCCTATGTAAATCACAATCACTACGCCGGATTGATGGAAATGCTCTTCCCCATCCCGCTGGCCATGTGCCTGAGCCGCCGGATGGAGCGCGGTCCCAAGGTAGTACTGGGCGTTGCCGCCGCCTTTATGGCCAGTACCATCGTGCTCTCGGGTTCTCGTGGCGGAGTTGTGGCGCTCGCCGTCCAACTTGCCCTTGTGAGCGTTTTCTTGGCGATCCCCCGGAAGAGTCCGAGAGTAGCGCTCGTACTCGGTGGCTGCCTCGCTGTGGCTGGCTTGTGGATTCTCCTGGTCGGAGGCTCCGGCTTGGCCGACCGGCTATCGACTTTCCACTCCGAAGCCAACACCGAACTCTCCAGCGGACTCCGGCTCTCGGTCACGCGCGATTCGCTGCGTATGTGGACGGAACGTCCTGCGCTCGGGTGGGGGCTGGGAACCTTCCCGACGGCCTATCCGCCGTTTCAGAGCTTCTTTTCGAACATCTTTGTCAATGAGGCCCACAACGACTACGCACAGTTGCTGGTGGAAATGGGCGGCGCGGGCTTCCTGACGATGCTTTGGTTTCTTGTTCTGCTGTTTCGGACGGCATGGCGCAAGCTTCGTGGTGGAAAACTGGGCGTGAATGGTGGAGCAGCGCTGGCTGGGGTATTGGGATGCGTGGGCATTTTGGTTCACAGTTTCTTTGATTTCAACCTGCAGATTCCCTCCAATGCGGCCTGGTTCTATATCCTGGCCACGATCACGGCAGTGCCTTCGGTGAGCGAGCCACGATTCCGGAACAGCAGCCGCGACGTTCGTCTCTAGTTGGCACTTTTTGTCGGTTGAATTCCTAATCTGGAAATAACGTATATTTCCTCCAGGTGTACGCCCTGCCCAACCTCTGTCATTGTCTGACAAATGCAGATGCTTCAAGGACTTACCCCGCCTCCCCCAAAAGGTAACCGCCTTGGGATCTGGCTTGGCACGTCAGTTGCACTGGAAATATTGCGATGCGGGCCCCGGCCATGTGGCAAAAACGGCGATTGTATCCGGCAAGCGGCGGAGAATCGTTTCATGAAAGAAACGCAATGTTCACAAAGTGTGCCAATTGGAACTGCTCGCAGCCATTCCGCTACTCTCGCTGTGCCGTCGTATTGCGGGTAGAAACCCCGGCGGATACGATATCGAGCGGGGGAGAGCCACCCGTGAGTTCGCGAGTGGACTACCACTGGCTTTGCGCTGAATGCCTTCGAGTCATCCTGATTTCATTGGAGGATCATAGGAACCGTGTGCAGTTCGTACCCGGAGCTGCCGACGGTGCTCCGGCCAAAATTGTAAAGCTTACTTCGCTCGAGGCGGCACTGGCGGAATTGGCGAAATCCAGGGAGGGTGCCCAACCCTTGGTACAGGCTCGAAATGTCAATCGAGCAGAAAATATCGATCGAACTCAAAACCTAGAGAGGACCAATGCGGAGGGCCACTCTGGGATGCCGGAGTACAAGGAGGCACCTTTCCGCAGCTTGCCGCAAGCATAAACGCACAAACGCGGGCGCCAAGGAAACTTCCTCAGGATGCCCGCCCAGAAGAAAGATTACCGCGACTCAATCCTCGTCTCTAGGTTACGCTTCCTGGGAAATGCGCATGAGAGGCGCCGAACTCAGGGCACGAGCGTGCTCGCCCATGGGCACGACCTCAAACTGCTGGGCGAATTTCATCAACACTTCCCTGGCAACCGACAACTTCAATTCAGCCGGGGTTTGCATCGCGGGAAAAAAGCTGAGTTCCGGACAGTCCTCTTTCCCGAGAAAATCCAAAGGGTGCAGAAGCAAGGACGGCTGGGTCCGTGTCCAGCGACACATGGCCAGCGCCAAATCCCAGTAGATCAACGCCAGAGTGCGCGAGAATGTGGCGAGATAGAGCACATAGCTCAGATGAACAGGCACGCGAAACACCGGCATGGTGGTTACGGGAATTTCCGTCAGTGGTCCCGCTGGTGTTTGCCAGCGATAGGGTTTGAGTGGGCGGAACCCTTCTTTCGCTGATCCAAACAGCGCCTTGCGTTGATCGCTTTGCTCAGCGCTTAACCGACTCTTAGCAAAGTAGTAGGCCCGTGCCAGCGGTCCCAGAAACGTCGGGAATGTGGACGCGTCGTAGAGGTACCCACGTTGAGCCAACAATTCGAGCAGGCGAGGAGAAAAACTGAACCCTGGTCCACGGAATCCGCGGGGCATTTTGCCGGTGGCCTGGACGATGCTGTCTTCGGCACGCTGCATTTCGTCTTCCAGTTGCACAGGCGTGTACAGATGTAGCCAGGGCTCATGCTGGTAAGAATGATTGCCGATTTCGTGGCCGGCATCGGCAATCGATTTCAAGACTGCCTGATTCAGCGGCTGCGCCGCATCCAGTCCCACGATGAAAAAAGTGATGGTCAGATTCTGCTGACGCAAAATCTCCAACACACGCGGCACAACCAAATCAAGATACGAGGGCAGCGCTTCCCACCCCGCGTCGCCATGCGTCTTCATGTACGACCACTTATTGTCGAGATCGAGCGATAGACTTGCCAGGGGCTGCGGTTCGAGTTTAGACGCGGGCATACGCGGCTTGTTCCTCTCGCGGCGTTTGCGCCAGCAACCGTGGGATCGCCCGCTCGGCCAATTGCACCGTGTCGTTCACATTCAGGGTTCCATTGACGATGTGCGCGGAGTTCAGAATATGCAGACCCTCCACGGAGGTCGAGATGGGGGGCAGCTTCTTGGAGTAATTCAGAGTGGGAATCACAAATACCTGGCGCACGCGGCTCACCTTAAATGCGAGAAGATCATCATTGGAAAGACTGGGATGCATTTTCTTGAGAGCAGTAAAAAACGTCTGCTGAATCTCCGCATCGCTGGTCTCGAACATGGGATCGTTCAAGGGCAGATATTTGGGGAGATAGACCAGCGATTTTCCGCCGAATTGCGCGGCATCGACCAGCGCGGTCATCTCAATCACTGCGGTGAACGGAACCCACGTGTCGGTGATATTCGTTACGTAGTACGGAGTCAGCGGACGCTTGAGCAGGAGCGAAGCGCAGACGATACCCTGGTATTCGATTCCACGCAACAGCCGTTGTTCTTCGGCATTCAGCTCGGGACAGAGGTCCGCAGCAATCGTGGATGGCCCGGTAAAAACGGCTTGATCGACGACGGCATCCGAACCGTCTGCGAACTTCACGGCGATTCCGCTGCCAGCAACCGAGCGTAGGGAAGCAGCGCGGCATCCCGTCCGAATGGTGACGCCTGCCTGCTGGAGCATTTCCTGCATGCGTCTGAGGATGCGAGCGTAACCTCCGGGCACATATCCAAACATTTCTTTCTTCAGGCCGGAACGCCGTGCCGCATACATACGCGCGATGGTGGCCCAGATAAACGCCGCCGAAGCTTTGGTGTAGTTGGCGCCGAGCTTGGCGCGGAGGAGGGGTAGCCAGATTTTTTCGGTGGTGTTGCGGCCCGACCACTTGCGAAGCCAATCTTTCACAGGAATCTGTTCCAGCGCTTCCCAGTCTTGAATGCGAGATGCATGCAGGATGGTCAGCCCGAGGCGAAATTTGTCGATCAGTCCGAGAGGCGGGAATTTCAGGAATTCCACACTGTTCGACATCGAAACCATACGGCCGCCCGTGTAAAAGCCGGTCTTCGTCTCGACCCACTTGATCTCCCTTTCGAGGCCCAGTTCGCGCAGGAGGGAACGCAGATGCGAATCGGAAAGCAAGGTCACGTGGTAGTGGCGGTCCCAAAGAATGTCGCCCAATTGCCACGCACTGGCCAAGCCGCCCAGTTCCGGGGCGGATTCGAACAGGGTAACTTTCTGCCCCTGCTGCGCGAGGCGCAGAGCGAGGGTCATCCCCAGAATGCCGCCACCGACGATTCCCCAAGATTGCTTACCGGCCATATGAGCTGGTTTCGAGTTCGAGTTTCCAGTTTCGAGTTCCACGGTTTTATTGTCCGTGTCTAGCGCGGCGGATTCAATTCCGTAACCACGCCGTGGTTCACCGCATACTCGAGCCCACATTTACAGCTTAGCCTGGGCATGACGGCTTCGAGGTCCGCGGTTTTGGCAAGCGGCTCACCACAGCGGCACACGTAGCCGATGGTTCGCGCCGGGGCTCCAATGGCAAGATGAAAATCCGGAACGTTCTTAGTGACCAGCGCCCCCATCCCCACCATGGCAAAGCGTCCGATGGAGAGGCCGTTGCCAATCGTACATTGCGCGCCAATGGTTGCGCCTTCGCGGACCAGAGTTGGTAGCGTGTGCTCGTCGGGATCTGACGGCCGCAGATGCTTCAAATCCGGCGTGGTGGCTCGCGGGAAGCGGTCATTCGTGAACGTGGTGCCGGCGCTGATCATCACGCCATCTTCAATGGTCACTGCAGCGCAGATATAAACCATCGCATTGATTTTCACGCGATGGCCAATCTTCACGTCGTAAGCAATGTATGTTTTCTCGCCGATGATGCACTCTTCCCCAATTTGCGCGCCGTGGCGGATATGGACGCTGTCCCAGACGGAACTCCCGGGACCAATTTGCACGCCGTCTTCAATGATGGCTGTGGCATGCACTCGAACGTTGGGAAATTTGGATTCTGCCACAACGAACTCTCCTGAAGATGGCAACCTAAGCATCGCCTAAAGGACGACGGCCAGCATGAGGTTCCGCGCTGGCCGCCGACGATTACCGCGGTGGGGCTAATTGATTCGCTTCGATACTTCCGGACGTGCCGCTTCACGCCCCATCGCTAAAGGGATGGCGAACCACTTTGCATCGCGCAGCGATGCATAGCCTGCCTCAACCACCTGCACCGAGGCCAACGCATCTTCCAGCGTGACCACCAGGGGCTCGGACCCTCGCAGTGCACGGGCAAAGTTTTCAAGCTGGCTGCTGAAGGCTTGTACCTTGTTATAGCCGTTGCCGAAGACCTTCCACTCCTTCGATCCCGCCATCAAGAATTTTGATTCCTTCCAGCCCACCGATATGGTTCCCGCTGAGCCGTAAATACGCAGGTAGCTTTCGAGTTCCTTGTTGATGGACCAGGATAGATCCACCGTACCCAGAATCCCGCTGGTGCTGCGAACGAAGACGTGCACGGTTTCGTCCACAGGAAGATTCTGGCTGCGCTTGCCTTCAACCACGTGGATTTCGCTCAGTGGTCCAAGGAAATAGCGCATCACGTCGACAGAGTGGGTTCCGTTGTCGATGAGCACGCCACCACCACTGATCTCAGGGTTTGAGTTCCATCGCTTGGTCATATCGACGTGCGAAGTAAAAAAGTTTTCGATCAGAACGACGTCGCCGATGGCACCAGAGTTCACGAGCTGGCGCGCCTTGACGACATCGTCGACGTAGCGGAATTTCGATGCCATCGTCATCATGACGCCCGCACTGCGTGCCGCCAGGATCATGGAGCGCGCACTGGCAACATCTTTACAAAGCGGCTTTTCGCAAAGAATGGCGATGCGCCGCTCGATGAAGTCCGTGCAGACATCGGGATGTGTATTCGGGGGCGTGCAGACCAGCACGGCATCCAGCTTTTCCGCGTCCGCCATAGCTGTGTGCGAAGCGTAAGCTTTGCAATTGGCCTTCAGCGCCACCGCCTGGGCCGCCTCAATATTCGTGTCGGCGACGGCGACAAGTTGTACTTCCGGACAGTTTTGGAACGCCTGCAAGTAAGATTGCGCAATCGCGCCTGCGCCAACCAAACCAAAACAAACGGGCGGCTTCGTGACTTGACCTGTTTTTACCTGGGACGAAGTGACTTGGGTTGACATTATCGGAGCGCCTCCACGCACTCGCGAATCGAATCGGCAATATAGTTAATATGTTCGTCGGTATAGAGCTCGTTCCATGGCAGCACCAGGACGTCTTCCAGTGCCTTAAACGTCATGGGGAATTTCGCTTTGTCGTAGTCGACGGCTTCCGGACGCGCCAGGTTGAAGGGATATCCGCTGTTACCAAACGTGCGGCGCTTTTGGAAGACTTCGCACATGAACGACGGCTTCTGAATGTAGCGCGGCGCCGAGGCAATGCCCCGTTCTTTGAGCTTGCCAGCCAACCCAACCGCTCCGTCCTTGAGGACGCTGCCATCGACGGTCAGGCAGTACTTCCAGTAGGTATGCACATCACCGCAAGCGACGAGTGGTGTGCGAATGCCCTTGATGCCAGCGAGCATCTTCGTGAGCTTGTCTGCGGCCTTCACGCGGCGGTCCGCCACCGAGTCGAGCTTTTCAAGCTGCGCCAATGCCACTGCGCTCTGCAGTTCGCACATGCGATAGTTCAGAGCCGCGAAGTAATGGTCCGGTTTGGCATCGCCATAGCCCCAGGCCTTGTTGATCAGCAGGAAACAACGCCGAGCCAAAGCGTCGTCGTTCGTCACCACCAAGCCACCCTCGCCCGTGGTCATGTGCTTACCTTGTTGAGTGCTGAAACAACTGATCGTCCCGAAGGTTCCCACGAACTGGCCATTGGCTTTTGCCATGAAAGCCTGGGCACAGTCTTCAATCACAGGGATGTTCCGCGAGCGGGCCAGCTCCATGATCGGACCCATTTCACAGGGATTGCCGAATAGGTGCGTCACCATGATCGCCTTCGTCCTGGGACTCAGGCGGGCTTCAATCGTTTTCGCGGTGACGTTCAGCGTGACCGGATCGACTTCCGCGAATACAGGAATTGCTCCCTGATAGAGCATGGGGGTCAGCGCGCCCATATCGGTGATCGAGGTGGTGATGATTTCATCGCCCGGATTGGGATCAATCGCACCGATCGCAATATGAATCGCGGCTGTGCCCGAGGTGCAAGCGTAGGCATGCTTCATGCCGATCTTCTCGGCAAAGCGCTGTTCCAATCGTTTAGTGAAGTTGCCTTTGGTGCTGGTGAGAGTGCCTGTGGCGATGACTTCCTTGAGCAGGTCAATTTCGGCCTGTCCGAGGTCGCGCCCGGTGTGGTCCTGATCGTTCGGAAGAGCCATAACGGGTCTGGCAAGAGTGCTATTCATGATTAACCTCTATATGAGATTTCAAAGAAGGCGGTTCGGGTTGAATAAGGGGTTGCGTTTCGGAACGAACCATTTTCGGGATCAACTGCTGTTGGTCCAAAAGTCGGCGCATGCGGCGCATCCGCCATAAATTCCTGAGATGGCCCACGATATTGCGGGCAACCTTCATTTTCGACTGGCCGAGAATTCGCACGTAGAGCGTGGTCGGAAATTCGCGGATGTTATGTCCGCGGAGATCGAGCAAGGCCAGCGTTTCTGAGACGCCGAGGAATCCGCATTCCCGCAACTCCAGGTCGGCCACGGCACTCCGCCGGTACACCCGGAAACAACTCGTGTACGTATGGAGCTTGTGGCGCAGCACTTTGCTGTAGAGCCACGACGCGCCCTTGGAGAGCACCAGACGCCACTGCGGCACATTCATCACGCGTCCGCCTTGCGGATGGTAGGGCGATGCCGTCACAAGATCGACGTCCTCCGTCAGCAGAGGGATCATGTGCGCCAGTTCATGCGGATCGTAGGTGCAATCGCAATCCATGGAGCAAACAATTTCATCGGTGGCATGGCGAATGCCGGTCAAAATGGAAGCCGCCACACCGCGATTGATTTCATGCTTGACCACACGGCAATCTTCGCGCGCTCCAAACAGACGGTTCAACAGCTCCCACGTGCCATCGGTGCTGCCATCGTCGACAAAAACAAAATGGGTCTCGTAGTCCTGTGCAAGTAGTTTCGTCACGCTCTCGAGCGTGTTCGCCAGATAAGGAAGCGCGGGCCGTTCATTGAAACAAGGCACAACAATGGAAACTGGAACGCGGGCTGCTTGCCGCCCAATCTCGACGGAAACAACCGGCACTGGTGCTGTCACGGAACGCGGCTGGTGCGTTGTCGCTGGCGTTGTATCGATTCCCAGATAGTCTGCCACGCCGCCGAATTTGTATTTTGTGCAGTAATCCGCCAATACCCACTTCATCTTCCGCAGGTTGCGGTACTGCCGCGTGCGTGCCAACCACGATGCCGCGCTGATACGCGGCTGGTCCGGATCCAATTCCCACACATGAAAATACATCATGAAAGGCGCATCGAAATCCCGCTTCCAATGAGCTACGGCGTGGTGGAGCAGCGTATGGGGAATCTGCCGGAAATAATTTCCTCCGGAAATCGGAAGCAGATACCCGAAGAGATTGAGGGTGGCATGCGGGAATTCCCAGAGTTGGTGCCCATCCTTCACATGGAGAAAGGCGCCGCGCGCAGCACGCTCGTAGGAAAACGGCACGACGCTCGAATCATAGGCATAACCCTCTTCCGCCAGCACATCGAGCACCCATAAATCAGAGGCCGAACGCAGGCCTTGCGGAATGCGGAACCCCACCACACGCCGGCCGCTGGCAATCTCCAACAGGTCGCGTGAGCGCCGGGCATCGTCGCGAAATTCCTCGCGCGTCATCTGCCGCACATCGCGATGGGCAAAACCGTAGTTCGCGATTTCGTGTCCCTGCCGGGCGATTTCGGCAACCAACTCCGGCTGCCGCTCCGCGATCCAGCCCAAGACGAAGAAAGTCGCCTTCACATCGTGTTCTTTCAGCAGATCCAGCGCCTTCAACGTATTGGTTTCGAAACGTGTTTCGAATCGGCTCCACTGATGCTGACTAATCAGCCCACGCATGGCGCCCACATGGAAATAGTCTTCGAGCACCACGGTCATCAGATCGCGACGTGCCGCATCCGGAGCGTTGGCTTGAACTGGCTTCATACCGCCACCTTTGCAGCCACCGGCGAACCTACAAGTTCCTGATGCAAAATGTCGGCAATCTTCTCTCCTGCGGCTCCGTCGCCGAAAGGATTTTCCACCGTCCGCACGCGGTCGGCCCAAACTTTGTCGGTCAGCGCGGCGTGCAGTAGTTGCCGCAAGCGGCCCGGCTTATCGCCTACGAGAACGGCCACTCCAGACTCCACCGCTTCCGGGCGCTCCGTATTACTGCGCAACACCAGGAGAGGCTTGCGCAATGTCGGTGCCTCTTCTTGAATTCCGCCGGAATCGGACACCAGCAGCCAGGCATGCTGCAAGAGGTGAATAAAGTCGGGATAGTTCAGCGGCTCTACCAGATGAATCCGTTCCTGCCCGTCTAACTCCGCTTCGGCTGCCGCCCGAACATTCGGGTTGGGGTGCACAGCGAATACTGCTGCTACATCTTCATGCTCGCGCACGAAATCGCGAATGGTGCGCAGATGCTGACGCATAACTTTGCCAAAACTTTCACGGCGGTGCGTGGTCAGTACGATCAGCTTCTTTCCTTCCGCCAGCTGCAACAACTCGGCGGCGCGCTCCGATGGTGTGGCATTCTCCCGGATGTACGTCAGCGAATCCACCACCGGATTGCCGGTCACGAAAATGTTCGCCGCGGAAACGCCTTCCTGCAGCAACGCAGCCCGGTTCCCTGCCGTCGCAGCGAAGTGGTATGTCGCGACGCGTGAAACCAGACGCCGGTTCATCTCTTCGGGAAAAGGGCTGTTCGGATTTCCCGACCGCAGCCCGGCTTCCACATGGCCGACCAGAATACCGTGGTGAAATCCCGAGAGCGCTCCGGCAAGTGCCGTTGTCGTGTCGCCCTGAACCAGAATGAGCGACGGCTTCTCGCGTTGAATGATAGGCTCGAGCCCGGCCATCACGCGCGCGCATACTTCATTCGGAGTCTGGTTGGGCTGCATCACTTGCAGATCATGGTCCAGCTTGATTCCGAAAAAGTCGAGGAACGGATAGAGCAAGCTCGTGTGCTGGCCGGAACTTACGACAAGGGTGTCGATATCCGCACGGCTTTGCAACGCGCGCAGCACGGGAGCGAGCTTGATGACCTCGGGGCGTGTGCCGAAAACGCACAAAACCCGCTGCCTGCCAGCAGGGTTGTGCTGGGGCGAGTCACTGCTCACATGGGAATCGATTGGCTTAGGGGGGTTGCCCGATTCCTTACTCGATCGTAAGGTTACTTTGCTCATCCGTTTTGGGGGGAGGAGCTAACGCTGGTTTAGGTGCAAGCCTTACGCCACAGTCCAAACATCCGACGTTCGTAAATACATTCAAAATATGCGGTTACGAACTTAGTTAAGAGCAAAACTTTCGTACTCTGTGCAGATTATTGCACAAAAGCCTGAGTAGGTCATGCCGTGAGGGACTTTGCGAGGGACAGTTACAAATGTAACCGCTCCAGCAAGTTTCTGCCATCCCCCCTCTGTGCCATAGCAGTCCCGATTCGAACTAGCTGCGCCGGGTGCGCTGTATTGTAGGATGGACCCGCGATTCTCATCCGGAGTCTGTCCTTGATCAACGCGCTTCGCTCTTCGTCCTCCCGTTTCGTTACACCCGCCGCGCTTTTTCTGATACTGATTGCGATCATCCGCATTGTCTCTACTTACCACGCTTTCAATCAGGCTTACGACGAACCTGCGCACATCGCCTGCGGTATGGAGTGGCTCGACAAGGGCACCTTCAGAATGGAACCGCAACATCCACCCTTGCCGCGAATTGCGGTTGCGATCGGGCCCTATCTTTCTGGTCTCCGCCTGCCGGAGTTCAAGTTCGTCGGTGGAGACAAAACTCAGGGCTATGACTTCTACGGCGCCGGAAACCAGATTCTGTATGCGCGTGGACAATATCTCCACAACTTAACTCTGGCCCGGCTTGGTACCCTGCCTTTTTTCCTGCTGACCGCGTTAGTAACATTTTTCTGGACGCGAAGCCTGCTGGGAGATTGGCCCGCTGTCCTCGCTCTTTTTCTTTTGACGATGGAGCCCGTGATTCTCGGGTATTGCTCTGTCGCGTACGTCGATCCTGCCTTGCTCGCCTTTTTGCCGGCTGCTCTCTTTGCTCTGGTGCGCTGGCTGGACTCCCCCGTGTGGGGCCGCTCGTTGACGCTGGGAATCGCTGTTGCTGGCGCCATTCTTTCGAACACACCGTGGTTGGTATTCCTTCCGACATGCTTTTTGGCCATTGTGGCTTGCCGGTGGTGGAGTCGCCGCAACGAGTCCGGCTCGTCGATCCGGCAAGAACTGCGGCACTGGACGCGGCCCGTCCTTCTCGCGTTCTTTGCCATGTGTTTCGTAGTATGGGGTGGCTATCGTTTTTCCGTGCGGCCTCTCGATCAGATTTTTGAGCATCCTGCTCACGACATAGAACGTCTCAGATTGCCTTCGCCAGCCAGGGCCGTGGCGATGAAGGTGATTGCACTCAATCCCAGCTTGCCTGCTCCTGAATTTTTCCAAGGCATCTTCCGGACTGTCGGCGAAAACGGCAAACTCTATCCAGCCTATCTGTTGGGACACGTCCGGCGCGGAGGATGGTGGTACTTCTTCCTCTTCATGCTGGCGTTCAAGACGACGCCTGGGTTCCTGCTGCTCGCGGCGATCGGGACTGGCTGGGCCCTGCGCCGCTTTCAGAGCGGACGGGATTGGCACCTGGCAGCGCCCGCTGTTTCCGCGCTGGCGATCCTGATTTTCTCGATGCCCATCAAGATCAATCTCGGAATCCGGCACATTCTCTTCGTGTATCCGCTGCTCGCGATTCTTGCAGCGTTCGCCTGTTGCGAACTCTGGGCGCTGCGCTCGCGCTGGCCCCGCCTTGTGCCGCTAGCTCTGGGCGCACTTCTGCTCGGGCAGGCTCTTTCCACCGCTAGGGTTCACCCCAACTACCTTACCTATACGAGTATGTTTGCCGGCAGTAACCCCGACAAACGCCTTATGGTGGGCGGCGATTTTGACGCTGGACAGAATATCCTGCAGCTTTCGCGCGTGCTCGCCGAGCGCAAAATTGATCATCTGCACCTGCGTCTCTACACCAGTGCCGATCTCACACAGATGAACTTGCCGCCCTACCAAACCCTGGCTCTTTACGAACATGCCACCGGCTGGATCGCCATTAGCAATTACCACATCCGCCTCGGCGAAAGCCCCTGGTTCCCTGCCACTTTCGATGGCTATGCCTGGCTCGACGCTTACCCGCCTGTCGCCAAAATCGACAAGACGATTCGTTTGATCTATATCCCGGAAAACAGCCAGAGCGAAACCAATCACGCGGGCCCACCGGCGGGCAAGCGCTAGGTTGCGTGAATCCTGGTAGGTGGGGAAGAAAATTGCAGACTGCTGATTGCAGATCTAAAATCTGCATTCGCACTACGCCGCTACAGGCTGCCCTCCGGCGGCGACCTGGTCCTTTTCCCCGGGAGACTTCATCGCGCTCGTTGGCTGGGCCAGCCGCATCCTCATTCCCCACAGGAGAATGAAAACGCCGAAGACGGCGACCACGGGCAGCTTAATCAGCAAAATTGGATGACGCAAATGCAGAACGAAAAGCCCGATCCAGTTGGAGAAATGCCGTGGCACCGCCAGCACCGCAGACACAACCAGAAAACCCGCAGTCCACATCCACTGCTCCGCGAAGAAACTCTTTCGTAAGGAGGAGATCAATACCGCCACCGGCAACGCGAGAACCACCAGGTAGTGATCCCAGGACACCGGCGAGAGTACCGGCATGAGAGCTATGCACATGGCATATTCCAGATCGAAAGTAAGAGAACCTTCAACGTCCCGCGACTTGCGGGTGACTGTCCAAGCCAGGAAGCCGAGGCATGCCACGAAGAAAATTCGCGATATGTGCCAGCGCAACTCCAGCCCAGGCGTAAGAGCAGTGAAAATCGACATCATCGAAAGATTCGCGGGATAGTCCTTGTAGTATTCCTGGACGAAATGGGTCACCCGTAAGTAATCCTGAGTATTCTGCCAACCCACCAGACCAAAACTGGCTACCAGCAAGACCGCCGTCGTGAGCGCGCCGGGCCAGAATGCCTTCCGTCTCCGAATAAGCAGGTACACGAGCAACAGGCCGGGAAAGAGTTTCAAAGCAGTGGCGACTCCGAGGCAAATGCCCGCCGCGACATTCCGTTCGCGCCGCAGAAGGTACCAGCCCAGCGCCATCAGAAAAGTCAGCAAAAAACCGACCTGCCCGTTGCGCAGCACCATCCAGAACGGAAACCACCCCAACAGTCCCAACGTCAAGGCAGTAAAGAGACGCGGTGTTGCCGGAGCACCCAGACCCTTCCGCAAGATCCAAACCGTCCCCAATAACGACGCCAGTGCTGCCAGCGAAAACAATAGTTGGATCGTGCGCACATGCATCCACGGCACAAACAGCGCCAACAGAAGGGTCATACTCGCCGGATGCGCTTGCGCCCACGGCTCGGTTACAACGGCATCGTATGCTCGCTTCTCCATCTGCGCCAGCGTTGGACTCCATCGGTCCAAAGAAGCCGGTGCTGGCTCGTGGTCCATCACATCTCGAATTTGATCCGTCATGTTCAACGGAAAGGCGGGTTGGCCTTGTAACCACAGCTTCGCCGACACAATGTCCTGCAGAATGTCGCGCGGAACCTCGTATCCCAAATACATCGCAGTACCCACGTTGAAGATTGCGCCGAGGGCCAGGACGGACAGAATGGGCGTGGAAACAAGGAAGCGCATCAGCCGGGCGTTCGCAGAAGCAAGATCTCTTTGCCGCGCAAAACGCCACAGCCACACTACCAATGCAGACACGGCGACCAGGAGCGTCGCATTGAGCGCCCAAACCAGAGACGTGCTCGTCTCCGGAGTCCCGCGCGGGAGCGAAAACACGTGCAGAAAATTATTCAAGCTAGACATGAGACCGGTGCAACCTCCGCAACTGAGGCCAGTTCACAGGACGGTGGCGTGCAAAACCTGCGAGGAATTATATACGGCTCGCTTGGCAGAAGAATCAGTCAATTGCAGGAATTTATGAGCTTTTAATCTAAATTCTCCAGCACACGAGACGCAAACCAGCCTTGTGGGTCAAGCGTCTGCACTTTTGTCGCAATCGCGTGCATGTCTCAGTTTGCTACTCCTCGATATCAAGACGTCCTTCACCCGATTCGATACAATCGAGCGGCTTAAGTCTGCCTTGGAAATAGCGCTCTATGGAAATCGAAGCCAAACAGTTCAACATGGATGGCCAACACCGATTTGCGACGCTTTCTGGCGATTTTAATCCGATTCACATCGACCCAATCGCGGCACGGCGGCTTATGTTCGGCCAACCCGTCGTCCATGGCATTCATACACTGTTGTGGCTGCTGGATCGCTGGCTGGCTGGACAGCCTGCGATTCGCATTCGCAGACTGAGGGCGGAGTTCCGTAACCCCGCACGGTTGGAGCAGGATGTCTTTTTTTCCGCAAAGTCCATCGGCGAGAGACACACTCGCTCGGAAGCCACAACCGCGACGGCGAGACTCGTGCGGGCTGAAGTCGACTGGCAACTGGACGATCGGACGAATGATCGGACGAATGAAATACCCGCCCAATCGCCCCTGGTTGAGTCGACGCATACGCTCTTGGGCGACAAGATCTCATCGGCCGCCGGAACCGTGCCGTTGATGTTTGACAAGAACCTCGCTGCTGAGTTATTTCCCCATGCCTCGGCGAAATTGCCGCCTGATCAATTCGCGGCTCTGCTGGCGTCCACGCGCGTGGTTGGAATGCGTGCGCCTGGTTTGCATTCTCTGCTGAACGCCGTCGATTTGGAGGATTCCTCAGATGCCTCTAGGGCATTGGCATATTCGGTCGACGAATACGATGAGCGTTTCGCCCGGGCGATCATCCGCCTGCGCGGCACCGGATTCTCCGGCACGGTAATCGCTTCCCTGCGGCCCGCGCCTGCCGTGCAGGCCGGATTTACGGAGGTGTCGCGCTCAGTCGCCTCGGGTGAATTTTCTGGTGAACGTGCGATTGTCATCGGCGGTTCCCGTGGGCTGGGTGAGGTTGCGGTGAAACTGCTTTCTGCCGGTGGGGCATCGGTAAAGTTCTCCTATCAACTTGGCGAAGCAGACGCCCGGCGTGTGGCTGAGGAGGTCGCCGCCGGCGGTGGCCATGCGAGTTGCTTCCAACTGGATGTTCGCGGAGAGATGCCGGCGCTGGATGAACTTTGCCGGGACTTTACGCCGACGATGGTGTGCTATTTCTCAACACCTTCAATCGCCGGAGCGCCGCGCGGAAAGTTTTCAGCACCATTGTTTCACGAGCTCTGCCAGGTTTACGTCGACGGTTTCCTGAACGTCTTTACAACGGCTTCGTCGGGCGGAACGCTGGGCAGCATCATGCAACCGTCCTCGGTGGCGATCGAAGAAACACCCTTTGGGATGACCGAATATTCCGCCGCGAAGGCGGCTGCAGAAACCCTCTTTCGGGCCTTGCAAAAGTCGCATCCAAAAATTCGCTTTCATGCGCCAAGATGGGGCCGGATGCCCACCGATCTCACCGCCACAATCGCGCCAACGGAAGTGGACGATCCGGTGCCGGTTGTGCTGTCGGTGCTTCGACAGATGAAAGGCCACATTTAAAATCCATGAGACTACGTTGCAGGACTACACCCCCGAAAGAGGAGATTTTCGGGCAGAAACTGATTACAATCTATGGAAGAGCCTTCGGATATTTTTCCTCTCGGTCCGATGTGCGAAAGTGGCGGAATTGGCAGACGCACCAGACTTAGGATCTGGCGGGTAAAACCGTGGGGGTTCAAGTCCCCCCTTTCGCACCAAGTCTCTTGTTCTCATGTTTTTACGGCAATCGTATTCCCTGAAGAAATGCCCACATTTCGGCACCCTGGAATGTACTACTAATTTTGACCTAAGACTCCCGGTTCAGGCATAGTAAATCTTGTAGTTTGGACTATGTTGCATGCATTGTGCACCTCTAGCAGTTCGGCCGATCGTCACCTAGGCCCTTTGCGACAAAAAATAAAGAAGTTAAAAAATAAATGAAGATTTAGGGAGCACACCCCCATGCGCCGCACCCCCCGATTGTTTTTACTGCCATATTTTTTTCTGGCGCTTTTCTGCGCTGCCGCGTTCGCGCAAAAACGGATTTACATCGCCCCGGACGACCACACCGACTACATGTGGTCGGGCAATGAGGCTACCTACAGCAAAGTGTTGAACGACATGAGCGACCTCTATCTCAACGAGATGGATGCGACCGCCAGCCAGCCCTCGCCATACCAAATGCGCTGGAGCGCCGACGGCAGTTTCTGGATGTGGAACTACCAGCAAAAAAAGACGGCGGCGCAATTCAGCCGCTACATGAGCCGGGTACTGGACGGCCACATGACGGTGCCACTCAACGCCATGGTCTCCGTGTATGGCGCGCAACCCACGGAGGCCGTACTCCGTGGCATGTATTACTCCGGGCACATTGAACGGGCATACAACACGCGTTTTCTGATCGCTGCCGCCATGGAGAACCAGACGCTGCCCTACGGGCTACCCTCACTGTGGGCGGGTGCCGGAGCGAAATACAGCTGGCGCGGGATTTGCAACTGCGCCACGCATGTGCCGAACGCGGGCAACCGTCCGCACGAAATTTATTACGCGGGTGGACCGGATGGCAGCAAGTTGCTGTTTAAGTGGCAATCCCAGTTTGCACCCCTTCCCGGGGCGAAGCTAGGCCAAGGCGTGGGCGGATACGCGGAGGCGCGATCCCCCAAGCAAATCGTGCCCTTCGTGGACACGGATAGCACGTTCCGGTCTAAGTATCCCTTCAACGTAATCGGGGCTTTTGGCCGGGGTTGGGACGATCTTGAAACATTGACTCCCCTCACCGACGCTACCTACAGTTTCCCGGCTGTCGCCAAAGCGTTGTCGAACTCCAGCCGGCAGGTTATCGTTTCCAACGAGCTCGACTTCTTCAAAGATTTTGAGGCAAGCTATGCATCCTCGTTGCCGACCGTCGCTGCCACCTATGGCAACGAATGGGATCTTGCCACCGCTTCGCTGGCAGAAGTGACCTCTAGCGTGCGCCGGGAAACGGAAAAGTTACGCAGCGCGGAAGCCCTTGCGACCTTGGTGAGTCTGCAGTCTCCCACATTCATGAACAGCTTCACCGCGTCTCGTGACCAGTCCTGGATTTATTTCGGTCAATACTGGGAACACGATATGGTCAATGGCATCGCCGGAGTTACGGACGCGCAACGTGTGGCTTTTCAGAGGAAGGTCGCCACCGGCATCGCTTCGTATGTCGACAGTCTTTATTCCAAAGCGGCCAGCGCCTTTGCAGGCATGATTCCAGCGGTTGCCAAGAAAACTCGCTTTTATGCATTCAATCCGCTGAGCTGGACGCGTACCGACTACGCGGACATTGCCTACAGCGGTGCTACACCTGTTCACGTCATGGATGTGAGCACTGGACTCGAGACACCTTCGCAAATCCTCACGGTTAAAGGAGTGAAGACGCTCCGTGTCCTCGCTTCCGCAATTCCTGCCGTGGGTTATAAAGTCTTTGAGATCGATCCCGGCGCGGGCGCTAACTACGGGAATGCCGCCACCGTAAGCAATGCGAATTCGGTGATCGACAACGGAGTTTACAAAGTCACTTTGGATACGCGCGGCTCGGTTATCAGCCTGATCGACAAGACGCAGGGGAGCAAAGAATTCGCGAGCAGCATTGGTGGACTGGCCGTCGACGACGTCAGCCCCAGTGGAACCGGAAGCCTTGCCGTGGAGAGCGCGGGACCGGTCTCGGTGACGCTGCTGGCGACAAGTTCGGCCGGGATCACGCACAAGACTCACCTGACACTCTACCGGAATTCGCACCGGATTGACGTCGCGAACGAGATCACCCAAAACTTCACAGCGACCCACACCTGGGCCTTCAGCTTCAACCTGAGTCAGCCAGACGTTCACGCGGAAGAACTTGGCGCAGTCATTCACGACAAGCTCACAACGCAGGGAGGGGACTACTCTCCCACCAACGCCCGTTATGATTGGGCCACCGTGAACCACTTTGCGGACATGACCAGCAGCAACGGCAACATTGGTGTCACGGTTTCCAACGCCGATTGTTCGTTCATGCAGATCGGCCACAGCACCGTCAGCAGTCTGGATACGGTTACACCCCAGTTGAGCTTTCTGGCGGGTGGAATGATTGATAACCACGGCAGAGGGCACAACCAGGGGGGCGATAAGTATTTTTTGCAGCGCTTCGCCCTCAATGTGCACGGAGCCTACAACGTTACCAGCGCCATGCAATTTGCCATGGAGCACCAGAACCCATTGACGACGGCGCTGGTTACAGGGCCCGCTACAGGTAGCCCGTTTCCCGCCAATTCGTATTCCTTCCTGAGCATCTCGAATCCGAACGTGTTGCTGTGGGCTCTGAAACCCTCGGAAGAAGGAATTTCGAAGGGGGTTATCGCCCGCGTCTGGAATCAGGGCGCTGCTGGCAATGTTTCTATCGGGGTTCCGGGACGGACCGGCGGAGTCCTCAGCGCGATGCAGTCCACTCATATTGAGACGGACCTGAAGAGCTTACCCGTCAGCGGTGGCGTTGTGACGGCGCCAATTAATCAGCGGCAGATCATGACGTTCCGGTTGAAGACGAACTAGAACCCACCGTTTTTGTGAGAGGCGTCTGAGGAACACCTGGGAGGCATTCCATTTTTGTATCGGATTGCGCCCACAGACTCGTTTTTCCTTAAGCACTGGAACGACCCTGTTTCCCTCCTTTCCGCTGACCAGTTACACTAGCTGTGCCATGATGAATCCAAACCAACCCAACATTAAGCTCACTGCGACGCAGGACTATCGGGAAAATTACGCTAACAGTGTGCAAGTTCGCGTCAACGTGTGGGATTTCTTTCTCGTCTTCGGCACGCTGCAGCAGCACAGCGAGAGCGAGGTGGAAGTCCGCAATTTTCAGGGCATTTACTTGAGTCCGCAGCAGGCCAAAGCGCTCGCGGCCATCCTGCAGCAAAATCTGGCTGGATACGAAGGCACGTTCGGCGAAATCAAGCTGGACCCGCGCATGATCGGCTCTGGCCCTGTGAATTAAAACGTTTGAGGACATTCCCCTGAAACTTGAGTTTCTCTCCCGCTCGACCGGCGGATTGTTTGTATTTCTTGGTCTTTTTGCCGGCCTGGTAGCTTTGCACGCGCCGTTACTGCGCCTGCTCTATGTGTGGGACGAAGCCGGCTACTACGTGCCTGCCGCACACGACGTGTTTCTGAGCGGGAGCCTGATCCCGCGCTTGACCGTCAGCAATGCCCACCCGCCGCTCGTGCTCGCCTGGATAGCGTTGTGTTGGAAACTATTCGGTTTTGCCCCGCTCGTGTCTCGCGTGGGGATGATTGCCGTGGCAGCGTTCGCACTCGTCGGCGTGTACAGGCTGGGGAAACGCGCCAACAATGCTGCCGTTGCAGCTGGTGCGACGCTACTGACAGCACTGTATCCGGTCTTCTTCGCGCAAAGTTCGCTCGTGCACTTGGATCTGGCGGCTGCGGGGTTCACGTTTTGGGCGTTGCACGCCTATCTCGACGATCGCCGCTTCGGCACGTTCTTTTGGTTCGCACTGGCCGCTTTGGCTAAGGAAACCGCTGTCCTTGCGCCTCTGGCGCTGGCTGCGTGGGAAATCGTTGGACCTCTTGTGTTCCGCGGAGAAAACAGAAACCGGCTCTTACTCTTCCGGCAACGAAGCTTGGCCCGGCTCGCTGTTCTTGTCGCGTCCGCGCTGCCACTGGTTCTTTGGTTCGCCTACCACTATTCGAAGACGGGATTCATTTTTGGCAACCCTGAATTCTTCCGCTACAACGTGCAAGCAACCATGCAACCGTTGCGCATTGTGCTGGCGCTGTGTTCCCGACTCTGGCAAACGTTCGGGTACATGGGCTTGTGGGCACTCACGCTCATCACGATCTTCGCCATGACGTTGCCATCCCAACGCGATGGGGATAGTGAGCGTGCCCGCATCAGTATCCCGATCCAGATCACGTTTGCGGTTGTCATGCTGGCGTACATTTCCGCGCTCTCCGCGGTGGGCGGAGCAGTGCTTTCGCGCTATATGCTGCCGGTCGTACCGCTGGTGATCCTGATTGGCGTTTCCACAGTGTGGCGGCGATTGGCTTCCTGGAGATTGGTATTGGGCGGGGTTGCGGCAATCTTCGTCCTCGGGTGGTTTTGGAATCCGCCTTACAGCTTTCCTTTTGAAGACAACCTCGCTTATCGCGACTACGTACAGCTGCACCAATCCGGCGCGAGTTACCTTGAAGCGCACTACCCTCACGCGCGTGTGCTTACAGCATGGACGGCTACTGACGAGCTTAACCGGCCGTGGCTCGGCTATGTAAGCTGTCCGATGCAGCTTGTGCACATCGAAAATTTCTCGCGAGAGCAGATTCAAGCTGTGGCGTCATCGGCGAGCCCAGCACCTTATGACGTAGTTCTGGCCTTTTCCACGAAGTACGAAGCCCCATTGGACATCAGCAGTTGGCCCCCGTGGGAAAGACTGAAGATACGCTTCTTTGACTTCCACCGCGATCTGCCGCCCGAGGCCATCGCACAAACGCTAGGCGGACGCATCGTGATGCAACAGCATCGGCGCGGGCAATGGATTGCTGTGATTGCGATGGAAACACCGGTGGACGCAGAACTGCATCCACCGGCTCGCTAGAAACAACCGTATCGCTACCTGCCTTCGTCCGCTGAGGGGCCGTAAGTGGCCGGCACGGGCACGTTATTCATCCGATAGTAAACACCCAACTGTGCCCGGTGGTGAATGATGTGATTGAACACCATGGAACGGATGACCGCGATGCGGGGCATGGCAAACAGTACTTTGCCGCCCGAGAGCAAGGTCCACGGCTTCATGAAGTCCTGGTCGCTGGCCTTGGGAAGCGCGGCACGAAATGCTGCAACACCTTTGTCGAACTCCCGCAGCACCTGTTCCCTCGATGTCGCGATGAGCGGCTGAAAGGCTGGCGCTCCCGCAGGAGCAAAATCCAGTTGCTCTGTCTCCAACGTCGTAGTTCCCCACCCGGGCATTTCCGCGATGTGGCCCGCCAGGCGTCCGAGAAGCATGGATTTTTCATGCGGTTTAAAGTCCAGCTTGTCTTCGGGAAGCCGTTCAAGAAATTTCCGCGTGGTGGCCGCTTCTTGATTGAACTCCGGTAAAAGTGCGTCGCTGATTGCCATAGTTGTGTCCTCCAGTTGGTTGGATCGCCGTCGATCTTCGGATCGACCTTCGGATCGACGCTTTTGACGATCTCCATTTTTGAAGATCGGTGGTTTGATGCTCTTTGGATCGTTAAGCGATCCAGTTTATTCCATGGCTGGACTGCCGTGAATTAACACGCCATTAAATGACACGAATGCGTCTTGATGATCAGCCAGACCTCTCGTCCTTCGATGAGACGCAGGGAATCGCGCGCGGCAAGAGTGAGTTGGACGGCAATCTGCATACTCTGATCCAGCCCGCATTCCACCCGGGCCAGAATGATGACGTCCCGCCGCTCGACGGAGGTGACACGTCCGCGAATGATATTACGTGCGCTGATCTCACGCGGTTCGGAGGTTGCCAGCAGGACATCCCCGGCGCGGATGCCGATACGCAGCCCCGTACCGGTAAGGGCGCGCACGAGCGGGGTTTCGAGGTTTACATTGCTGCTTGCCAAGTTGCAAGTCATCGTGCCGCGATCTTCGTGTACGGCTTCCACAACCGCAGCAAAAATGTTTTCGAAGCCCGCGAGCTGCGCTACCGTCTCCAGGTACGGCGCGGTCATGACTTCATGTGGCGTACCCTGGGCAATGATTCGACCCTGCTCCAACACCAGCACGCGTTCGCCGAGTGCGAAAACTTCGTCGCGACTGTGCGTGACATAAAGGATCGGGACACGATGCGCCTCGTTCCACGCCCGCAGATCCTCCAGAATACGCGACTTCACGGGAAGATCGAGCGCCGCCAGCGGCTCATCGAGAAGCAATACGCACGGCTCAGTCACCAGCGCCCGTGCCAAGGCCACACGCTGGCGCTCGCCCCCGGAAATATGGGTAGGCCTGCGGTCGCGTAAGTTTTCAATCCGGAACGACGACAGAATCTTGTCTATGCGTAAGCGCTGTTCGCGGCGATCCAGCTTGGCCAACCCGTAGGCGATGTTCTGCTCCGCGGTGAGATGGGGAAACAACGCCAGGTCTTGAAATACATATCCGACTCTTCGTTGCGCAACGGAGAGGCACAGCCGCTGCTCCGCATCGAAAAGCACGCGCCCGCCCGCAACGATACGTCCCGCTTCCGGGCGCGCGAGCCCCGCGATGCAATTCAACAGCGTGGTTTTGCCCGCGCCCGACGCGCCGAAGATAATGGTGAAACCTTCGGGAGCGTCGAAAGCGACGTCGAGCATTGCCGCGTTGGACGCAGACTCAACAGATGCAGACTCGCCGCAGGCGAACCGCTTCCGGATGCGGGCGTCAAGCACGAGGACCGCCGGGACTCCGTTGTTCCGGCAATTCGCGCAGCCCCAATCCGAGTGACCAAACTCCACGATTCAAGGCATACACGCACGAGAGCACAATAAAAGAAATTGCGAGCAGCAACAGTGCCGTCTGATTTGCCGCCGTGTAGTTCACGGCTTGCACTTTGTCATAGATATCGATGGAGACCGTGCGCGTAACACCAGGAATGTTGCCTCCTACCATGAGCACCACGCCAAACTCTCCCAGGGTATGGGCAAAGCTGAGCGCGACACCGGTGACCACTCCGGCCAGACTGAGCGGCAGAATGACGCGGAAGAATGTCCGCCAGCGCGATGCGCCCAGTGTCGCCGAAGCTGCAAGCAGTCTGCGATCTACCGTTGCGAAGGAAGCCGCAAAGGGCTGTACAGCAAACGGAAGGCTGTAGAGAATCGAGCCCAACAGCAGTCCTTCAAACGTGAAAGCGAGCGTGTGCCCTGTCAGAGATTGCCACCAGCGGCCCAGAGGGCTTCTTGGCCCTAGCGCGATGAGGACATAGAACCCCAGCACTGTCGGAGGCAGAACCAGCGGTAGCGCAACCACAGCTTCGACCAGGAATTTCCAACGCCAACGCGAGTACGTAATCCAATATGCAATGGGCAACCCCAGGCAGAGCAACGCCAGTGACACCAAAGTCGCCAGCCGCACCGTGAGCCATAATGCTTGAAAATCCATATTACGTTCCTAAATTGCTTCGACAACGACCAATCCGTATTCCAGCAAGTCTGTAAAAGATTGTAAATACACTGGCGGAGGAGCAAACCAAGAGTTTAAAAAGACGTCTAATCCATTATGAAAGCCGCACAGGACGATCTCGATTTTCTCGATGCCAGCGTCTCCAAAGCGCAACCAACAGCTATCGACCAGAAGCCGGCGCCTCCTCAAGGTATTCTAGTTGGGGGGAAAACCCGCGTGAGTTGGTTGAAACGTTATTGGCTCGTCTTAGTCCTGGTTGTTGCAGCCGTGGGGTTGTATGCTGCTTTTGGAACGAAGACAGCGGACAAGCCGCCATATTTTCTCTCCGCAGTGGACCGTGGCGATATTCGTGAAGTCGTGGAAGCCACCGGCACGATTAATGCCGTGACCACGGTCCAGGTCGGATCACAGGTTTCCGGCACCATCCAACACCTCAGCGCGGACTTCAACTCCCGCGTGAAGGCGGGTCAGGTGGTCGCACAGATTGATCCGGCACTCTTCCAGGGCACGGTACTTCAGGCCCGGGCAAATCTGGAAAACTCGCGCGCCAATCTCGCCGCAGCCAAGGCGAATCTGGAAAAGTCCCGCGCCTCCGCGACGCAAAACAGGGCCGACTATGGACGCACCCAAGGCCTGTTTCAGGAAGGCGTGACCAGCCAGCAACAACTCGACCTCGCGAAAGCGAACGCGGAATCCGCCGACGCATCCGTTTCCGCTTCCGAGGCACAGGTTACGCAAGCCGCAGCACAAGTGAAGCAGCAGGAAGCGGCCGTCGCCGTAGCGGAAACCAACCTCCGCTACACAACCATCCGAGCCCCTATTGACGGCACCGTCATAGCGCGCAATGTCGATGTGGGTCAGACCGTCGCCGCGTCCCTGCAAGCTCCCACGCTGTTCACGATCGCGCAGGATCTCACCAAGATGCAGGTCTACACGAATACCGATGAATCTGACGTAGGCATGATTCGGACGGGACAGACGGTTTCCTTCAAAGTGGATGCGTACCCCAAAGATGTTTTTGCCGGGCGCGTCTCTCAAGTCCGTCTGAATGCCACCACGGTTCAGAACGTGGTCACATACAACACAATCATTGATTTCGACAATCCCGGGCAGAAGCTGTTTCCGGGGATGACCGCTTACATCACGATTCCGGTGGCGGAAACGAAGACCACACTGCGCGTCCCGAACGGCGCCATGCGCTATAAGCCGGACTTGAAGCCCGAAGAGATTCGCGCTCTTTATCAGAAGTATGGCCTGAGCACCGACAATGGGGCGAGTTCCAGCGGCACAGGCGGCGGCAATGGCGCAGAGAGCCGGCAATCGCGCACACGTACGCAGGACGCCGCCAGCGGCACACCTACGCGCACGCCGCGTCTGGATGTAGCCGTAGTATGGAAGTTGCGGCCGGACAAGACTATTGAACCGGTGCGCATTCGCACCGGGATTACCGATCACACGCTGACTGCGGTCACGGAGGTATTGAAAGGGACGCTTGCGGAAGGGGATCAGCTGGTTACGGGAGCTTCCGCAGGTGGTCCTCGAGCCGCAGCCCCAGGGACGAGTCCTGTCGTTGGGGGCGCAGGGGCACGGCGCTGATCGGGGTTGCGTGAGCAACCGGCGGCACGTGCAGTTGCGCGGAGTTCAGGAAATAATATGGCGACAATCTCACAGCCCGCATTGGTTCCCACACCCATAAGGAGCCGTGACGCCACCGTCATTCGCGTCGAGGATGTACACAAATACTACGACCTCGGCGAGACCAAGGTGCATGCGCTGCGCGGCGTCTCGCTTGAGATTAAGGGCGGCGAGTTCGTTGCCATCATGGGTTCCAGCGGTAGCGGCAAATCGACGTTCATGAATCTGTTGGGCTGTCTCGACCGCCCCACTTCCGGACACTATCTGTTGAACGGGATCGCAGTCTCGGAACTGAGCAAGAAAGAGCTGGCCAGGATTCGCAACCAGCAGATCGGCTTTGTGTTCCAGGGATTTAATCTGCTGGCGCGTACGACGGCGCTCGAAAACGTGGAATTGCCCACACTCTACGCCCGTATCGACCGGCAGGAAGGCCACCAGCGTGCCGTGGACGCTCTGACTCTTGTCGGACTGGGCAATCGCCTTGAACACCACCCCTCCCAGCTTTCCGGAGGACAGCAGCAGCGCGTCGCGATTGCGCGCGGGTTGGTTAATAAGCCTGCAATTTTGCTCGCAGATGAGCCCACGGGCAATCTTGACAGTCGGACCTACGTCGAGATCAACGAAGTTTTTCAAAAATATAAAGATAAAGGACTGACCGTAATTCTGGTCACGCATGAGCCGGATGTTGCCACCTTCGCCAAGCGAATCATCCAGTTCCGGGACGGGCACATTCGCAGTGACGAGTCCGTCGCCAACCGTCCCCGCGCGTCGGAAGTCTTGCGCTCGATGCCGGCCAAGGAGGATTAGGCCATGACCCTTCTCCAGATCATCCGCATTGCGCTTCGCGCCATTGCCCGCAATAAGCTGCGTTCCATCCTTACCATGCTGGGGATCATCATCGGCGTGGGCGCGGTCATTGCCATGGTAGGGGTGGGGCAAGGCGCACAGGAGCAGGCACAGAAGCAGATCGCCGCCATGGGATCGAACATCCTCTTTGTGGGATCGGGAACGGTCAGCAAAGGCGGCATGCGCATGGGCTGGGGCGCCACCAAGACGCTGATTTATGACGACATGTCCGCCATTCTGCGGGAGTGTCCCGCCGTAGTGGGCGCCGCTCCCGGTGGCCAGACGAGCGCGCAGGTCGTGTTCGGCAATGACAACTGGGCAACGCGGATCACCGGAACCGAGCCGCAATTTTTCGATGTCCGCACCTGGGCGTTCCAGTCCGGTGGGCCCTTCTCGCAGACGGATGTGGACTCCGCCGCCAACGTCGCCGTTATCGGCGAAACCGTCCGCAAGAACTTGTTCGGGGCAGTCGATCCTATCGGGCAAACCATCCGCATCAAAAACCTGCCGTTCAAGGTTGTGGGAGTGCTCGTGCCCAAGGGTAGTTCCGCAACTTCAGGGGACGATCAGGACGACACCATCATCACACCCATCACCACCATGCAGAAGAAGATGACTGGAGAAACTTGGTTGCGCTGGATCGTGGTGTCCGCCACTTCGCGCGAGGACAGCTTCACCGCCCAGAAGCAAGTCGAATCCCTGCTGCGCGACCGTCACCGAATTCGCCGGGGGCAGGATGACGATTTCTTTGTGCGCAATATGGCGGATGTCGCCGACCTCGCCGACCAGCAGTCGCAACTGTTTACTACGCTGCTGCTTTCCATCGCCAGCGTGTCGCTGGCGGTCGGCGGCATTGGCATCATGAATATCATGCTTGTTTCCGTAACGGAACGGACCCGCGAGATCGGCATTCGCATGGCCATCGGCGCCACCGAAGGCGACGTGCGGATGCAATTCCTGACGGAAGCCATCGTGCTCAGTCTGATGGGCGGCTTCATCGGAATTTTCGCCGGCATCGCCACGTCGTACATCATCAACCAGACTCTGCAGTGGCAAGTGTCGGTTTCCACGCAAGCCATTCTGGCCGCTGTCGTATTTTCGATGGCTGTGGGCGTTTTCTTCGGCTATTACCCGGCCCGGAAGGCTTCCCAACTTGATCCGATTGAGGCCCTGCGGTACGAGTAGAAACCAAAATGGCAGGGGCATGACCGATCAGACATGTCCGCCGGATATTCGGCAGTGCTGCAATGTGAATTGACACAAGGAAATGCTCCCACCATACTGAGGTTAGGTCTCCCCAGCTCATTCCATTTTTCGAGGTTGAAGTATGCCTGGGTGCCGCGCTGCACGTCTGTGGCTTTTTTATTGCCTGCTGTTCAGCCTGACTTCTTCGCTTCTTTTTGCCCAAGGCGCGCGCTTGACGCCGTCCGGCGTCAGTGAACAAGAAGCGGACCAAGATAACCCAGCAGCTCGCGACCAATGGTTTATGCGGGGGCGCGTCGCCCCCAAGGGAAAGACAGCCGCTGAAATGCGCTGGCAGGCCTACCAGCAGAAGATCCTGATGCGCGTAGCACGTATGGCCGCCGCACGCCAGGGAACGGCCGCTGGCGCCTCCAGCGCCAATTCCGCGAGCCTTGCCGCAGTAGGCACGAGTTGGAGTCCTCTGGGCCCCGCGCCGCTCGTCTCCGATCCCGGTACCGGCCAGGACTATGGCTTTGTTTCCGGACGGGCCACTTCGGTTCTGATTGACCCAGCGGATCCGACGGGAAATACGGTCTATCTGGGCGGCGCCTACGGTGGCCTTTGGCGCACCAGAAACGGCGCCAACATTAACGCCAGCAGCGTCGCCTGGACACCTATGATCGACAACCAGCCGACTCTCGCGGTGGGCGCGATTGCAGTTCAACCGGGCAACGCAACCAGCGGTCTGAGTAACACGATTCTCGTCGGCACAGGCGAAGCCAACAGCTCGGCCGACTCCTACTACGGTCTTGGGATTTTGCGTTCCATCGATGCTGGCGCGAACTGGACGTTAATTACGCAAGATACTCTCGGTCGTCCATTCCACGGCATGGCCTTCAGCAAGATTGCCTTCAACACTGCGAATCCAAATATAGTTGTGGCTGCCACCGCAACCTCGGCTCCCGGCATTCTGGAGGGCGCGCGAACGGTCGACAATCGCGGAGTGTATGTTTCAACCAACGCCGGCCAAACTTGGACCTACGAGAGCTCTGTCAAAGATGGTTCGACCTCAATTAATCCGCTCTCAAATTCAGTAACGTCGGTTATTTATAATCCGGCAGCGGCTAAGTTTTATGCCGCATTCCGCTACCACGGGTTCTACTCTTCCACGGATGGCATGAACTGGACCCGCTTACCGAGCCAGCCTGCAACAACGGGAGTGGGACTGAACGGCGCCACCACCTGCCCCGCGACATTGGTGAACCCAATCACCTGCCCGATTTATCGCGGCGAGATTGCGGTAGTTCCGGGCCGCAACGAAATGTACGTTTGGTACACGGACCCCAATGATGGCGACCAGGGCATTTGGAAAAGCATCAACGGCGGCGGTGCCTGGACTCGCATCACCGATACTGGCGTTACCATCTGCGGCGACACTGCTGGCTGCGGAACGGTCCAAGGCGCTTACGATCTGGAATTGGCTGCCCTACCCAACGGCACCACCAGCACCGACCTGTATGCCGGGGCGCGCAACGTGTACAAATGCACGATTACGACTGCTTCCCCGACCTGCAGCGGCGCGGCTCCCAACAAAATGATGAACCTTACCCATGTCTATGGTTGCTTTGGCGTGGGGCACGCCACCGTCCATCCCGACCAGCATGGTTTGGATGCCATAGTCACACCGGGCGGCCAGGCAGTCATGTATTTCGCCCATGACGGAGGCATTAACCGGACGCTCGACGGTTTCGCATTGACGAACAGCGGAAGCTGCACCACTTTATTCGACGACTTGAATGGTTCCCTCGGCTCGATGACCGAGTTCGTTTCGTTCTCGCAAGATCCTGCTAATCCGGCCTTTTTGTTGGGTGGTACTCAAGACAACGGCTCGCCGTCCACTTCCCTGACGAACACGAACTGGCACAGCGTCCTCGGGGGCGACGGCGGCTACAACCAAATCGACCCCGTTCTCCCCAACAATTGGTACACCGCAAATACCAACGTCAGCATTCAACTCTGTAATAAAGGGTCTGCGTGCCTGGAGAACGATTTCTCGACGATCGTGAGCAACTCTACTCTCGGCGGCGATACAGGATCGTTCTACACCCCCTATATCCTCGATCCCCAAAACACTTCCACCCAAACAGCACTGCTGATTGGCACTTGCCGAATCTGGCGCGGTTCCACAGCCTCAGGCTTCACCGCCATCAGTCCCGATTTCTTTGGGGGAAGCAGTCTCTGTTCTAACAGCTCCGATTTCGTGCACGCATTGGCCGCTGGCGGAGCCAAGGACAGCAATGGGTTCTCCAAAGTAATCTACGCCGGACTGGACGGCACGGGACCACTGGCGATCACACCTCAAGGTGGCGACGTTTGGGTTACAAAGGATTCTGGCGCTACCTGGACGAAGGTCACTCCCTCCCTTGCCAACCAGTTCTACACCATTGGCGATATCGCCATAGACTCATCCGACCCCACGGGAAACAGCGCTTATGTTGCATTGCAGGGCTTCAACTCTTCCCACGTGCTGCAAACAACGGACGGTGGCGCGAACTGGACAGCTCTTCTTAGTGGAGCCCTGCCGAATGCTCCTGTAAATTCTCTGGTGGTCGACCCTGTGGCCCACATTCTCTATGCTGGCACGGATGTAGGAGTCTTCAGCAGCCCAACTACCTCCCCTATCTGGACCGAGGTCGGCCCCGCGCCAGCACCCGGCGTGACCGGTTACATACCGGACGCTCCGGTCACCCGGCTGCGCATGTTCAGCAAACCCGGCACCAAGATACTGCGCGCATCTACTTACGGACGCGGCATTTGGGAATTTGCGCTCGTCGTCACACCAGACTTCAGTGTCACACCTGCCACATTTACTCAGACCGCCTAT
Source organism: uncultured Acidobacteriaceae bacterium (assembly GCA_964619065.1). Classification (GTDB taxonomy): domain Bacteria; phylum Acidobacteriota; class Terriglobia; order Terriglobales; family Acidobacteriaceae; genus JANXUC01. The sequence goes on along the minus strand of CAZUCC010000005.1, from coordinate 3,869 downwards.
CCCGGGCAGACGTCCGCCCTTAGCGGTACGCTCACAGCGCAAAATGGATATGCCAGCCCGGTCAATTTGACTTGCACGGGCACCAAGCCCGTCACGTGCGCCGCAGCGACAACTCCGGTCACTCCGACAACGGGTGGCGCTGCGTTTACTGTGAATGCCGCCAATCCGGTGACCGGCGATTTTGCGTTTAACATTCACGCCGCTGGCACCGATTCCGTACCGCAAATTCACGATGCCACGGCCACGCTGCACATAGTGGACTTCGCGCTGGGCACACTCAATCCTCCAGCCATCACTGTCAATGTTCCGAATTCGATGCAGGTTACGGTCCCCATCACGACTTCGAACAATTTCTCGGACAGCATAGCTTTTACCTGCACGAACGCCGCTCCGAGCGTCTCGTGCAGCTTCTCGCCCAACCCTGTCGTTGTAACTGCGGGGACCACGTCAACCTCCACCACGCTAACGGTTACTGCTCTCGCCCCGGCTCTTCCTTTTGGCTTGATCATTTCGGCGGATGCCACGGCGCACCCCGCGCCTGCCCCGAAAACCAAGTCGTTGAGTGTAATCGTAACTGCAAATCCGGACTACACGCTCGCCATTAGCAACTCGCCCCAAACGAAGACTGTTCTGGGGCAGGCGACGTTCAACGGCACCTTAACCGCCGTAAACAGCTATGCCAGCCCAGTGAATCTGAGCTGTGTGGCTGGCACGACGAGTCCTCCGGCAACTTGCACCGTGACCACGACGCCGACGACGCCAACCGCGGGCGGGGCCGCCTTTACCGTGACTGCTGCCAATACGACTGTGGGGACATTTAACTTCAATATTCAGGGCGTCGGAACAGATGGAGCAGCAACGACGCACAGCAAGCCCGTCAGCTTCACAGCGAATGCTGACTTCCATGTACCCGCGACCACCACAACGTGCACACCCGTCACGGCTGGTGGTACGTCAACCTGTTCGATCGCCATTGGTCCAGACGGCCAAGCGACGTTTGCCAATACCGTCACGTACCCTTGCCCAACAACGGGGTTTCCGAACCTGAGCTCGTGCAGCTTCAATCCGACAACTATCACAGCGGGAAGCGCGGCGACGACTGTCACTTTGAGTATCCATACGACTGCTGCGGTGGCTTCACTGCGGCCGTCGGGACCGTTTAAGCCCAGCGGGCCGCTGTTCGCCTTCTGGCTGTCGCTGCCAGCGATGGGTATCGTGGCGATGAGTGCGCAAAAGCGGCGGAAACGTGGTTGGGCCATCCTGAGTAGTGCGCTACTGCTCATGGCGCTGCTGGCCTCGTTGGCGGCTTGCGGAGGCGGTGGTAGCAGTCCCCAGCCACAACCAGGCACGACTCCCGGCACTTATACCTTCAACGTCAATGTCGTTTCCGGAGGAATCACGCATAGCGCTCCAATGTCGCTAAAGGTGAACTAGTCGAGTGAGAGAATCTGTCCCGCACGCCTTGCCAGCGCGGAGATTCTCTCCCTTTTCGGAACTGCTCTCCATAAATACCTGGCTTTGGGGGAATCCTTGCCTCCTGCGCGTGCTAATCTACCTCTAGTTTTCCTCTCCGTTCCCGAGCCGACGCGAGGATTTGCATGCATATTCTTGTGGTCGGCGGAGCAGGCTATATCGGTAGTCACGTGGCGCACGCCTTGCGCCGCAATGGATTCGACGTTCTGATCTACGACAATCTCTCTACTGGACACCTCAAGCTCGCCAAGGGCTTTGAGTTTATCCAGGGTGAAATTGCCGACATTGGCCGCATGGCGCGTGCCATCTACCGGGTGGACGCTGTTTTGCACTTCGCCGCCCACGCCTACGTCGGCGAATCTGTGACGGACCCGCGCAAATATTTTCGGAATAACGTGGAATCGGGGCTAACCCTGCTCAACACCTGCCTTTCTTGCGGTGTGAAGAAGTTCATCTTCTCCTCCAGCTGCGCTGTCTACGGTATCCCTGCTGTTTTGCCCATCACCGAAGACGCGCCTCGCCAGCCTGTCAACCCTTACGGCGTTTCCAAACTCTTCTTCGAGCATGCTCTGGAGAGCTATGACAACGCCTACGGCCTGCGCTATGCGAGCCTGCGCTACTTCAATGCGGCGGGAACGGAAGAGGGCGGCGAGATCGGCGAACTGCATACACCGGAAACACACTTGATTCCCATCGCCATTGAAACGGCACTGGGCCATCGTGACTCGGTCTCTATCTACGGCAACGACTATTCCACACCGGACGGGACCTGCATTCGCGACTTCGTCCACGTCAGCGATCTAGCGGAAGCGCACGTGCTCGCGTTGCGCTATCTGCTGGCGGGCGGCGAATCGTTGGTTGTAAATCTCGGCACAGGCCACGGCCACTCGGTGCAGGAAGTTGTTCGGTCGGTGGAATCGGTTACTAAAAAAGAGATTCCCATCAGTTGGGAGCCACGGCGCGTGGGCGATCCTCCAGCGCTGGTGGCAGACCCAGCGCGCGCAGAACGCCTCTTGGGATGGACCGCTCAACATCCGCTCGAAGACATGGTGACCAGCGCCGTGAAGTGGGCGCAAATGCAATCATCGGGTGGCCTGCGTCTGCGAAATTCCGAGTTTGCCGCCTGAAGAACTATGGAGGCGCGAGCGTCCACCCCCACCTTGCGTGATATAAGAAAGTGAGGCCTCCTCTCGATCTGAAGAACGATTCAACTCAGCCAGAGCCGCGGAGGCCTAGTCTTTACGAGTCCCCGGAGGCTTGGGTGAAGCGCGATACGTCCCGCAAGAATCTGTCTGAAAAAGAACTGACTGGAAAAGAGCTCTCCGATAAGACCGTGGCGGTGCTGGGGGCCGGCAAGCTGGGCAGTATTCTTCTGCAATCGTTGCTGCGCGCGCAGCTTCTGACCAAGGAATCTACTCGCGCCACCGTGGCCCATCCGGAGCGGGCTCGCGCCCTGGAGGAAAAACTCGGCGTGCGCGTGGGGACAGACAACGCCGCCGCCGTTCGAGGCGCCGACATCGTTTTTGTCTGCGTCAAGCCGCAGGTGGTCGCCGACGTCATGCGGCAGATTCGCAAGCACGTCACGCCGAAACAGCTTTTTATTTCCGTGGCGGCCTCGGTTCGCACTCAGGACATTGAGGCTGCTCTGGGCACAAAGAACGCTGTCGTCCGTGCCATGCCCAACACTCCGTGTGCGCAAGGCGCGGGCATGACCGCGATTTGCAGGGGCTCCTACGCGAAGGAAGACCACGGACGTCTTGCCTGCGCCATCTTCAATCTGGTCGGACGCACGGTAGTGGTGGATGAAAAACACATGGACGCGGTAACAGCGCTCTCGGCAAGCGGGCCGGCATACATCTACATCATTCTGGAATCCCTTGCTGAAGCGGGCGTAAAGGTGGGGTTGCCTCGCGATGTGGCTACGCTGCTCGCGGCGCAAACCACACTGGGCGCGGCCCAGGTCGTTCTCGATACGGGCGACCATCCCGCCCTGCTCAAGGATGCCGTCACTACCCCCGCCGGATGTACCATCGATGGCATCATGGAACTCGAAGAAGGCAAGCTGCGCGTAACCTTGATCAAGGCCGTCGTCAAGGCAGCCCACCGGGCAAAAGAATTAGCCAACGGCTAGGTGAAGAGGCTATACCGGGAGAATTCCCTGGGATCGTGGAGTGACGTGAGCAGTGCTGGGGTCCCTCGCGTTGCTCAGGATGACAGTTGCAAATCAAAACCGAGCCGGAGGCGCGGTGGCTCGTTATGAATCTGGAATTGTTCATCTGGACTGGAATTGTTGAACTGGAATTGCTAAGGAAGAACTTACGAGCTTGTCATTCCGAAAGGTCTTCCGCCCTGAGGAATCTGCTTTTTCTTTTCCCTCGACTACGGTTTCGCCGGGC
>CAZUCC010000004.1:102731-118875 GCA_964619065.1 uncultured Acidobacteriaceae bacterium | reverse complement strand
CACACGGCGCAGCAAATGCCCCGGACTCTTGGGCGCGATCATCACCACGTCCACATGTTTGGGCGCAACGATGGACTTGAAGTGGATGCTGAATCCGTGCGAGAAGCCGAGAATCTTGCCCGGAGTGAGGTGTGGCTCGATGGCCGCCGTATAGAGCGCCGCTTGCGTTTCATCCGGCGTCAGAATATGGATCCAGTCCGCGCGCTTGGCGGCCTCTGCCGGAGTCACCACCGTCATGCCGTCCGCCCGCGCCTGCTTCGCCGAGCCGCGCTCAGGGTCCAGGCCCACAATGACGGTGTAGCCCCTATCCCGCAGGTTCTGCGCCTGGGCATGGCCCTGGCTGCCGTAGCCGAGGATGGCAATCGTCTTTCCCGCCAATGCCGTCGGATTCTGGTCGTGCTCGTAATAAAGTTTCGCTGCCACAGTAGTTTCTCCTCGAAGACTGGATATAAGAGCAGACCGGGCAAAATACCGACCGGTCGGTTAGATTGCACTAGGTTAGGCTGTACCCCTGCTTATGTCAAGGGTTTTTGCCATTTTCCTGACCTCAACGGTAAGACCAGGTAACCGCAAGATCCCCCGTTTCCTAACTGGATTGTTCCAGCCAAAATTCGCCCAAAACGAAAAACCCACCACCAGGTTGCGTTTCTGGCGGTGGGTTCGGATTCTTCGGTTTCTAACTTTTAGCCGATATCCACTCCTCCAGAAACGCGCCCGGGGCGCACAATAACTCGCACTCGCACGCTAATTCGTGCGATTTCGGCTGCGTTTTTGGTATGGAGGTTCATGGCTTGATGAGGTTAGCGTAAGCCGCATTCCGAGCCTGTGTCAAGGCCTCGCTATTGACTGGGTATTATATTGTTATTTAATAGGTATTTTGATACACTGACGTTGGGCCAAAGGAGCCCTCCAAATAACATGGCAGTGCTCACTTCACCGCGACCAGATCTGTTGGCGTACCGCGAAGCGACGACACTGGAGTTTCCAAAACTCGTCGAAGAATTGACGAAAATCATCGGCAAGAAATTGACGGCATACATCGCCTCGGTCAAGGACACAAGAGCCATCGAACGCTGGATGGCAGGCTCGGAGTCCTACAAGGGAGTCGAAGAACGATTGCGGCTCGCTTACCGGTTAGCGAAGGTGATCCATGATCACGAAGGGCCGCGGGTAGTTCAGGCTTGGCTGACAGGGCTGAATCCTGAGTTGAACGACCGCGCCCCGATCCGGCTGCTGCGGGAAGAAGATATTGAGCTCGTCGGCCCGGAGATTCTAGGGGCCGCGCGTGCGTTTCTCGCTGGAGGATAGAGATTCTTGAAACCCTCCGGCGTGATCTATCGGTTGGGGAGAAAGCCTGATCCCTGGGCTGCGCCCGACTGGGCCTCAGCCGGGCATGACGGAACGTTCGGCAACCGCTTTGACGACCCTGACGCAACCTACCGCGTTCTCTACGCGTCCTCGCAAAGACTCGGTTGCTTTCTCGAAACGCTGGCCCGGTTCCGCGTTGATCCCAAACTCCACACAGAGCTGGCGAAGATTAAGGGAGCAGAGGACTATCTTCCTCTCGGGGAAGTGCCCGTCGAATGGGTCGAGAAACGGATCATGGGAATTGCCACTGCCGACGGCGACTATGCCGACATTGGTAGCAGCGAGTGGATCAGCCGCCTGCGGAGGTCGTTAGCGGCCCAACTGGAGAAGTTCGGAGTGGAGGACGTCGACGCCTCTGTCCTGCAGAAAACCGCTCCTCGAATTCTTACCCAATTCGTATCCCGCATCGTCTCTTACGCTGGTTTCTCCGGGATTTATTACCTTTCGAAATATGGGCACGACATTGAGAATTGGGCTTTGTTCGAGCCGTTTCAAATCAACGTCAAGGAGCACCAAACAATTCGACGTGATGATCCCGATTTGCAGAAGGCGCTTGAACTTCATTCTTTGAAGTTCAGGGAATAAGTACAGGGTCACCACAGGACCAACTCAACGCCTCCCGAAAACTAAATTTGCAGAACCTCCTCCGCTGTCTGTACCATTTCTCACGGATGACTCGCCCCTCAACGGACTCCCGGCACGAAATTTTGCACGCGGCTGCGCAGCTCTTTCGCGAGCGTGGCTACGACGCCGCGTCTATGAACGACCTGGCGGCGGCTCTCGACCTGAGCAAGGGAGCGCTCTATCACCACTTCCAGAGCAAAGATGAAATCCTGTTCCACATCATGCAGCACGCGATGGACATTACCGAGGAGCAGGTCAAGAAGCCTGTCCTCCTGATCGCCGATGCGGAGGAGCGTCTGCGTACCTGCATCCGCTTGCACATTCACGTGGTTTTGCAAACTCGCGACCGTGAGATTACCGTGATGTTGCATGAAAACCATCCGCTACCCGCGGAATTTCGCAAGCTCATTAACGCGCGCAAGAAAGAGTATGTGCACTTCGTGGAAGGCTTGATCGCCGACGCGCAACGTGCCCGGGGATCGAAGAGCCGCGTCACTCCCAAAGCGGCAGCGTTCGCGCTCCTGGGGATGATCAACTGGATTTACCAGTGGCACCGCCCGGATGGCCCCATTGCGGAGGGGGACCTGGTGGATCAGTTCACAGAGATTATTTTCGCCGGGGTCTTTGGGTGAACATCCGTTTGGGTGAACATCCGGATGAAGTCCGAAGGTGAAAGTCCAGGCCGAAACCCTTGTCATGCAGCGCTTTTTTAAACTCTCCGAACTGCAAGCCGAACGGGCCGCCAGCGGCAAACGCTATTGGGAATTTCTCCGAGTGCCCGCGATCAGCACCGGGATTTACGTGTTGCCCAAAGAAGGCGAAGATCAGCAAACGCCGCACCGGCAGGATGAAATTTACTATGTCATCAGCGGACGCGCACGCATGAAGATCACACGCGATCACGAGTCCTCCGAAGACCGGCTCGTGACCCAGGGGACGGTGATCTTTGTGGAAGCCGGTGCAGAGCACCGTTTCCATTCCATTGAAGAAGAGCTGGTGGTTCTGGTGGTCTTCGGACCGGCGGAAACGGAGAGCTAAGTCGCAGCGCCCGCTTTCGGTGGAATCCAGTACACTTCCTCGCGCATACCTTCCTTGACGAAGCCGCGGCGTTTCAGAATTCCTTTTCCGTGCTCGATCATGTCCGGGTGTCCGCAAAGATACGCAGTCGTGTTGTCTCCTGCCATACCCCACATGTCGGCGTATTTACGGATGAGTTCGTCAACACGGCCGACTTCACCCTTCCATTCCGGGTCGTCCCACGGACGGCTCACGGTGGGTACAAATTTCAACCAGGGTACTTCCGCCGCGAACTTCGCCAGCTCTTGCGCATATCCGAATTCATACGACCGGCTGGCCCCAAACAGGACGAACAGCTTGTGATCTCCGGTGAGTTTGCCCTCTTTCCAATCTTTGTACATGGTCCGCACGTAGCTGATGTAGGGTGCTGCACCGGTTACCGTAGCAATCAGCAGATGATTCTTATGCCCGCTCTGCGTGTCCAGCGTAAACTTGCCCTTGGCTACTTTGCGGAGCGAGCAAGTGTCTCCCACTTGCAATTGGAACAGCTTCGGCGTGAGTGCGCCCTCCGGCACCAGCTCAAAGAAAAATTCCAGTTCGGTCTCGTACGGAGACGACACAATGGAATACGCTCGCTCAATCTTCTTCCCGTCGCCGCGGTCCACGCCCAGCGTTCCGTATTGTCCGGGAGAAAATTTAAACTCGCCGCCCGGATCCATGCGGACCATCCAGAGGTCGTGGGCAAAGTCAGCCCGCTTCGTGACCCGAGCCGTATAAAACTTGTCGTCAGCCATGCGCCGCCTGTCCTTAGGAGTCTAAGAATGAGAAACTTTGCGACCCGCCAGTGTAGCAAATTGGTTGAACCGGGATGCCGAGCGTGACCGACCAACTTCCGTGAGGCGCCGGGAATTGGCAAAAGAAAAAGGCCACGCTCCAAGAGACGCGGCCTTCTGGTCGTGGTGCAGTTTCGTAAATACACTCTTCTGGCTTTGTCATTCCGAGCCAGGTCTATCGGCGAGGAATCTGCTCCTGGCAGTAAAAGAGCAGATTCCTCGCGCGCTACTGCCGCGCTTCGGAATGACAATTTTGTCGAAATATCCCAACTGCACCACTGCTGGCCTTCTCATATTTGACGTGAACTACTTCCGGTTGCGTCCATTGTTCGAACGAATCTGCGCTTCGATGGCCTTGCGCTCGGCGGCCTTCTCATTTGCCTGTCGGACCAAAGCCTCGCGCTCGTGCTCAAGCTGATCGGCCTCATGGTTGAGACGGGACCGCTCACTACTCTCTTGCCGAACGTCACCCTGCAGCACGCGCCGGTCCTTCTTGTCCACTCTTTCGGTGTGTACCTGCGACCGCTCCTCGTTGTGGAGAGCCTTCTCTTGACGGATCAGGGCTTCCGCTTGGAGCTTCTTTTCTTTTGCCTGGCGAAGCAAATCCTGCTCCTCGCGCAGCAGCTCTTTCGCGCGTTGTTCGTCGGCCTGCTTCTCAGAACGTGTGGCGGAATTGTTCCGGTGTTCATTCTGTGCAGGCTTCATTTTGGGAACCTTTGGTTTCTTGTCGGCGGCCGCCAAGGTACACAATCCCATCGCAACCATCGCTACAGCTACAGCTAGCTTCTTGAATTTCATAAAGGGGGATCCTCTTCAAGGAATTTATAGACAATTCGTCAGGCCCGGCCAAGCCCAACTCGACCGTCTAATTATGCCTCAGACGAAAGCATTTTGGTTCTACTTAGGCGTCTAGGTTCAGTCGACAAAACGTAGGATTCGCGTTTCCCCCTCTCGCGTTGCCTCGACGAACCTCACTCCCAGTAGTGCGATCCGCCAAGGCAACGCCCTTCGTCCCAACCCCGTTGTCTTCACTCCGCTATCTTCATTCCGCCATCTTGGCGATGTGGACGTCGAAGTCCATTTTCGGCAGCAACGACGCCAGCACAAATACCTTGTAGCCATCCCCGTTGACTTCGGTGTGGCGATACAACCCGGGTTCCCGTTCCACAGTTTCATGGTTGCCTTCGAGCTGGTCGACGAAGGCCTGCGCGTGCTTCAGGCTGACTTCGCGGTCACTCGCCCGCGAGAGCAGCGCTTCCGTTGCATAGGAGCGCACCAGCTTGGGCCAGTATTTTTCCAGCAATTGCGTGCTCGCGAAAATGTCAGCCCAAATAATCTCGCCATCCACGGCGACCACCACGCCCACTGCGTTCCGGTCCCGCAACTCGCGAATTACCTTGGAGTAGTCGCGCTCAATGGGCGCGGCCACAGTGTCCAGCTTCCGCTTGACTTCGACGTTTTCCATGACGCCTGCGTAGGAACTCGTGGCTTGAACCTCAGCCGCGGCTGATCCTGCCACCTGGCCGGCGATGTTCGCCCGCGAGCTGCGTACCGAATCCCAAACTTGTTGCTGGTCCTTGTCTTTCATAGCGCGCAACCGCACGCTGGGTGCCGCCATATTGCCGCCGAGCGCCCCAAAGCTAGCAGATTTTTCCACCCAACGTCCTGGCTCTACGCAGAACACGCCCAAATCCACGGGCTCGCTCTCCGCGGGCACAATGCGATCCTTGGCAATGACGCGATCCTGCTTTCCGCCGGTAACGATCTCGCCCGCGAGCAGTACCAACGGACGCTTTGAATTGTTGACCAGCACCAGCTGATTGACCTGCGCTCCTTCGTGTATAGGCGTATGTCTTGTCCGGTGCCGGATCAGCGGCTGCACACGGCCTGACTCTGTGACGACAACCTCGCCTGACCGCAAGCCTTCGTCGAGCGTCAAGAACTCACGCGTATCCCGGCTGTTCGCTACCACCACCGGAAACACCGTCAAATTGCCCTGGTGAATCGGGCCAAGCACCCTGTAATCCGTTCCCGAATCTGGCCCACCTGCCGCTACACGCGAAGGCGCAGCCGCCACGCCTCCCCAAATCACTGCCAATCCCACGATCGTCGTAAATAGCAAAAACTTCATAAGTGGCACCTCGTTAGTCGCACTTGGGGTAAATACACCCCGAGCCAAGTGGCGCCTTGCTCCCGGCCCGGGGTGCCGCTTCCTACCCTGTTGAGGGAAGAACGGCCTTTTTCCCCGCCCTTGCGTCAAATATGTTGGTAGCATCCAACAGATGACGGTCGACTCCCGACTGTAATGAGTGGCATGCCCCAACCCGCATCCGGACTCGCATTGGCGCTGCAGCCGGTTCTCGAGGAACTGTGCCTGCAGAGCCGCTCCGCTGACTGGGGTATCCAGCGCGAAGACTTTGCACAAATCCTTCTGGCGATTGGCTCCAAATACCTGCCCTCGGAGGCACAAGCGAGCCACGCTTCGGCTTTCTTCAAGGGACTGCGCCTAGAAGAACTCGCGCTGGCTCGCGGATGTGCGGAAGGTAACGAGCGTGCCTGGGAAGTGTTCCTGACTCGCTATCGGGAAAAACTCTTCGAGATGGCGTTAGGGATCGCCCGCGAAGCGGCGTCGGCCCGCGAACTGGCGGATTCGCTGTATGCCGATCTTTATGGTGTGAACTCGCGGGGCGAGCGTGTTTCCAAGCTGGCTTCGTATACGGGACGAGGCTCGCTCGAGGGCTGGCTCCGCACCGTCCTGGCGCAGGAGTTCGTAAACCGCTACCGTAAAACACGCCGCACCACAAGCCTGGATGAGGAAGTGGAGCAGGGAAGGCAGTTCGCCGCGGAAGTTTCGGAAGCGGCAGGGACAACAGGGGGCCAAAGTCCGGACCCGCGCATCGGCCAAGCCATCGACGCGGTTTTAGATTCGCTCACGGCAGAGGACCGCTACGTCCTGGCCAGTTACTATCTGGACGGGCGGACGCTGGCCGAGGTCGCCCGGACGCTCGGCGTGCATGAATCCACCATCAGCCGCCGCGTGGATAAGCTGGCACGAGGCCTGCGAAAGCAGATCCTCTCCGAACTGGGCCGCCGTGGCATGAGCCGCCGCCAAGCCGAAGAATCTTTGGACACGGACGTGCGTGACCTGGGTGTGGATCTACGTGCCCGACTCACGCAAGAATCAGCAGTAGGAACGTTCTCCCCACAGGAGGTTCGTGCAGAGGCAAGAGAGAGCCCAAAATGAGGAACGCTCTATCAGCAAGAAGGGGTGGAAGTAGTTTTGGAAGGGCCGAAAGCCGATAGCCGGTCACAACAGGAGTTGCAGTTGTTTGAGATGCCCAAAATCGTGACGAACAGGTTGGCGGAGCGAGAAGCTCGCGCGGATGCGGCCTCGCACCCCGAGGCTGACCTGCTGACTGCGTTTGTCGAACAGACTCTGCCCGACCCTGAGCGCAACATCGTCATGAAGCACCTCGCTGTGTGCGCGGCATGCCGTGAGGTTGTTGCGCTCGCGCAACCGGAAGAAGCAACCACGGGCGGTGTGTTAATCAGGGCCAGACCGCAGGGCTCGCGCGGATTATTTTTACGCTGGGGAGCCTTGGCGGCGTGCGCTGTCCTGGCCGTTACTTTGGCTGTGCTCCATAAGAGGCAACCTAGCGAAGCGTTGGTTGCAGAGAAGCGCGTTTCTCCGCCGATGTCCTCCCCTGCGGCAAGCGAGCCCAACTTAGAGGATACGGACAAATCTGCCTCAACGGTTGGCGGCGAGTTGCGCACGGAACGAAAATTCGCTGTGCAACCAGCGGTCCCACCGCGGCTCGGCGCCGACGCGTCAATCGCTGCCTATTCGAGAGCGAGGCGTCCGGTTGTGCCTTTTGCCCACGGGCCTTCACCAATGAATAACAACGCGGCAGGCTACATTGCGAACAACACAATTTCCAACAACAAGACAGATACCAACGAACGGAATCTGCCACTGAACGGCCGCGATGTTAACCAGCTAGTCCAGTTAGCGCCAGGGTCGGCGGGTGCTGCGAGAGGCGACTCGAAACCTGCCGAGGCTCCCGACGCGGAAGTTGCGAAACAGAATGGAGCCAATCCCGACGCAGCTAAGGTGACTCAAGACAAATTCGCTCAGGATGAAATTGCGCAAAAGGACGAGAAGGATCGTGCCAAAGAGAAAAATCCCGCGACAGGGAGTGCTTCGGGGCAGGTTGAAGTCGGCGCTTACGCGCAGACGGTCGTTGCAGGAGCTGTTGCCACTGCGCCTGTTTTGAGACAGGGAGAAATCCGAGGGCAAGTGGTCGATGCCTCGAATGGAGTAATAGCGGACGCGAAAGTTACGATCACAAATACCGTAACAGGCGAGAAAATTGTCACTGCCACGAACTCAGCGGGCATCTACGATGTGCCTTCTGTCCCAACGGGCCCTTACACAGTCGCTGTCTCGAAGAGTGGGTTTCAGGACTATATCCGCCAAGGAGTCAACCTCGAATCCCCGGCTATTGCCGTGGATGCGAGGTTGCAGGTGGGCACGGTTTCGGAAACAGTCACTGTCGCGGCGGAAGCTTCTTCAGTCCAGACGGAAACTTCCAACAAAAAAGCGAGCCTCGATAAAACAAGCGAGTTGCACGCCAGCTCCGCGCGAATCGGGAACATGGCTGTTTTCGGCAGGGCCCTTCAGGCCGCAACCTGGCAGATTACCGGCGCGGGCGATTTGCAGCGCTCTTTCGATGGTGGGAAAAGCTGGGAAAGCGTCAGCCTCGGCCAACCTGTCAAGCTGCGCGTGGTGGCTACGGCGGGCTTTCACGTCTGGGCTGGTGGACATACCGGTGCACTTTTCCATTCTTCCGATGGTGGCAGCCACTTCATCCAAGTGATCGTGCGCGACCGGCACGCGACACTCACCGGCGATATCGTGACCCTGGACTTTCAGGATGCCCAGCATGGCCGAATCGAAACCGTCAGCCATGAAGTCTGGACCACTAAGGACGGCGGTAAGACATGGCATCGTCCGTAGGACGCAGGAAACTTTGAGTCAGGTAACCATCCCAGGTTACTGTGCCGCTCAACTCGAGATTACTGTAGTGATCTAGGCCAGAGTGCGCATCCGTCCTACACTCGCTCTTGTAAGTTTGGCAGACCTGGGGGAGGGCTGCCGAGCCGAGGCGTCCTGATTCGTCAGGGCGCTTTTATTTTGGTGGACGCAACTTGTTGGTAGCGTATGCAAATGCACCTGACAATCTTCATGAGCTCGGCTCCTTGCCTCCGAGTTTTGGTTGTTTTGAGTAATCCAAGTCCACAGGCGGCCCTGTAGCCCTGACGCCCTGTAAAGAAATACACACTGTCAACTTTGCACCCAATCAGAGCTACCTTAAGTCCTTTGCTTGCTGTGCCTCGGTCTGCGCCTGCAACTTCCGCCTTACTGCAGCATCTACCTATGGAGGTGTTACGATAGTTGACGTCCCGCGCGGCGCCACCGTTTGCGCCGCATAACTTTTGGAGGAATCATGGCAAGCACAGCAATCCTGGAAGTGACTGACGCGAATTTTGACCAGGAAGTTTTGAAGTCCGATCAACCCGTACTGATTGATTTCTGGGCCGTTTGGTGTGGCCCCTGCAAGGCCCTGTCGCCGATCGTCGATCAGGTGGCGGAGAGTTACAGTGGCAAAGTCAAAGTGGCCAAGATGAACGTGGACCAGAACCCCGGCACGCCGGGCCGTTATGGCATTCGCGGCATCCCCACGCTTTTGATTTTCAAGGATGGCCAGGTGAAGGAACAGATCGTAGGCTATGTGCCGAAAGAAACGATCGAGAAGGTCATCGACAAGCACATGAGCTAATGGAATTTGAGGGATAAGGCGAACGCCCGGTAGATTCCGGGCGTTTTGTTTTGCCTGACTGCAACGTGCAATCCCGCGAAGGGCTTTAATAAATTGTGCCGCCCGGCTGGGTTGAGGTGACAACGCCATTCTCAACAGAGAGCGAATATGCTTCTCCTTCGCCCGTCCACGCGGCGACATGAAAACTTCCCCCGGCCGGAACCCGCACCACGGAAACGTCGCGCAAAGTAAGCGGCGTCTTCGGCTGACATGTCGCAGGCGCCTTCGTCACGCGCATAAAGTAAACGACGCTCGAACCCACCACCGACGCCTCTCCATTAGGCTCTACCAGAACCGCCGTCTTTTCATCGACGGCAATTTCTTTCGGCTGCGCATCCCAGCCATCCTGAACAATCCGGGAAAGAAAAGCCAGGCTCCTCCCCATGCGGTCGCGCGCTTTGAAATGCGTGTCCGTGAGAGTGTCCTGCAGAATGGGAATCTTCACAAAATCCCGCCGCACCGTTACGCGCTCAAAGTAAGGATCGGCGAGCGCTTGCCGTGAGGTAAGGTCCGGATCATCCGGAGCATCTCCCTGCGCGGAATACAAAAACTGTCCCAGCACGGCGAGACCGGCGCTGGTACCTCCAATAGGTTTGCCAGCGGCAATGTTGACCTCCAGCGCTTTTTGCACTCCAGTGCCCTGCCAGAAATTGATGTAACGCGACTGATCTCCCCCGGCAATAAACACGGCTTCCGCGTTCGCAATGATTTTCGCGACTTTCGGATCCTGCGCGGATTCTCGATCCGGAATGATCAAAGTCGCAACGGAATTCAGTTTGCACAATCCGTTCACATACGGGTTGTAGTCGTCGTCGCCACGTGCGCGCAGGATAAGGAAATCGCCGCCGTCCGCGCGATCGCACAGCCACTTGAAAGCGCTGTCGAGGTCGTCGCCCCCACCCATCAGCGCAAATCCAGCAATGGGCTTCGACGACGCATCTTCAGCGTGCCCCAGACGAACGTACTGGTACGTGGCGGCAAAACAGGGAGTGGACAAGAGAGCGACCGTTAAAAAGATTACCGCCAGAGTAGTGCGAGGCGACTTGCGAAGTGTGCCCAAACTCGACATGACATGAGCACTACCATAGCGTGTCGCGAGCTGGAGCGTCGGTAGTGGGCTACTTTGAGGCATTCCTGCGTTTCGCCCTTTCCGGACCGTAGACAGTCAGGACAATGAGCGCACCCAACTCGGCCACGGCTTTTATGGTCTGAGCTTCGATCCTAAAATCGCACGCAAACGGCTGCGGTCCTGCTTGCACGCCGACGCTGAACTCTCGCGTCTTTGCACGATTCCACAGTTCGCGCTCCGTTTTAGGGAGGGCTCGGATTAGGGTGCAAAATGCACGTATGGTGGCATCCGCAGAGGGTCTTTGGACGGCCAATTCGAGATGAGCCGAGTACCTCCTTCTCTCGCGGCCTACATACAAAGCGATCACCCTCTCGCCGAAACCGTTAACGAGGGGCTGGAGATCAGATCTCGAATAAATATCAAGATCGACGTTCAGAAATTTGGCGTCTGGGGCCTTTTTCTTAACGGGCATGAGGTTTTCTCAAGGTAGCTCACTACCGGAGCATCTACGAGCTTGACATTCGAGGTCTACGCGTACTTCCGCAGCACTCCAATAACCCGTCCTTGCAATTGCACGGCTACCGCCGGAACAATGATCGGCTTCATCGCGGCATTCGAGGGCTGTAACCGGATCTTGTCGCCTTCTTTGTAGAAGCGTTTCAAGGTGCTGTCGGATCCATCCACCAGCGCGGCGACGATGTCCCCGTTGTGGGCTGTCTTCGTTTTCTCCACCAGCACGTAGTCGCCGTCGACAATATGCTCGTCCTGCATGGATTCGCCGCGTACTTGTAAAACGAAGACTTCCTTCGACTGCACAAAATCTGCCAGAGAAATCGTCTCCGGGGTTTCCATCGCTTCGATGGGCTGACCGGCAGCAATACGCCCCATCAGCGGCAACCGAAGCTCGGTGCTCATGCTCGCGCCCATGCCCATGGCCTGCTTGAGCTTGCCCTTCACCGGCAGCAGATCAATCGACCGGCTGCGGTTGTAGCCGCGCTTGAGCAGGCCCTTGGTTTCCAAATTCGAAATATGCTTGTGCACGGTCGCGAGCGAGTTCAACCCCATGCCGTCGCCGATCTCCTCGAACGAAGGCGAATAACCCTTCTCCTGCACGAAGCGCGCGATGTAGTCGTAGACCTGCCGTTGCCGCCGTGTAATAGCCATACCGCGATTTTAGCGAATAAAAGGCGAATGTCAAGAGCCAGGTCCACGTGCCGTCAACACAGGCTGTCCAGAGAGGGCTGGCCGGGCCAGAAAGGGGAAGGATCGACGGAAAGGATCAGCGATAATACCGACTATGATCCCTGGCACTCCTGAAGAAGCCCGCTGGGCCCGTGCGGAGCCGCGCCGCACGTTGCCGGCCGCGCTCGTGGAGCGTATGGTTCATACCGCGTTTCCGCGCAGCCGCGTTGTGGACATGCTGCCGTTGACCGACGGTCTCCGCAACGCAAACTTCAAGCTCTGGCTCGAATCCAGGTCCGAGCCAATCGTGCTCCGTGTCTACGAGCACGATGCTTCAATCTGCCAGAAAGAGCGGGATCTATTCCGCCTGGTGGGGTCATCGGTTCCGGTTCCAGAAATGATTCACTCGGAGCCAAGTAGCTTAGAGGACATTCCTCCATTTGCCCTGATGCGTTACGTGGAAGGAATGAGTTTCCGAGACCTGATACGCAGTGGTGATACGAATGCGATCGCCCAAGGGGCGCGCTCCGCAGGCGCAACCCTGGCTTCGATCGGCCGCACCACTTTCTCGAATCCAGGGTGGCTGGCCCCCGGACCAAGCGTCACAGCGCCACTTTTGGAAGGTGCGGATCCTATCCCGAGCTTCGTGGATTTATGTCTCGCTTCAGCGAACCTGCGGCTGCGTATGCAAGAGGGTTTGCGCGATCATACGCATGCCCTGATCTGGGCGTGGGCACGAGAACTAGCTCAACTGGACGGCGAAGCTTGCCTCGTTCACGGGGACTTCGGGAAACGAAACCTGCTGGTACGAAGCGTCGCCGGAGAATGGGTTGTAGTGGCTGTTTTGGATTGGGAGTTCGCCATTTCGGGTTCGCCGCTTGCCGATATTGGCCACTTCCTGCGCTACGAAAAGTCTTCGAAGCCTCTCACCGAGCCGCATTTCTCGGAGGGCTATCTGCGGGCTGGCGGTAAACTGCCGGAGAACTGGCGTCGGCTGGCACGACTAGTTGATCTTACCGCCTTGTGCGAGAGCCTGACGCACGAGCATCTCCCGGATTCGGTGGTGGCGGAGCTGGTCGAACTCATCCGAGCTACCGTCGAGGACAGGGATCCGCAATTCCCGTAACATTGCTCCGCGCTGAATCGTAGGGGATTCGATAGCCGCCATTCGCGCCCATCATTTAAAATTCAGATTCCTGTATCATGACTAGCTCTGCTGTCGAAGTACGGCGGGCGGGGAAATCGCCCAACGGAAAGGACCATGGTTTGATCATCGGTGTCCCGAAGGAGATTTACCCTGGCGAGCGACGGGTTTCGCTGGTTCCGCTAGTGGTGCCAAACCTCACGAAGGCTGGGTTTGAAGTTGCCGTCGAAAGCGGCGCGGGTGCCGAAGCTGGATACCCGGACAACTTGTACACGGAAAAAGGCGCGAAGATCGTCCCCACGCGCGCCGAGCTTTTCAAGACCGCCGACATCATCACGCAAGTGCTTTGCTACGGCGCGAACGACCTGACCGGCAAGGCCGATATCCCGCTTCTGCGCAAAGACCAGATCCTCGTCGGATTCCTGCGCCCTCTCGGATCGCTCGAAATCGTCCAGCAAATCGCCGCGACCGGAGCGATGGCGTTTGCGGTTGAGCTGATGCCGCGCACTACGCGCGCCCAGGCGATGGACGCGCTTTCCACCATGGCGTCGATTGCCGGGTACAAGTCCGTTCTGATTACCGCCGATACGCTGCCGAGAATTCTGCCCATGATGACCACGGCCGCTGGAACGGTGACTCCGGCGCGTGTTTTGATTTTAGGTGTTGGCGTTGCTGGACTTCAGGCCATCGCTACGGCTCGCCGCTTGGGCGCGGTGGTATCGGCTTACGATGTTCGCCCCGCGGTCAAGGAGCAGGTACAGAGCCTGGGTGGACGTTTTGTGGAGCTTGCCATCGAAGCCAAGGATGCGCAGGATGCCCGAGGCTATGCCACGGCCCAGGGTGAAGAGTTCTATCAGAAGCAGCGCGAGTTACTGGGCAAGGTTGTAGCAGAGAACGACATTGTCATTACTACAGCCGTGATTCCTGGCAAAAAAGCACCGGTGCTGGTCACTGCGGATATGGTCAAGGCGATGATTCCGGGTTCGGTCATTCTCGATCTCGCCGCCGAGCGTGGCGGCAACTGCGAGCTGACCAAGCCGGGCGAGACCTCGATTCAGCATGGTGTCACCATCATTGGGCGCTACAACATTGCCAGCACGGCTCCGTACCACGCCAGCCAGCTCTATGCGCGCAATCTAACCAATTTCTTGCTGAATCTTTTCAAGAAAGATCAGAAATCGGAAATAAACCTCGAGGATGATATCGTCCGCGAAACATTGCTTACGCGCGACGGGGAAGTGGCGAACACCCGTGTTCGTGAATTTTTCGCTCTTCCTGCGTTAGTCGCGCAGTAATTTTCAGGGGCTAAGGCCCCTTTTCTTGGAGCTTTGTGGCATGGCTGAAGCCATGCCCTGATACGACTCAGCTGAGAGCGTGGGAGGAATCATGCCGTCGAATCTGATCGATAGTCTGTACATCTTCATGCTGGCGGGATTCGTCGGCTTCCTGGTCATTCGCCGCGTCTCGCCCTTGCTGCACACGCCGCTCATGTCGCTCACGAATGCGCTCGATGCCATCGCTGTGGTTGGAGCCATTGTCCTGGCAGGCGAGCACAAGAGCACCTTCGCCACAGTTCTAGGAACCATCGCGGTTGTCGCTGCCACCGTCAATATCGTCGGCGGTTTCATCATCACGGACCGCATGTTGAAGATGTTCAAGACCAGCCGGCCGACGAAGTAGCGGATTAACAAGTAAGCGAATAGACCATGACCGAACAAGCCCTGATTCAATACACCATCGAACTCGTTTACCTCATCGCCAGCGTGTTGTTCATCTTCTCGCTGCACTGGATGAGTTCTCCCGCCTCCGCCCGCCGCGGCGTTTTCGCTGGCGAAATCGGCATGCTGCTTGCCATCTGTGGCACGCTGCTGCACAAAGACATCGTCGAATGGAAATGGATTGTCGCCGCGCTCGTACTGGGCAGCATCATCGGCGTCCCGCTCGGTAAAGTGCAAATGACAGCCGTCCCGCAGCGGACGGCGCTGAGTCATGCTTTCGGCGCTTTGTGCGTCACGCTCGTCGGTACTGCTGAGTTTTATTTGCAATCGCCCAATATCTCACCGTTCATGATGACCGTTCTGGGTATGGAAGTTATCCTCGGATCGCTGACGTTCACTGGCAGCCTGATGGCGGCGGGCAAGCTGCAGGAAATTCTGCCGCAGCGGCCCATCACCTATAAAGGCCAGAACATCGTCAACCTGGTTTTCATGTTGATCGCTGTCGGCAGCGCCGGGTATCTGGTCGTGCATCCGGGAGCTACGCATCTCTTCCCGCTGATGGTGTTTATTCCTCTCATCATCGGCGTGCTGATGATCATTCCCATCGGCGGCGCGGACATGCCCACAGTGATTTCACTCTTGAATTCGTATGCGGGTCTTTCCGCCGCTGCCATGGGGTTCGTTCTCAATAACAAACTGCTCATCATCGCGGGCGCGCTCGATGGCTCGTCCGGCTTCATTCTTTCCGTCATCATGTCGAAGGCCATGAACCGGTCGTTCTCGAACGTGCTCTTCGGCGCCTTCGGGCAAGTGCAAGCCTCCGCTGCCGGAGCGGGAGAGCAGAAGACCGTGCGTAGTGCGACTCCGGAAGAGTCCGCCGGAATTCTTGCTGCCGCCAACAAAGTCGTGGTTGTTCCCGGTTACGGCATGGCTGTCGCGCAGGCGCAGCACAAAGTCCGCGAAATGTACGACGCGCTCACCAAGAAAGGTGTGGAGGTCAAGTTCGCCATCCACCCCGTAGCGGGGCGCATGCCCGGCCACATGAACGTGCTCCTTGCCGAAGCTGACATTCCCTACGACCGCCTCATCGAAATGGACGACATCAATGGCGACTTCCCGCAAACCGATGTCGCGCTCATCATCGGCGCCAACGATGTCACCAACCCCGCTGCCCGCACCGACGCCTCCAGCCCAATTTACGGCATGCCAATTCTCGACGTGGACAAAGCGCGCACGGTGATGGTCATCAAGCGTGGCATGAGCCCCGGCTTCGCCGGCATCGACAACCCGCTGTTCTACAACCCCAAGAA